>CALWTU010000017.1 GCA_944384515.1 uncultured Clostridia bacterium
TGGGGCAGTGCTTGATTTTGCGTCACTCAAAACGGTTTTTTCCTTTTCATTTTCGCTTAACATACTTCTTGTCCTTTCACAAACAACTTCTCATCATATATTTTAACATATTTCTCAGTAAAAAACAAGAACATATATAATAAATTTAAAATAAATAAAAGCATAAAATATGTATAATATATCAAACAAGCACAAAAATACAAAAAGTCACAGGGAAGTGTACACAACAAATAAAGATTGATAACTCTTACATAAATAATTTTCACACTGAGAAAAACCTGAAATGAACTGAAATATGCCAACATAAAATTTTTCTTAAAAACAAAAAAATATAACAAAAACTATTGATTTTTTTTATACAATGTGCTATAATGTCTATAACTGTGCACATTTGTTTGTGAATAGGTAATTTCAGAGCAGTCCTCTGCGTTAGCTCCGCAAGAATGCTCGCAGCATTAAGGAGGGCCTAAAATGGAAAAGATCCAGGCTTTTGTAAATGAGCAGCTCAAAACTGAGGTTCCTCAGTTTGGTATCGGTGACGGTGTAAAGGTATATATCCGTATTACCGAGGGAGAGAAGACAAGAACACAGATGTTCGAGGGTACCGTTATTGCAAGACACGGCGGCGGAATTTCCGAGACTTTCACTGTAAGAAGAGTTTCTTACGGTGTAGGTGTTGAGAAGACATTCCCGATTCATTCTCCTAACGTTGAGAAGATTACAGTATTCCGTGAGGCAAAGGTTCGCCGTGCTAAACTTTACTATCTTCGTGATAGAGTTGGTAAGGCGGCTAAGGTTAAGGAGAAAGTTTAATTCTTCTGAAAGTGTGAGTCAAATGCTTTTTGAGTGTTTGGCTCATTCTTTTTTTGAAATTTATGAAAAAAGAGGGTGTTCAAACCCTCTTTTATATGGTATATAAATGCTCATAGCCGAAAAGCAAATAAAATTATCTGTCCCACTTTTCGATAAGCGCTCTGATTTGAGAGCAGAATTTTGCATTGTCTTTGTTCGGGCGACCGCTTGAGCGTTCTGCAAGAGAGAGCAATGCCTTTGCCTGAGAAACAAGCTCGCTGTAAATGCTGTTTTTGCGAGAACGGCTCTTTGCAATATCATGAGCGTTTAACCGTTTCTTTTCGGTGTATGCGGTCATAATACCCTTGACAAGGTCGTATTCGGTACCGCTGTAAGGCGTCTCAACCGCATAGCCTCTTTCTTTAAGTTCGCCGCAAAGAGCCGCTATTGACTCTTCGTCGCCGTGGTTGAGGAAAACGGTTTTCGGTTTTCTTTCAAATTTTTCAATCCAGGTTATAAGCCCTTTTTGATCTGCATGACCACTTGTTCCTTTCAGGGCGCAGATCTCTGCTTTTACCGCAATGTTTTCACCGAACAGCTTGACATGCGAAACACCTTCAATAAGGCTCCTTCCGAGAGTGCCCTCTGACTGATAGCCGACAAACAGTATGAGATTTTGCGCTTTCCACAAATTGTGCTTGAGGTGATGTCTGATTCTGCCCGCCTCGCACATACCGCTTGCGGAAATAATGACTTTAGGCTCCGCTGTCTCGTTTATGCGTTTTGAGTCCTCAACGGTAACCGAAAGATAAAGGTCAGGAAATTTTATAGGATCAATGCCTTGCTCAATAAGTTTTCGTGTAGGCTCGTCAAAGCAGGATATATCGCATTTTGAAAAAATTTCTGTCGCTTCAATTGCCAGCGGGCTGTCAAGGTAAACCTTGAAGTCTTTGTTTTTAGTAAGCCCTTTTTGCTTGATTTCCCGTATAGCGTATAGAATTTCCTGCGTTCTGCCCACCGCAAAAGAGGGAATAACGACATTTCCTCCTCTTGAGATAGTTTTGTCAATCAGCTTTGCAAAAACATCAACCGTATCCGTGTCGTTCTTTTCATGAAGGCGGCTGCCGTAGGTTGACTCCAAAACCACATAATCAGCGTCGCTGACGGGCATGGGATCGTTGATTATCGGCTGATTTATATTTCCGACATCCCCGCTGAAAACTATCTTGCGCTCATCCTCTCCCTCTTTCATCCAGATTTCAACGGCTGCCGAACCAAGTAGATGCCCGATATCCGTAAAGCGGATATCAAGACCTGAGGCAACAGTTATTTTTTTATTGTAAGCCACGCCTCGGAACAGAGAAATTGCACCTATCGCATCTTCAAGCGTGTAAGTCGGCGCAAAAATTTCCTCTCCGGAGCGCTCGGCTTTTCTGTTTTTCCATTCAGCCTCACTTGTCTGAATATGTGCGCTGTCCTTCAGCATAATATCCGCAAGCTTTGCGGTAGCGTCGGTCAGATATATTATACCTCTGAACCCTTCTTTATAGAGTTTAGGCAGCATTCCGGAGTGGTCAATATGTGCGTGCGTCAGAAATACTGCGCTTATTTGGTTTGGGGCGATGGGCAAGTCGACATTTTGGAATACATCAATACCTTGTTCCATTCCGCAGTCTATCAGATAATAAATATTGTTTACCTCAAGAAGCGTACAGCTTCCGGTAACTTCATGTGCTGCGCCGATAAATTGAATTTTCATATATTTTCTCCTTTCATTTACGGTATTTGAAATAAAACCGAAAATACAAACGGTAAATGAGTAGATTTGTCGCAGTATCTATTTTGTCTTAGTGTTTGTGTGTTTAAACATTTGTTATAATAAAAGAGAACTCGATATATGATATTTATTGACAGTGTTTGGTTTTTGTGGTACAATAAGGATCGGGCTTACGGTTGTTGGGGTCAGCCCATTTTGTCTGTGAGCTTTGCTCCTCCGAGTATATGAAAATGCAGATGCTTGACGCTCTGGCACGCATCTTCGCCTACATTGCTTATAATTCTGTATCCGTTTGTGAGATTTAATGCTTTCGCTATTTTGGGAATCGTTGTGAAAATGTGCGAGACAACAGAAACATTTGTTTCGTTTATTTCATTGCACGAGCTTATGTGTTCTTTCGGGATAACAAGACAGTGTACGGGCGCTTGAGGATTTATATCAAGAAACGCACAGCAGAATTTGTCTTCATATACTTTTTTTGACGGAATATCGCCGTTTACAATGGCACAAAAAATACAATCCATGGTTATTTCTCCAATCTTTTATTGTTCTTTCAAATAAATTTTATCACAATTATAAGAACATTTCAATAATTTTCTGAAAATACAGAGGTAAAAATGGTATACAGTAAATTAAATCTCCCCGAATATCCCGTAATTTGCGATGTTTGGGACAAACTCAAAGCAGAGAACAGACCTATTGCGGTGTACGGAATGGGAAACGGGGCGGACAAGCTTTTCCGCCGGTTTGAAAAGTACTCGATAAAGGTCAGCGATATTTTTGCCTCAGACGGATTTGTGCGGGGGCACAGCTTTCGGGGATACCGAGTGAAATCCCTCTCCGAGATAGAGAGCGAGTATGATGATTTTGTGATAGTGCTCTCATTTGCCTCAAACAGGGCGGAAGTTATCGATATGCTTCATAAGCTCAGCCTTAAGCACGAGTTGATTGTGCCTGATATGCCCGTTGCGGGAGAAGATGAGTATTTTGACAGGGAGTTTTACAATAATAATTACGACAGAATACTTAAGGCATACAGTATTCTTGATGACGATGAATCGAAAAACTGTTATTGTGCCGTTATAAATTATAAGCTGAGCGGAAAAATAGAGTATTTGCTCTCTGCGTATTCCGAAAAAGGCGAGATGTATTCGATGCTTTCGCTCGACAAAATACGGGTGATGTTAGACGGCGGAGCGTATAACGGGGACACCTGCAAGGAAGCGGTTGAATATTTTCCCAACATAGAAAAGATTATTGCCGTTGAGCCTGATAACAGAAATTACAGAAAACTGCTTAAGTATGCGCAAAATTCGGATATCGAAATCGAGTGCGTAAACGGTGCGCTTTGGGACAGAGCGTCCACCGCATATTTTCTCAGCAGTGCAAACAGAAACTCTTCGGTAAATTCCACCCCCTCATATGAAAAGAAAGAGGAAGAGGTAGGATTGATTACCGTTGACAGCCTTTTGGAAAATACCGAGTGCGATTATATAAAATACGATGTTGAGGGGGCTGAGCTTGAGGCGCTGTGCGGCTCGGAGCAGAGCATTTTAAGCGGTTCTCCGCAGCTTTTGGTGTCTCTTTATCACAGGAGCCGGGATATATTCACTCTTCCGCTATTGCTGAAAGAGAAGTATCCGTGGTATAAGTTTTATATAAGGCGGCTTTTGACTGTTCCCGCATGGGAAGTAAATCTGATAATGATACCGGATAAACTGAAATAAACTATCAAGTTGTAATAAGAGGATAAAGTCTGAAAATAAATGCTTTGAGAGGAAGTAAAAAAGAGCGCAAAAAGGCAAGGCACCCGAAAAAGTGTCTTTAAGAATATTTACAAAACGGAAGAAATGTGGTATAATTTACGTGGCGCAGGGCGTCACGATATAGCCTTGCCGTTGCAGAATAAAGATAGCCTCCTCCACGGAAACAGCTCGATGTTCCGGCGGAGTGTCGTATGAGTGAGCGTAAAGCTCGGCTTTGTAGGGTTCTTTCTTTTTCAGAATGTTGTAGATAGCTGTAAGCAACGTTCTGGCAATGGCAATGATGGCTTTTTTGTGACCTCTGCGCTTTTTCAATGCACAGTAGCGGTTGTAGATTTCAGGGTGCTTATTCTTGCTCTTGATTGCAGCCAAAGCGCATTGAACCAGCAATGGTTTTATATATACCCCCGCACGGCTAATGCGAGTAGTTTTCTTCTTACCTGCACTTTGGTCATTTTGAGGTGTCAATCCTGCCCAAGAGCAAAGATGCTTGGATGTTGGAAAAACAGACATATCCACGCCAATTTCGCCAATTACGGAGATTGCAGAAAAGGTCGCAACGCCGGGAACAGTACAGATAAGTTCAATTTCCGGTATGTATTTCTCTGCGGTAGACAGAATAAGCGATTGCAGATTCAATTTGCACAAATCCAGATTGCTCATATGTTCACGGATGATACGGAGTTTTTCAGCTTGCTCAGGACACATTTCTCCGTCAACGGCTTCAACAATTTCTTCATCGGTTGCTTTCATACCCTTCGTTCTGAAAGCTGACACATCGGAAAGTTTCTCCGACGGATTTGCGAGGATGTGACCGATGATGTTGGATGAAGCCTTTCCGAAAACGTCCGAGAAAACGCTGTCGAGCTTCAGATTGGAAACAGTCAAGCAGTTTTGTGCGCGGTTCTTTTCTCCGGTGGTAAAATTCGTAAGTTTCGTATGGTAACGAACAAGATCCCGAAGCTGGCGAATGTCCGCAGGAGGAATAAAACTACCTGAAACAAGGTCGTGTTTGAAAATATCCGCAATCCACTTAGCATCTTTCTTGTCGGTTTTCTTGCCGCGAATTGCTTTGACATATTTTGGATGTGCCAAAACGATCTTGCAATCGATTTCGAGGATGTTGTAGACGGGAATCCAATACTTTCCCGTAGATTCCATACAAACATCCTTGCAGTGGTTTGCCAAAAGCCAAGATAACAGCTTACGGAGACCTTTTGTAAAGGTTGAAAAGCGTTGACTTTTGTAGGTAGTGACTCCGTTTTCAGTTGTAGCGATACAAGCGTACACAAAATCCTTGTGTACATCCAAGCCACAACAGATGGGGTAAACGATTTTGAGCATAATACCGTCCTCTCATGTTCTATTTGAGAAAACAGACATTGACTGACTGCTCACTGAAAAACGAGTAGTTGTCTCTCCAAAGATAAGTCTACGGGATTCACAGTCCCACAAATTTGTGCTTGAAAGAGCAGTCGGTACACATAAAAATGCGGTTCAGCTTTCGCTGTGCCCACTCACCTCCACGTACTCTGTAGTGTACCTGTTTCCTCAAGCTATATTTTAACACAAAATTTTTAATGTTGCGTTATGGTACAGGCTTTTCGTGCCTTTTTGTGCCTTGAAGCGCAGCGGAAAGGAATGGTCATAAAAATGGCTGATGTACTTGACGCTTTCAAGGAAAATCAAACAACAAATACAGTTGACGCCACCAAAAAAATGAGGATAGGCATTATAGGAACAGGATGGATTGCAAACGCACATATTGCTTCATATCTTAAGCAGCCCGATGTAGAGATTGTTGCAGGTGCTGATTTAATCCCCGGCAAGGCTGAGGCTTTCTTTAAAAAACATAAGGTTGAGGGTGTTAAATGCTACGCTTCCGGCGAGGAGATGGTGAACGACAAGTCTTTGAAGCTTGACGCTGTTTCGATTTGTACATATAACCGTCAGCACGCACCCTGCGCAATTCAGGCACTTAATGCGGGCGTTCACGTTCT
>CALWTU010000018.1 GCA_944384515.1 uncultured Clostridia bacterium
TTTGCGGCAAGAAGAAAAACATCACAAGAAATAATTTTCTTACATTTGCCATTAATGCCGGAGTTTCACGCGTATCTGCGGAAAAAATGATAGAGCACCTCATCTCAAAAAAAGATAAACTGATAGCCTTGGCAAACGAGTCACTTCTGCCAGGAGAGATGAAAGAGGCGCTTGTGTCACTTATCATCTTGCGCACCGAAGTTCTTAAAAAAACCAAAATGCCAAAAGAAGAGTGAACGGTATAAATTAAACCTTTTTCAAAATTTAAAACACAAATGAAAAAAGACCGCGGATGCGGTCTTTTTTCAAAGCAATTTTTCATTTATTTAAAAATTAAGCGGTGCTTTTGAGTTTTAAAAACTTTTTTATGATTTTTTAAGCAGGGCTTTTACAACCGAGCTGAATTTCGGCGAGTTGCCGTAAAGGAGCACGCCTGCACGGTAAATCTTGGCGCAGAGGATTCCGACGCCTATAACACTGCCGATAAGAATTATGATGGAAATCATAATTTCATACCACGCCACACTGCCCATTGCTATTCTTGTAAACATTGCCATGGGTGATGTAAACGGCACATATGATGCCACCTTCATCAGGATATTATCTACATTTGATGAGCCCATTGAGAATATTACAATGAAGAATGCGATAAGGAAGAGGAATGTTACGGGAAGCACGAGGGTGTTTATATCCTCAAGCTTTGACGCCATAGATCCTATCGCTCCGTAGAGGAATGCGTAAATCAAAAATCCAAGGATGAAGAATACAAGCATAAATACAAGAAGCTGCGGGGGAATATTGAATATTGAGTCGAGAATCTGATTTCCCTCAAATGACGCTTTATTTATATTGTAGAAAATTATTGCCGAGCCGAAAATTGCGGTAAGCTGCATAAGTCCCGCAAGGCAGGAAGAAACCACCTTTCCGAACATCATGCTGACAGGGTCGGCACTTGTGACAAGAAGCTCCATCGCTCTTGAGCTCTTCTCTGTCGCAACATTTGTCGCAACCATCTGACCGTACATCAGAATAACCGTGTAGAGCGCAAGTATCATGACATATGTGTAGATAAAGTTTGTAATCTGGTTTTTGCCCAAGGTCTCGGTGTTTGATGTAATACTGACGGACATTATTTCGGCTGCCTCTTCGGGTGTGAGGCCGTTTTTGATCATCTCGTTTATGCGGTAAACCTCCTGCATAAGCGCTCCCGCTGATGCGGCGTTGGTATCATAGAGCGAGAGATTGTTTACATAGTATGTAAAGGATGTGGAGCTGTCAATTACAAATCCGCAGTCCGCATTGCCTGACATCACCTCTTCTTTTAACTCGTCGACACCCGTGTCAAATATTCTGACATTATAAGACGGGAATGCGGCGGTAAAATACTCTTTCACAACAGAAGTGATGCTCTCATCTTTTGATAAAATAAGCATTGTTTTATCTGCTGTCGGAGTGGTAGGATCTGTGCCGGGTGTGCTGTCGGATCCGTCCGGCTTTATCATTGATATTAAAGACGGAATAAATGTTCCCACAGCAATGAGCACTACAAGGAATAACGTAATTCCGATAAACACCTTGTTTTTAAAGTATCCCTTAAGCTCAAACTTTAAAATTTTTGAAAACTGTTTCATATGTATACCTCCTTACACACCGTCGCCGGCATATTCCACAAAGATATCGTTAAGAGACGGCTCGTATACTTTGATTTCGTCGATATCAAATTTTTCCACAAGCTCACTCATGACACCCTTCTTGCTCTCGCCACCCTCAAGCTTCAATAATAAAGAGCCGTCAGGAAGATCTGAGCATTTGTCAGAGTACTCGTCTTTTAATCTCTGTGTCTCGGTCGTGGAAACAACAAGCTTGTCACGGGGGTATGTTCTCTTAATTTCCTTAAGGTCACCGAAAAGCGCAACCTTACCTTTATTTATAATTGCAATACTGTCGCAAAACTCCTCGATATAGCTCATCTGATGGCTTGAGAAGAGTACTATCTTATCCTTTTCGATAGTCTCACGCACAACATCCTTAAGCAGCATGGCATTGACCGGGTCAAGTCCTGAAAAGGGCTCGTCAAGAATGACAATATCCGGGTCATGCGCAAGCGCGGTTATCAGCTGAATTTTTTGCTGATTACCCTTTGAGAGAGTGTCAAGCCTCTTGTTGCGGTACTCCGTCATACCGAGTCTGTCAAGCCAATAGTCAACACTCGCCACAGCATCCTTATAGCTCATACCCTTAAGCTCGGCAAAATACACAAGCTGCTCCAAAATGATTTTTTTGGGATAAAGTCCTCTCTCCTCAGGCAGATAACCTATAAGTGTTTTTTTGTAGTCAATGGGTTTGCCGTCAAGAAGAATTTCACCCTCGTTCTGAGCAAAAACATTCATCAGAATTCTGATTGATGTGGTTTTACCGGCGCCGTTTCTTCCGAGCAGACCGAAAGCCTTTCCGCTCTCCACCGTGAAAGAAACATTTTTAAGTACTTCTTTTTCGCCGAAAGACTTGCTTATGTTTTTAAATTCAAGTAACATAAATTAACCTTTCTTTGTCAAAATATGGAATTTTGAAAATATAAATTATTATTTTTTATCTGTTTTTCTGACTATCCTGATTGTTTTAATTCTGCCTTTCTTATAAAAGACAAAGACAAGCTGATAAAAAGCGGCATAAAGCACCGCACCTATCGGCCAGACTATCCAGCTCCTGCCCCAATCTGAGGAAATAAAACTGTAAATGAGGTAAATCGCTGTGAGAATAGTCCAATATACCGCAGAAATCTTCTCTGCAAATTCCTCTTTTTCCCTGTTTTCTTTGCTGAACTCACCCTCGCCGAGGAGTCTGTTGAATCCGCACAGAATTGTGGTGTTGTAAACAAATATTATCACCGCAACGGCTACCGTCAAAATCATGATAAGAAGTCCGTACATTACATAATCCGCAAAAAGCAGAGCAAAGCATATAAGGGGTATAACCGACAAAATACACAGGATTACGCCTATTATAATTCTCTTATAAAAGAGGGGTTCAAATTCCCTCTTCTTTTCGCTGACAGAGACTTTTGCCGAGCCGTCAAGCGAGAAGAGGTTTTTATAAACAAATGAAAACTCCTGATTTTTAAAGCTTGTGTAAATTAAAGTTCCGACACCGATTGCAACAATTGAAAGAAGGCTGACAATACCTATAACGACCGCAAATGCCTGTTTTGATTCCGAGCCATAATCCCTTGCGCAAAGCGTCATAAGTAACATCGGAGAGATAATAAAAAGAAATGTGGCTATGGCATAAAGCCTTGCATTTTTCTTTGATTTTTCGAGAAAATCATCTGTCGACTTCAGATCAAGTCTTTTTATCTTTTTATTTTCCTCGTCGGGAAAATCATTTTCCGCCGTGTTCCCGCTTTGAGAGAAAGATGAGCCGGAGGAGAAAAATATATCCCACTCTCCTGTATCATCCTTGAGCAGCAGGTCTAAACTGATACCGAAAAGCTCCCCTATCTGAATAATCTTATTAAGATCAGGCACGCTCTGCCCGCTCTCCCATTTGGAAACCGACTGACGGGTAACATCGAGTTTTTCTGCAAGCTCCTCCTGAGAAAGAGAGTTCTTTTTTCTCAGAAAGACAATTTTTTCAGCTAAATTCATATTTCACCTCAGGACAAAAAAATTATATCACAGATAAAATTTATTTTCAAGTTAAATTTATGTAAAGAATTTATTTAACTAAATAAATTTAAAGCTGCTCTATGAGTGAAGTATATCAGAAATTATCTTCTTTTACAATCAATAGTGCTGTACAATTTGTCAACCGGCGGTTGCTTTTTTAAAAAAACACAAAAAATTTATGTTAAACTTGACACGGGTGGCACTTTTTCCTTTTTTAATTTCCCGTATTTGCGGGTGCTTAATAATCTGTTTGTCTTTTGCCTTAAAAACAAAAAACCACCGAAAACGGTGGTTTTTTGGAGCTGCTAACCGGATTCGGACCGGTGACCTCATCCTTACCAAGGATGTGCTCTACCAACTGAGCCATAGCAGCATAAAAATTATATAGGAATGCAAATTTACCTCAAAAGAAAACACCAGAAAGAGTAAATTGCCTAATAATTATAGCAAATTCTTATTCTTTTGTCAAGTATTTTAAAATATTTTATCTGTGTGTTTTTACTTATTAATTATATGAAAAACTCTTTTTTATAATTAATTTTTAACTTTTTTTGGTTTTTTTTTCATTATTTCTCTTATTTTTTTATTTTGGTTTATTTAAATTGTTTTTTATTCTTGCTTTTTATATTATATTATGTTATAATATTAATATATAATATATAGATTTCGGAATTAACGAAACAATATGCGGGGTATTATGAGCGAACTTAATGATATAATGGCTCTTGTGATGGATAATCTGAGGAGCAAGCTTGACTCTGAACAGATCTTTAACCTTTGGTTTTCCGGGATAGATCTTATTGAAATGACGGACGAAAAGACCGTGTTTATGGTGCCGACTTCTCTCAGAAAAAATATTATAAAGACAA
>CALWTU010000019.1 GCA_944384515.1 uncultured Clostridia bacterium
TGTTTTATGCGTTTTCTTCTCCCACAGCCGACTGCTGTTTTAAGTATGCGTTGATAAATCCGTCTATCTCGCCGTCCATTACCGCATCAACATTGCCGTCCTCATATCCGGTTCTCGTGTCCTTTACAAGGGTGTAGGGCATAAACACATAGCTTCGTATCTGGCTTCCCCACTCAATATTTGCCTTGTTGCCTTGTATGTCCTCGATTCTGTCGAGCTTCTCGCGGATTTTTATCTCCATAAGCTTTGCTTTGAGCATCTTGAGTGCGGTTTCCTTGTTCTGAAGCTGGCTTCTCTCGGTCTGACATCCGACAACTATACCTGTCGGCTTGTGCACAATTCTGATAGCCGAGTCGGTCTTGTTGATATGCTGACCGCCCGCACCGCTCGATCTGTGCGCCGTGATTTCAAGATCCTCGTCGCGCAGTTCTATTTCCGCATCGTCCTCAAATTCGGGCATAACCTCTACCGACGAAAATGATGTATGCCGTCTTCCCGACGAGTCAAACGGAGAAATTCTTACAAGCCTGTGCACTCCGTTTTCGCTCTTAAGGTATCCGTATGCGTTCGGACCCTCCACCATAATCGTAGCGGATTTGAGTCCCGCCTCGTCTCCGTCGAGCCAGTCTACAAGCTTTACATTAAAGCCGTGCTTTTCAGCCCACCTTGTATAAAGACGGTAGAGCATGGACGCCCAGTCCTGAGCCTCCGTACCGCCCGCACCGGGATGGAATGATACAATGGCATTGTTCTTATCGTAAGGACCGCACAGAAGTACCTCAACTCTCTTCTTTTCCGCAAGCTCGCTGATATATTCCGTCTCGGATACGACCTCCTCAACCGAGCTCTCGTCGTTTTCTTCAATTGCCATCTCGCACAGCGTGTATGCGTCAACAAGTCTCTGAGAGAGATCCTCATAGCTCTCGACCGTGTCCGCAAGCTGTTTTATTTCTTTGAGCGTTTTACTCGATTTTTCCGCATCAAGCCAGAAGGTGTCCACCATCGTCTCTCTTTCAAGTTCCTGCCTTGCAGCCTTTGCCTCATCAATTCGGAGTTGTCTGCCGAGTTCTTCGACAACATCTTTAAGCTCCGTCAGTTTTCTTTTTGCCTCTTCAAGAGCAACTATCATTAAATCAACCGTTCCTTCCAAAAAAATCTATCCGTCAAGTTTAAGTCCTGCCGAGCGCACGGCAACCGATTTGCCGCCGGCCGACCAAAAAACGCCCCTTCTGCCCCGTGTAAACGGATTTTCAAAAGGGAGATTAAAAAAACGGATAATACTGCATTATAAGTACATTTTACCATAAAAATTAAAAAATGTAAATAGCAAAACCGTGAATTTTAAAATTTATCCGCAGTTTTTAAGAATGAAATTTCGAAAAGCCCCAATTTATGTTGTCGAAAATGCACATAGCGAGGCGCGCGGCGTTGTATAGGTTGCTTAATAAATAGTTGAAAACACAGCTGTTTTTAAATTTGGGCAGTCAATTTGCCGTTTAAACAAAGAAATTTTTTCAGCTATTCTGTTTCGAAAAACAAACCTTTTATTTCGTTTTAACTGTTGCGGGATTCGGTTTTATGGTGTATAATCAAATCAAATAATGCGAAAATGCGAGGGACGGTAAGTGAAGGGAAGAGTCTATTTAAACAGAGAGGATTTTATGCGCGATGAGGATGCGCTTGGGATTTCTCTGCCTTATTCGGATAATACCGACATGCTCGGCAAAGAGGCAAACATCTCGGGCAAGCGGTTTCATAACAGGCTTGTCTGTCAGGCGATGGAGGGCTGTGACGGAACACCGGGCGGCAGTCCGGATGTCCTGACTGTGCGCAGGTATGACAGGCTTGCCGAGGGCGGAGCGGGACTTATATGGTTTGAGGCTACCGCCGTTATGGAGGAGGGCAGAGCCAATCCGAGGCAGCTTTACATAAACAAAAACACTCTTGACGATTTTAAGAGAGAGGTTGAAAGGATAAAGACAACTGCTCTTCAAAAAAACGGATATGAACCGATAGTGATAATGCAGGCAACGCATTCGGGCAGGTATTCAAAGCCGCACGGCAAACCGGAGCCGCTTATTGCGTATAACAATCCGATTTTCGAAAAGGACAGTCCGATAAGTTCCGAGAGGATTGTCAGCGACAGTTATCTTTATAAGGTAAGAGACGCACTTGTAGAGGGGGCAAAGCTTGCATACGAGGCGGGATTTGACGGTGTGGACATAAAATGCTGTCACAGGTATCTTAACTGCGAACTGCTCTCTGCATATAACCGAGAGGGAGATTTCGGCGGCTCGCTTGAAAACAGGACAAGGCTGCTCAGGGAGGCTGTAAAAGGGGCTTTTGAGGTAGTCGGAGGTGATTTTATTGTCTCATCAAGGCTTAATGTCTATGACGGTTTTCCGTATCCCTACGGCTTCGGTGTAAAAGAGGGACGGGGACTTGATGTGGAGCTTGACGAGGCTGTGTGGCTTGTAAAAGAGCTTTATTCCTACGGCGTGCGCCTTCTCAATATAACAATGGGCAATCCGTATTTTAATCCGCATGTAAACCGCCCGTTCGCCATGGGACCGTACGAGCCGGGCGAACATCCGCTTCTCGGTGTTAAGAGAATGCTTGACGGCACGGCATACATAAAAGAGAGAGTACCGCAGATGGCGCTTATATGTTCGGCGCTCTCTTATCTCGGAGCTGTCGCTCCGAATGTGGCGGCGGGATATATAGAGAAAGGCAAATTTGATTTTGCCGGATTCGGAAGAACTATATTTGCATACCCCGATTTTGCAAACGATATACTGAAATGCGGCGGAATGAATAAAGATAAATGCTGTATCTGCTGTTCAAAATGCACCGAGATAATGCGTGCGGGCGGAACACCGGGATGTGTTATAAGGGATCGGGATGTATACCTTCCTTTGTATAAGGAATTGGTAAAAAATATAGAGAATATGTTCGGGAGGAAAATATGAAAATTGCGCTACTTACCGGTGTTTGCGGCGGAATAGGCTACAGCACGGCAAAAAAACTGCTTGATAGCGGTATGACTGTTTTGGGAATGGATGTTCTCAAAGAGATGCCGAGAGCTCTCAGCGGGGAGTTTACTTATATGTGCGGCGACCTCAGCAAAAAAGAGGACAGAGAGGCGCTTGTACGGCTTTGTGTTCAGAAGTACGGCAGAGTCGACGTGCTTGTCAATGTGGCGGGGGTTGCGCCGAAGGTGCGCCGTGATATTCTTGAGATGACCGAGGAGAGCTATGACTTTGTAATGAATATCAATACAAAGGGAACACTCTTTCTCACCCAGGCGGTTGCAAATCAGATGATCTCACAGGGCGGCGGCGGAAGTATTGTAAATATTTCTTCAATGTCCGCATACACAAGTTCGACAAGCCGCGGCGAGTACTGTATATCCAAAGCGGGCGTCAGCATGATAACAACCCTTTTTGCAGACAGACTGAGCGAGTACGGTATCATGGTAAACGAGATAAGACCGGGAATTATCGCAACGGGAATGACGGAGAAGGTCAAGGAAAAATATGACGCGCTCATTGACGGCGGTCTTCTTCCTATAAAGCGCTGGGGACAGCCCCAGGACATAGCGGAGGCGGTATATACTCTCGTAAACGGAAGTTTGCCGTATGTGACAGGACAGTCGATAGATGTTGACGGCGGCTTCCATATAAGGAGACTGTAATGAGAGAATACAGCGTTGATAATATTGTAGTCGGCACGGGTGCCGCGGGATATAACGGAGCTATAAGGCTTAAGCAGTTCGGGGCAGAGGTTGCGATTGTGACAGAGGGAGTAAACTCGGGCACATCGAGGAATACGGGAAGCGACAAGCAGACTTACTACAAGCTCGGACTCGGCGGGGACTGCTCGGACAGCGTCAGAGCAATGGCGGAGAACCTCTTTGGCGGCGGCAGTGTCGACGGAGACAATGCGCTGTGCGAGGCGGCGCTGTCTGTGCGCTCGTTTATGAATTTGGTTGAGCTCGGAGTGCAGTTTCCGACAAACCGCTACGGCGAGTATGTAGGGTACAAAACCGACCATGACCCGTATGCCAGGGCGACAAGCGTCGGACCCCTGACATCAAAACTTATGACCGAGGCTCTGCAAAAGAGGGCGGAGGAGCTTCTGATCCCCGTATATTCCGAGCTTTTGGCAATAGAGGTGCTTAAGGCGGATGGGGGTGTTTCGGGACTGCTCTGTCTTGATATAAAAACGGCGGAGCTTGTGGCTTTCAAATGCAAAAATATAATTCTTGCGACAGGCGGTCCTGCCGGCATATACCGTGACAGCGTGTATCCGAAATGCCACACGGGCACAACAAGCCTTGCGCTTATGGCAGGCGCAAAAGCGCAGAACCTGACCGAATGGCAGTACGGTCTGGCATCGGTGGATCCGAGGTGGAATGTATCAGGTACATATATGCAGGTGCTGCCGCGCTTTGTCAGCATTGACTCCGAGGGACGGGAGCATGAATTTTTGGCTGAATATTTTTCGGATATATATGAGGCACTCTCAATGGTGTTTCTCAAGGGATACCAGTGGCCGTTTGACAGCAAAAAGGTGCTTTGCGGCTCATCTGTTATAGATATTCTGGTTTACAGAGAATGCGTTTTGAGAAAAAGACGGGTATATCTTGACTTTACAAAAAATCCGTTCGGACTTTCGGATATTGATTATACAAAACTCTCCGAGGAAGCGTATGTTTATCTCAAAAAGGCGGGTGCCTGCTTCGGCACTCCGATTGAGAGACTTCTTAAGATGAACTCTCCCGCTGTTGACCTTTATGAGTCAAAAGGAGTTGATATAAGAAAAGAGTATCTTGAGATTGCTCTCTGTGCTCAGCACAACAACGGCGGTATAG
>CALWTU010000020.1 GCA_944384515.1 uncultured Clostridia bacterium
TTATACTTTTAATTGCCGCTCTTTATATTTACAGAGCCGTACGGCTTGTCATAAAGAGAACCATCGCTTACAAAAAAATCAGAGCACTGTGCAATAATCCCAAAATAAAACTTAAGTTTACGAGAAAATTCTTCCCTGCTGTCCTGAAAATGTCGCACGCCCCCGATGTTGTGGCAGAAGTCGGAGACGAAATATATCTTATGCGCTTTTACAACGGACAGAGAAGACGGAGAATCGTGCATTTTGCAAATGCAGAGTATTCCGCAATATTTTCAATTGTCAGGCACTCAAGCCTCTATTCGTTAGGCAGTCTTCTCAAAAGATCGGGAGAGCAGCAGTCCACAACACAGAGCACAAGAATAAAGGTGCGCATTGTCCCCAAGCTTCAAATTCCAAATGAATATAAGAATGCCGAAAATGAGGGCAAGAAGATAGTACCCGTGTTGATTTTCAACCCTGCTCCGTCGGATGTCAGCTATGTTACGGACGAGAACAACTCGATAAAGCTTGCCTTTACCGGCGACAGCTTCAGAGGCATAAAAATATTCACCGCCACAACTGTGGCTGTATATCTTGACCGGGTTGCAAGACATTTGGGCGACAAGGACTATGACAGATCTCAGATAATGAACGACTACCAATATTAAGGTTATATGTATCGCTCGGTATCGACTCAAAAGAATGTTACAGCCCTGATAACCGAAAAAAACGGGTTTGATTATTCCGAAGAAAATAACTCTTGTTTCGTAAAAATTAAAAATAAATATGAAAGAGGTGTAGCATGAGAATTTATCACGACTTTAATTGGGCGATGCTTATCCACTTTATGACTAACTGGTCATATGAGGAAGGAAACACAATCGGCGGAAACAATCCCGAAAAAATATGGGCATCCCCCGCTTCGCCTAAGCTTCGCTTTGACTACAAGGTTTACAGAAAATATCTCGAG
Organism: uncultured Clostridia bacterium; assembly: GCA_944384515.1. Lineage (GTDB taxonomy): Bacteria > Bacillota > Clostridia > Oscillospirales > CAG-272 > UBA1740. Next base: position 950 of record CALWTU010000020.1, read on the forward strand.
GATATGAAAAACAGCGGTGTCAACACCCTTATAATCGACATCGGCGATGCGCTTATATATAAATCGCACCCAGAGATAGCCGTCGAGGGCGCTTTCACCTATGAAGAGATGGAAAAGGAGCTTAACTATATGGCTTCGATGGGCTTTGAGCTTATTCCAAAGCTCAATTTCTCTACAACACACGACGTATGGATGAAGGATTACGCGAAAATGGTTTCAACGCCCAAGTATTATGAGGTTGTAAAGGATCTTATCGACGAGCTAATAGAGCTTTTTAAGCCGAAGTTTTTCCACATCGGTATGGACGAGGAGACATACGAAAACCAGAAAAAATACAATTACGCCGTAGTAAGGCAGAACGATCTTTGGTGGCACGATTTGTACTATATCGTCGACTGCGTAGAAAAGAACGGCGCGAGAGCGATGATGTGGTCGGATTACGCCAGACACAAACCTGACGAGTTTATAGAAAAGTGTCCGAAGTCGGTCGTTCAGAACGTGTGGTATTACTTCACTCAGTACGGCGATAACATAGAAGAAAAGTACAGGATCAGGGTTATGCCCCTCGACCGCCTTGAGGAGGCGGGATTCGATCAGATGCCTGCGGGAAGTATTGAATACTTTGACGATTGCCTTCCAAAGCTTGTCGATTACTGTACCGATAAGATATCGAAGGAGCATCTTCTCGGCTTTGCGCAGACGACCTGGGAGCCTATGATGCCGAAATGGCAAGATTACCTCGACCGTGGAAACAAAGCCGTGAAGGAAGCTCGTGAGATCTATTTTGTGAAAACCGGCAAATAAAATTAAAGGCTCTAGGAACACGACGGGACAGGAACACTTTCCGAGGACAAATCGCAAGTCCAATCATGTAAACGGTGTAAAAACGCAAAAGGGTTCAAATCCACCTGTTAAAAAAACAGAATATCTTTTTCGTACGCCTTTTACAAAAAGAGGCTATCTCATTAAGCTAACCTAAAAAAAGAAAAAAGCGACAGCTTTTTACCGAAAGGTATTGAGCTGTCGCTTGCCTTTTTCGTTATTTTATAAAAAAATGGTTTTTAATTTTAATAATAATGTTCGTCGGTTTAACGCCGAAAACACTAAGTGCCGAAAGTGCAAAGTTTTATTTACATTTCACCCGAAAAGCAGACTGTACAGCTCGCCCACATTCTCAAGAAAATAATCACATCTCTGACGCATAAAATTTCTTATCTTCGGTATATTGTATGCCCATGCAGCCGCCGCAAAGTCAACTCCCGCACTGCGTGCCATATCATACCCGGGCTTGAGGTCGTCTACAACGAGTATCTCGCTTTTGTCAATACCGTATTTATCAATTATATCAAATATTGCATACGGACTCGGCTTTCTCTTATCCTTCGGAAGATCCCAGCCGTACACAACAGTCGGCACGGGCAGTGAGTTATAATCGTAATCTCTCAAAATATACCGCTTATACGAATGAGAGGCAACCGCCACAATTCCGCCGTTTTGATAAAACCGCTCGATTATCTGCCTGATACCGTCATACGTTTTCGGAATATGAGAGGTCACATAATCCGCCCAGAACTTCTCTTCCTCTTCCACCTCTTTATCGCTGAGCCCTATTTCCTTTGACAAAAATTCGCTTATTCCCGGGTCAAAATTCCTCTCAAAATACAAATCAAGCGTATATTTGCCGAGAAACTCCGGCCGATAAATTTTCAGGTATTTGAGAAAGCACGGAAAATGTATCTCTTTTGTACTGTCAACAACCGTGTCGTCATGGTCAAGAACAAGACATTTATATTTCATACCCTCTCCTTATTGCTTAGGTTCACTGCTCTCTTTTGGTTTTATATTGAGGAATGTAACATGCGGCGTTGTGACGGTGCCGTCTGTATGCGCAACGGTTATCGTCCTGCCGTGGGTAAGATACTCCCACATCTCTTTTGAACCGGCAAAAGAAATCTCGCGAAGGCTGTCGCAGCCGCTGAAAATATCCTCGTCCTCTATCTCCGCCATATCCCTCGGAAAGGCTATTCTCAAAAGCCCCTTGCAGTCTGCAAAGGCGTCAAATCCCACTGCCCTCAGAGATATGGGAAGAATAATGCTTTTAAGCGATGAGCAGCCTTTAAATGCTCTGCGTGATATTCTTGTAAGCTCTCGCGGAAGTTCAACATCCTTGAGCGAGCGGCATCCCTCAAACAGCGACTCGTCAATCAGCGCCATATTGTCAGAGAGCCTTACGCTCTCAAGTCCGAAGCAGTTTGAAAAACAACTGAATTCTATCAGTATACAACTGTCCGGAATATCTATGTCGGTAAGATTAAAGCAGTACGCAAAAGCCGACGCTCCGATCATCTCGACCGACTGCGAAAGCTTCACAAAATTCAAAGACGCACAGCCCTCAAATGCCCCCTCGCCTATTCTCTTAACGCTGTCGGGTATCTCTATACGGCACAGAGAGGAGCAGGATGAGAACGCCTCATCCCCTATAACCTCTGCTCCGTACTGTATATTGACCTCTTTTAGGTTGGTGCAGCCCATAAACGCCGACGCTCCGATAGTCTTTACACTTTTGGGAATATTTATCACCTCAAGATTTTTAAAATCCGAAAAAGCGTACTCCGCTATCTCAAGCATACCATCCTCTATGGTTACGGTGCGGTTTTCCTCACTGTCCTCATAGAGTCCGCGGTACACAACAAGTATCTCGTCGTCCTTTTTCTTCTCTTGGGTTGAGTTGCTCTCTTTCATATTTCACTCCCCATATTTATTTCAGCTTGTTCAGCGCAACGGTGAGAGACTCCCTTGTCTCAAGGTATTTCTGAAGTTTTGCCCTTTCAGCCTCAACAACTTCCGTTGGCGCCTTTGCAACAAAGCCGGCATTGTTAAGCTTCTTTTCAAGTCTTTCTATCTCGGCGTCGTTCTTCTTCATCTCAGCGCCGAGCCTTGCCTTTTCTTTCTCAAAATCAATAACCTCCGCAAGCGGAATATATAAGCTTCCGAGATCTGTTGCTATCATAACCGCGTCATCGGATGTGTACTCATCCAAAAGAATAAGCTCAGATGCCGAGGCGAGCTTCATGAGAATCTTCTCTGTTGCGAGAAAAGCATCCTTGTATTTTGTAACAACATAAAGCTTTGCCTTCTTTGACGGAGGAACATTCATTTCGCTCCTGCGGCTCCTTATTGCCGTAATGCAGGCTATAATTCTGTTTACATTCTCCTCGTCCTTTGCAAAAATCTTCTTCTCGTCATACAAAGGATAATCGGATATCATAATCGACTCTGCCGTATGAGGAAGCGCCTGATAAATCTCCTCGGTTATAAACGGCATATAAGGATGAAGCAGCTTAAGCACTCCGGTGAGAACATACACAAGCACACGCTTTGCACAGAGCGCACTCTCAGTGCCGCTCTCAAATATACGGCTCTTCACCATCTCTATATACCAGTCGCACAGCTTATCCCATGTAAAGGAATAAATCTCTGAGAGCGCCACTCCTATCTCAAAGTTGTCGATATTGTCGGTAACCGTCTTTATAAGCCTGTTGTACTCGGAGATAATCCACTTGTCTTCAACAGCAAGGTTGGCGTCAGAAAAATCAATGCCGAGCAGAGTCCCGTCATCCTCTGTAAGGTTCATCAGCACAAATCTGGATGCATTCCAGAGTTTGTTTGCGAAGTTTCTCGCCGCCTCTATCTTCTCGTCGGAAAATCTCATATCGTTTCCGGGTGCGTTTCCGGTCGCAAGCGCAAATCTCAGAGCGTCGGCACCATAGCTCTCGATTATCTTGAGCGGGTCAATGCCGTTGCCGAGTGATTTTGACATCTTTCTGCCCTGTGCGTCTCTTACAAGTCCGTGGATCAGCACCGTTGAGAACGGCTTTTTACCGGTATGCTCAATTCCGGAGAAAATCATCCTTGATACCCAGAAGGTTATAATGTCATATCCCGTAACAAGAGTGCTTGTGGGATAGTATCTCTTAAGGTCCTCGGTATTATCCGGCCAGCCCATCGTCGAAAAAGGCCAGAGCGCAGATGAAAACCATGTGTCAAGCACATCCTCGTCCTGTCTCATCCTTCCGCCGCATTTGGGGCATACGCAGATATCCTCTTTTGATACCTCCATATGGGAACAGCTCTCGCAGTAAAATGCGGGAATTCTGTGTCCCCACCAAAGCTGACGGGAAATGCACCAGTCAAGTATATTGTTCATCCAGTTAAAGTAGTTTTTAGAAAATCTCTCAGGCACAAACCTTACCGAGCCGTTTTCAACAGCCTCGATTGCCGGTTTTGCAAGCGGCTTCATCTTTACAAACCACTGGTCTGAGGTAAGCGGCTCAACCGTTGTGCCGCAGCGGTAGCACACCCCAACATTGTGTGTATGCTCGGCGGTCTTGACAAGATAACCTTTCTCAAGAAGTTCGCTGACAAGCGCCTTACGGCACACGTATCTGTCAAGTCCCTCATATTTGCCGGCGTATGAATTCATTGTCGCGTCATCGTTCATAACCTTAATCTGCTCAAGGTTGTGCCTCTGTCCTACAAGAAAGTCGTTGGGGTCGTGAGCCGGAGTTATCTTAACACAGCCTGTTCCGAATCCTATCTCAACATAGTCATCCGCTATTACGGGTATCTCTCTTCCCACTATCGGAAGAATAAGAGTTTTGCCGATAAGATGCTTTGTATTTTCGTCATTGGGGTTTACCGCCACAGCAGTATCTCCGAACATCGTTTCGGGACGGGTAGTGGCTATCTCAACAAAGCCGTCCTCCCCCTTTATCGGGTATTTGATGTGCCAGAAATTGCCCGGCATCTCCTTATATTCCACCTCGGCATCAGAGAGTGCCGTGAGGCAGTGAGGACACCAGTTTATAATTCTGTGGCCTCTGTAAATCAGTCCTTTGTTATAAAGGTTTACAAAAACCTCCCGCACCGCTCTCGAGCAGCCCTCGTCCATAGTAAATCTCTCACGGCTCCAATCGCATGAGGAACCGAGCTTTTTAAGCTGGCTTATAATTCTGTCGCCGAACTTATTTTTCCAGTCCCATACTCTCTCGAGGAATTTATCCCGTCCGAGGTCGTATCTTGTAAGTCCCTCGTTAACTCTGAGGTTTTCCTCAACCTTTATCTGAGTTGCGATTCCCGCATGGTCTGTGCCGGGTACCCAGAGAGTTGAGTATCCCTGCATTCTCTTTGTTCTGATAAGGATGTCCTGAAGAGTCTGGTCAAGTGCGTGTCCCATATGGAGCTGTCCCGTAACATTGGGAGGCGGAATAACGATAGAATACGCCGGCTTTGTCCTGTCGGGATCGGGCGCAAAATAATTGCTGTCGCACCAGCTTTTATAAATTCTGTCCTCAAACTGCGAGGGGTCATAGTTTTTTTCAAGTTCTTTTCTCATAATAAGCCTTTCATTTATATATATCTTTTTTTAATCAAACTAACCGAGTGAGGGAAAACCGAGTGATTTTGCCCTCTTTCTGAAATAAGCGACATACTCGGCGTATGCGCCGTCATTTATATAATCGACCGTCTCAGCATAATAAAAATTGAGTAGGTAGAAACCAATCCACCTCTCACACCACCGTACGTGCCGTTCGGCATACGGCGGTTCAATTCAAAATTAAATATATGCTACCTTTTGGTAGTAATCGGAAAGACTGACTAAGCCTCGCTTGGTCAGTTTTTCTGTATGACGGGCATATCAAAAAGCCCCGAAGCGAAAATATTCGCTTCGGGGCGTAGTTAACGCTGTACCACCCGAATTCAAGGGCATAGCCCTCCTCATAAAACTCCCTAACGCAGAGAATACGCCGAGTCTAATAGGCGACGAAATCCACAGTCAACCGCCGTTCTTTCGGAATAGGAGCAGGCTACCTTCACACTTCACGCCAAGGAACTTGCACCGACCGTCCCCTCTCTTGTGGCACAAAAGCATTACTCCTCCTGCAACACATTAATTTTAGCACAATATTGTCATTTTGTCAATAAGTCGCACTGAAATTTCATTTAACTTTGATTTTTGCCGAGCCGACAAGAAAAAATTCAGAGAGCTAAAGCTCTGCTATCATAATACCAATTCTCCCAAACTAAAATAAATTTTTGTGCCTTAGGTAATTCTCTCAAAAAGCGGTACAACCAAAATGTGTATCTTTGCCGATAAATCAGCATTCTACCGCAATTTTAATAACTCCGTCCCTTTTGCTTTCAAAAAGCTCATATGCCAGATCTATCTCAGAGAGCGGATATGTATGGGTAATCAGGGGGAGCGTGTCAAGCTTTCCATCTTTTATCAGCGAGAGTATTTCTTCGCAGTCACAGCCGTCCACACCACCTGTTTTGAATGTAAGATTTTTGCCGTACATATCGGGAAGGGGGAGAATCTGCGCACTGTCGTAAAGTGCCACAACCGTAACCGTGGCATTCGGGCGTGCGCACTCCCATGCAAGTCGGAATGTGCTCTCCCCGCCTGCCGCCTCTATCACAACATCCGCACCGCCGTGGGGTGTATTTTTCAATACAAAATCAACTGCCATATCGGGTGTTACGGTCAAAACATCCGGGTAATGCAGATTTACAAATTTTATCCGCTCACTGTCCTTTTCACACATAATTATACGCCTTGGTTTTTTGAGCATCACCGAGAGCATTATGCAAAGACCGGTCGGGCCGGCACCGATAATGAGTACGGTGTCATCCTCGCAGATATCTGATATTTTCGCCGCCCAGAATCCTGTGGCAAGCAGATCTCCGACAAAGAGCGCCTGACGGTCGGTGACGGTATCCGGAATTTTCTTTAAGGTGCAGTTTGCGTGCGGAACACGGACATACTCTGCCTGCCCGCCGTCTATACGGCAACCGAGCGCCCAGCCGCCGTCCTTATCCGTGCAGTTGTTGACAAATCCCCTCTTGCAGAAGAAGCACTCTCCGCAAAAGGTCTCGACATTAACGCATACCCTGTCTCCTGCTTTGACCTCTGTGACCGCACTGCCAACCTCGACAACCACTCCGACCATCTCATGCCCAACGGTAATGCCCGGCACGGCTCTCGGAACGCTGCCGTGCTTTATGTGCAGATCACTTGTGCAGATGCTTGCAAGAGTGACTTTCACAACGGCGTCCCCCTTGTCAATAACCGTGGGCTTGGGCTTATCGAGAAAATCGAATCTACCCTTTTCAATATATGTGAATGTTCTCATTTTACAACCTCTTTTACACCGCAGAGGGCGTTTTTTATCTAAAGTAATAATCTGTTTAAAGTCAAAATTCACTCTAAAGGTCAATAATGTAAAAAACCAAAGGACTGCGCCCGCTGTGCGGCCGCAGTCCTCGGATATTTAAAGCTTTTGTCAGGTTGATGCCCTGCCGTGTCAAATTAAACTTCTGTCAGGTCAACCTGAAGTGTCAAATAATCAATCAGTTGTTGTAGAAATCAACAAGCTTCTTAAGTCTCTCGTACTTAGCCTTTGCAGCCTTCTCAGCCTTCTCGAAGAGAACCTTTGCTCTCTCGGGGAATGCCTGTGCAAGACGAGTATAACGAGCCTCGCCGTTGATGAACGCCTGATAATCGCCTGTCGGCTCCTTGGAGACGAGAGTGAAGGTGTTCTTGCCCTCTGCCTTAAGTGCAGGATTGAATCTGAACATCTGCCAGTAACCTGCCTCAACAGCCTTCTTCATCTCAGTCTGGCAGTTAGCCATACCGCCCTTGATAGAGTGCATCTCACACGGAGCATAGCCGATTACAAGTGAAGGTCCGGGATATGCCTCTGCCTCTGCAATTGCCTTAAGAGTCTGTGACATATCAGCGCCCATTGCAACCTGTGCTACATATACATAGCCGTAGGACATTGCGATCTCTGCAAGGTTCTTCTTACCGATAGCCTTACCTGCTGCGGCAAACTGAGCAACCTGACCGATATTGGACGCCTTTGACGCCTGTCCGCCTGTGTTGGAGTAAACCTCGGTATCAAATACCATTACATTTACATTCTCACCCGATGCAAGCACGTGGTCAAGTCCGCCGAATCCGATATCATAAGCCCATCCGTCTCCGCCGAAGATCCATACCGCTTTCTTGGACAGATACTTCTTAGCATCAAGAATCTTCTTTCTGAGCTCGCATCCGCAATCGCACTCCTCAAGCATCTTAACAAGGTTCTTTGTAGCAACCTCGTTTGCCTTGCCGTCCTCAAGTGTGTTGAGATATGCATCTATTACGCTGAGTTTATCAGCATCCTCTACCTTCTCACGAAGTTCTTTTACATAACCGATAGCTCTCTCACGAAGGACCTTCTGTCCAAGGTAAATACCGAGACCGTGCTCTGCGTTATCCTCAAACAGTGAGTTAGCCCATGCAGGTCCTCTGCCGCTCTCGTTGTTCACTGTGTAAGGTGTGGAAGGTGCCGAGCCGCCCCAGATTGAAGAACATCCGGTAGCGTTGGATATATACATTCTCTCACCGAACAGCTGTGTGATAAGACGGGCATAAGATGTCTCAGCACATCCTGCGCATGAGCCCGAGTACTCAAGAAGAGGCTGCTTGAACTGGCTGCCCTTGATAGTTACGGAAACAAGCTCTGACTTCTCGGAAACATTAGCTACCGCATAATCATATGCTGCCTGCTGATCAAGCTGTGTCTCAAGAGGCTTCATCTCAAGTGCTGTACCGAGCTTCTCGTTGTTGTTTACAGGACAAGCCTTAACGCAAAGCGTACATCCCATACAATCCATGGGGCTGACTTGCATTGTAAACTTATATGTTGTCTTAAGAACGGGCTTTGCAGCGAACTTTGTAGCTGCGGGAGCCGCCTTTGCCTCATCCTCTGTCATTGCGAAAGGACGGATACATGCGTGAGGACATACAAACGCACAGTTGTTACACTGGATACAGTGCTCTGCGTTCCACTGAGGAACGGAAACCGCAACGCCTCTCTTCTCATATGCAGCGGCACCCTGCGGGAATGAACCGTCAACATATTTTGTAAATGCGCTGACTGTAAGCTTGTCACCCTTCATTGCGTTAACAGGGAATACGATATCGTTTACATAATCAACAAGATCGCCTCTCTTACCTGTTGCCTTAGCGGCAGGAGCGTTCTTGCCCGCATCCTTCCATGACTCCTTAACTGCAACCTGGTGAATTGCGTCCTTACCTGCGTCAATAGCGCTGTGGTTGAGGTCAACGATTGCCTGTCCCTTCTTAAGATATGACTTTGTAGCCATATACTTCATATATCCTATTGCCTCATCGATCGGAAGAATCTTTGCAAGTGTGAAGAATGCAGACTGAAGCACTGTATTCTTAACCTTTGCGTTACCCAGATCAATGGCAATCTTTGTAGCGTTGATTGTATAGAACTTGATATTGTTGTTTGCAATATAGCTCTTTACCTCATTGGGAAGATGCTCATCAAGCTCCTCGTCTGTCCAGTGGCAGTCAAGAAGGAATGTTCCGCCCGGCTTAACATCCGAAATCATATCGTATTTTGCAAGATATGCAGAGTTGTGGCAGGCAACAAAGTCAGCCTTGTTAATATAATAGGATGACTTGATCGGCGAATCACCGAAACGAAGGTGAGAAATTGTTATACCGCCGGTCTTCTTTGAGTCGTACTGGAAATAAGCCTGAATATATTTGTCGGTGTGGTCACCGATAATCTTGATGGAGTTCTTGTTTGCACCAACTGTTCCGTCTCCGCCGAGTCCCCAGAACTTGCACTGAATCATATCCTTGGGAGCTGTATCGGGAGCCGCCTTCTCCTCAAGAGAAAGTCCTGTAAGGTCATCAACGATACCTACGGTAAAGTGATTCTTGGGCTCAGCCTTTGCAAGGTTCTCGTAAACCGCAAATACAGATGAAGGAGGAGTGTCCTTGGAACCGAGTCCGTATCTTCCGCCTACAACCTTGATACCCTCTCTCTTCATCTCGCTGAGAGCGGCAACAACATCAAGATAAAGCGGCTCGCCGAGTGAACCGGGCTCTTTTGTTCTGTCAAGAACTGCAATTGTCTTACATGTTGCGGGAATAGCCTCGCAAAATCTCTTTGCCGAGAAAGGTCTGTAAAGTCTTACCTTAATAAGACCTACCTTCTCACCCTTGGCGTTAAGGTAGTCGATAACCTCCTCTGCAACATCACATACAGAACCCATGGCAACTATAACACGCTCTGCGTCAGGCGCACCGTAGTAGTTGAAGAGTTTGTAGTTTGTGCCGAGCTTCTCGTTAACCTTGCCCATATACTCCTCTACGATCTCGGGAAGAGCGTTGTAGTAGGGGTTGCAAGCCTCTCTGTGCTGGAAGAAGATATCTCCGTTCTCAGCAGAACCTCTGAGCATAGGTGTCTCGGGGTTGAGCGCGTGGTCACGGAATGCCTTTACAGCGTCAAAATCAACCATATCCTTAAGGTCGTTATAATCCCATGTGGCAACCTTCTGAATCTCGTGGGACGTACGGAAGCCGTCAAAGAAGTTAAGGAAAGGTACTCTGCCCTTTATTGTGGAGAGGTGTGCAACTGCACCAAGATCCATAATCTCCTGCGGGTTTGTCTCTGCAAGCATTGCAAAGCCTGTCTGACGGCATGCATAAACGTCAGAGTGATCACCGAAAATGTTAAGAGCGTGGCTTGCTACACATCTTGCCGATACATGAATTACGCAAGGAAGAAGCTCTCCTGCGATCTTGTACATGTTAGGGATCATAAGAAGAAGTCCCTGTGACGCTGTGTAAGTAGTTGTAAGTGCACCGGATGCAAGAGAACCGTGAACTGCTCCCGCAGCACCTGCCTCTGACTGCATCTCAACAACCTTAACATTGTCGCCGAAAATGTTCTTTGCCGGCTCGCCGAAAATGTTCTTATTGGACGCAGACCATGTGTCTGTTACCTCAGCCATGGGGCTTGACGGTGTGATAGGATAGATAGCAGCAACCTCTGTAAACGCATAGGATACATGCGCTGCGGCTGTGTTACCGTCCATAGAAATTTTCTTTCTTTCTACCATTGGTATTTCCTCCAAATTTGTTATTATATATAAAAAGATATCTCCAATTCGGTATTATAGCATAAAAAAGCAGAAAAGTAAAGGCTTTGCGCCGAGTTAATAAAAATTTTTCATGTTGTATGAAAATAACCGAAGCTCTTGATACAGTATGCACAGAAAAGAGGGCTTCCAGTCGCAAAATTCAATTTCTGCCGGCTCGCATACCCGCCGGGCGCAAAGGTGCCAAAACCGTCTACTCTTCTTTATGTATCTCCTCTCCGCTTTCTGAAAAAAGCACCGAGAGCGCATTTTTATATCCGTCAAAATCTGATATGAGATTGAGCGCCTCAATAAGGCTGTTGGCGCTCATGTCCTCCGGCAGCTCAAAATAAGCCGCAAGTGAGCGGCGGCGAGTCTGTGCCATCGGTGTACCGGATAGCCCGTCGCCGTAAAAGTCCGCTTTTGTTATCAAACGCCCCGCAGGCTTTGCCGCGGTGCCTCCAGAAGCGGCAAAAGGAGAGAGGACCTCGCGCAAAACCTCGGGGCTCATACCCTCAACTCCGAGTACTCCCTCTTTGCCTCTTTGCGCTTTGCGCCGCTCTTTGCCCTTTATCCTCGGAATATAGAGGCTGAAAACTTTGTCTTTGGGCAAAATCGAGCTGATGAAGCTCCGTATCTGCCGTCCCCCGCTGTCCGAGTCTGTGAGAATTATAATTCCGTTTTTAAGTCCTATTTTTCGAATCAGCGCCTGCTTTTCCTTTGAATTGAACACAGAAAAACCGCCTGTGGTGATTATATTTGCGTCAACGACCTGTGAGAGAGTATTTTTGTCATACTTGCCCTCCACCAAGATGGGCAATGAGATTTTTATCTTCTCCATATTAAAAGAGCCTCTCCTTTTCCGATTATCCGGGCATTTTGTCTGTTAAGCGGTTTATGCCTCCGCTCTGCGACCGTCAATTAATATTGGGTAACTCAGGTTTTAAGTCTCCGATTTTACAAAATTTCATTTCAGTTACCTTTTTTTGAGTTATGCTTACAGATGTCCCCCATCGGACACTCGCCGCACCTCGGACCCCGCGCAAGGCACACTTCCCGACCGAAAAAGACTATCCTGTGGCAAAAGTCGCTGCCCTCCCCGCTCTCGATAAGCTCTCTCAGTATCATCTCGGTTTTAGTGGGGTTTTTCTCGGTTTCGGGATAGAGACCGAGTCTGCCGCAGATCCTGATACAGTGCGTGTCGCAGACCACGGCGTCCATTCCGAAAACATCGCCGAGAATGAGATTTGCAATCTTCCGACCGACGCCGGGCAATGTCAAAAGAGAGTCCATATCGCACGGAATCTGTCCGCCAAAATAGGATATCAGAATCCGTGAGGCATCTTTGATATTACTCGCCTTCATCCTGTAAAGTCCGCACGGCTTGACAAGCTCTTCTATCTCTCCTATCTCTCCCTGCGCCATACTCTGCATATCCGGAAATTTTGCAAAAAGATCCCTTGATACAATATTCACCCGCTCATCGGTGCACTGTGCTGACAGGCGAGCCATAACAAGCAGCTTCCACGGATCCCCCATATATTCAAGCGAGCATGCCGCGTCGGGATAAAGTTCTTTGAGCCGTCTTGTAACCTCGGCTGCGAGCTCACGCTTAAATTTAAGATTTGTTATCTTTGTCTTTTTACCGCTGTTTGTCATAAAGAGAAAATCTCCCCTCCCAAAGCCGTATTGAGTAATTTCACAGTAAGAGGAAGGGACAGCCCCATAATCGTATCAAAGCCGCCATCGTATTTTAAAACGAACCTTCCGCCCTCGCCCTGTATGGCATAAGAGCCCGCCTTGTCCATCGGCTCACCGCCCTCAACATATTCGTTTATTTCGTCATTCGTCAGTTCTCTGAAATAAACGGAGGCGGTATCAACACCGAAAAAACATTTCCCCTGATAATGTACAGCCACACCCGTGTGAACATTATGCGCTCTGCCGGAGAGCTTTTTGAGCGTATTGAATGCGTCCTCTTTGCTGTGCGGTTTACCAAGAGGCACGCCGTCAATTTCAACCAAGGTATCCGAAGAAACAATAACATTCCCCGCGCCGCACTCCGCAACGGCGGCGGCACCTTTTCTCACCGCAAGAACCTCTACTGCCTCTATCGGCGGAATATCCGCCGATATGCTCTCGTCAACATCAATTCCCAAAACCTCAAACTCTCCGACAACTCTTCTGAGCAGTTCTCTGCGCCTCGGAGAGGAGGAGGCTAAAATTATCTTCATCAAAAATCACCTCATTTTCCGCTTTCGTCAAAAGTCCTGCCATACTGCAACAGCAAAGCAAGGCAGGTATCGTGTTAAATATTATCAAATGCGGCAAAGATTTCACCCTCTTTTGAAGTTTTCAATTGCCGAGAGAACCGTCTCCTCGGCTGCTGAATAGGTCTCAAGCTGATTTATTCTGACACGCAGCTGAGCACAGCCCGCAAAGCCCTTGAAGTAGAGCGCAATCTGCTTTCTGCTCTCCCTCATCGCAACAGCCTCGCCTTTGTCCCTGACAGCCTCTCTGAGCTGAAAGAGCGCCGCCTCTCCTATCTCGTCAATGGTCGGGGGCGTGTAACTTCTTCCCTCAAGTCCCGCTGTTATTTCCTCAAAAATAAACGGGTTTCCTATCGCCCCTCTGCCTATCATAATACCGTCGGCGCCTGTTATTTCAAGCGCCTTCATTGCCGTCTCGTATGATGTAATATCTCCGTTTGCCACAAGAGGTATATGCAAATATTTCTTTACATTTGCTATCTCATGCATATCAGCCGTGCCTGAATACATCTGTGTGCGTGTTCTGCCGTGCACACAGATCATCTTTGCGCCGCCGCTCTGTGCCGCCTGTGCGCATTCTGCAACATTGATACTGTCGACGCCAAGCCGCATTTTTACCGTGCAAGGCAGTGATATGTTTGAGCTCACACTCTTTACAATCCTGTATATAAGGTCGGGATCTTTCATCAGGGCAGACCCCTCTCCGTTAGAAAAAATCTTCTTCACCGGGCAACCCATATTTATATCTATCGCACACGGTGCCCCCTCCCCCTGAGTTTTCTCGGAGAGCCGACAGGCACTGCGAGCCATAATATCAGGGTCACTGCCGAAAATCTGAAGAGCCACAGGCTCCTCGTCAGACAGTATCCTCGATATGCCAGCCGTTTTTTTATCATTATAAGATACGGCAACGGCACTGACCATCTCCGTCACCGTATACTCGCATCCGTATTTTTTGCACACAAGGCGCATTGCCCTGTCGGTAAATCCCGCCATCGGGGCAAGAATTACGCCGTGCCTGAGTTCCGTATTTCCGATTTTCATATAAAAACTCCAACAACTGCCTCTTGATATTTTAAAAAATTCACCGTTGTTGCTTATTGCTTTCCGTCTCAAACTTAATAATTAAAGTTTCGGCAGTTCTCTGCCGCACAATACTCTTCTCCGAGGGGAAAAAGTTATAAATCATCAAAATCCACCGTTTTCTGCGGTTTGATGTATCCCCAAAGAATAATAACTATCTGAAGCGGTATACCCGACAGGAAGAGCATGTACATATTGTACTCTATGTACTGAAGGTAAACTGCTGTTATAGTCGTCCATGTAAGGAGTGAGTAGAACACATATGTCAGAATACGGTGACCCCACTTTTTGTTGAACATCGCCGCAAGCAAAAATGTAAGCGGACACGCCCATATGAAAACCATCCACGCCCTGTCGACAGAGAGGCGCACCATATAAACAAACATTAGCGACGCAATATACCACAGAACACAGATGACAAGAAGTGAAATAAATATCTTCTTCACTCCCTGCGCCTTTATCGTCTCGGGCAGCATGGATATGCTCTCATGCTTTTCAAATATTACCACAATAGGCACATCATAAAGTTTTGCAAGCTTCTCTATAACCTCAATATCCGGCGTAACATCACCGACCTCCCATCGGGACACGGTCTTGTCCGAATAGCCTATCTTTTCCGCAAGTTCCATCTGCGTGAGTTTATTTTTCTTTCTCAGATATACGAGATTTTCCCGTATAATCTCCTTTATTCCTTCCATATAAACCTCCGAAATATGGGTTTTTATATATTCCCAAGAGAGTTGTTCACATATTATTAATAAATGTAAATATTTTACAAAATCAATTTTATCTTACAATATTCGCTGTGCTTTGCTATACAATTGTAACACAATGTTTGCAAAAAGTCAAGGAAAACAGCCGATTCTCATTTTCCGAGAGTCAATTCTCGCACTCTCGCTCCCTGTCCCGGCACTCTCTTTCTTGAGTACAAAATCAGAGACAGGTTATTTTTTTAAATTCCTTGCTTTTATTTTCCCCCCGTTATATAATACAAGGCGTAATAAAGAAAAAAGAAAATTCAACAAATAATTGTTTTTTCGCCGCAAAACTTTATAGTTTTTTATCTATTAGTTTATTCTTTGCGGCAAATAATAAAGCAAAGACCGTCAAAAAGAAAGGAGAGATAAACATCAATAACGCTGACAAAAAATACATTAAAGCTCAGGCGAACATAAGAGAAAATTTTGAAAAAGAGCTTTATGCACCCAAATCAGACACAAAAAAGCAAAAGGATAATATTTATCCCGTAAAAACAGTTTATTACGAAGACGAGTTGAAAGACGAATTTTCAGTATCAAATATTAAAACTCTTGATGTTGACGAAAATTATCCGTTTTTAAGAAAGGGCTTTTTCTTTCATGCCGCCCGTTTTGTAGTTTACAGATTAATTGCATTGCCGATTGCGTATGTTTTCTGCAAGCTGACCTTAAATCACAAGACTGTCGGACGCAAAAATCTCAGAAAGACAAAAGGCTCGTATTTTCTGTACGCCAACCACACACAGCAAACGGCAGACGCATTTATACCGACGCTTGCCTGCTTCCCCAAAAGCGTATACACCATAGTCCACAGGGACAATATCTCAATAGACTTTTTGGGGAAATTTACCCCGTACCTCGGCGCAATTCCAATCCCGAACAGTATGAGAGCGCTTCGCAATTTCAATAATGCAATAGAAAAAAGAACTCTTGAGAACAAATGTATCGCGGTATATCCCGAGGCGCATATCTGGCCTTACGCAACCTTTATAAGAAACTTCCCTGACACATCATTTTATTACCCTGTCGAATACGACATCCCTGTCTACTCCATGACGACGGTTTACAAGAAAAGACGGTTTTTCAAAAAGCCGCAGGCGGTAAGCTATATAGACGGCCCGTTTTTTGTTAATCATACTCTCCCAAGACGAGAGGCGATAAAAGATTTAAGAGACAGAGTTTATGCTAAGATGTGCGAGAGGAGCCGTGAGTCAGACTGCACTTACATTGAATATATAAAAAAAGAGGACTGATAATATGATTAATCTACTTTATGCGGGAAACGCATATGTATTTGACGGCATTTTAACCTCCTCCCTCTCCGCTGTAATGCGCATGAAGGACGAGGAAGAAATCAATATAAATATCCTCACAATGGACCTTCAAAGATTGAAAGACAGCTATGTGAAGATTACGCAAAAGCAGGCTGATTTTATCGAAAACGCTCTCCGTAAGTATAACAAAAACGCAAAGGTCATTCTCCACGATGTGACCGACTTATACGGCGAGCACCTTGCGTTTAACGCAAACGAGGACTGCTACTGCTCCCCTTACACTCTCTTGAGACTCCTTGCCGACCTGCTCGGCTTTCAGGGCAAACTGCTCTATCTTGACGCCGATGTCATGTTCAACAAGGACCCCCGTCTCCTCTATAACATTGACACCGAGGGCGCGGAATACTGCGCCGCACGCGACCACTACGGAAAGTTCCTCATAAACCCGAACTACATAAACGCCGGCGTTCTGCTCTTTGATATGGATGTATGCCGTGAGAGCGGAATATTTGAAAAGGCGAGAAAGCTTATAAGAGAGGTAAAACTCACCTTTGCGGACCAATCCGCACTTATCAGAAGCACGACAAAGAGAAAAATTATTTCTCAGCGCTTCAACGATCAGAAATTTTTATACAAAAATACCGTTATCCGCCACTTTTCAAAGAGGCTGTTTTATCTGCCCTACCCGCATACCGAAAACCTCAAACAGTGGCAGGTCGACAAAGTCAGAAAAAAATTCGGCTACAAAGAGTTTGACGATATTTTTGACGAATACCTACTGTTAAAGGAGAAATATGAGAATGACAAATAATTTAAAAGATATAAGAAAAAACGATGTGGAAATATTTTTTGCGGTAGACGATACATATCTTCCCATAATGGCGCCCGCAATTCTCTCGCTCGGTGAAAAAGCCGACCCGAAAAGAGTATACAACATCAGAGTTCTTCACACGGGTGTCAATGAAGAATACAAGAAGATGATTCTTGAGAGCCTGACACGCAAAAATATCAGGATAGAATTTATTGACATATCAAAAGATATCACGCAAATTTTTGAAAAACTGCATACGAGAGACTACTTTTCAAGGACTACATATTACAGACTTTTCATCCCCGGTCTCTTCCCGAACATTGACAAGGCTCTTTATATTGACTGCGACATAATTCTCAACGAGGATATCGGAAAGCTTTACGATGTTGAGATAGGCGACAACCTTGTCGGCGCCATACCCGACGCATTCGTCAATTCCAACGGTCCGCTTACAAACTATGCCGAGAGCCGTGTCGGCGTTGACTGTGTAAGACATTATTTCAACGCGGGAATTTTGGTGATGAACCTCAAAGAGATGAGAAAATGGGACACCGAAACTCTTTTCAAAAATCTGCTTGACGCCGTTACCTTCAACATTGCGCAGGACCAGGACTATCTGAATGTTATGTGCCGAGGAAGGGTGCATTACATCTCCGACACATGGAACTATATGCCCATTGACGGCAGAGTGAGAATAGACTGCCCAAATCTCATTCACTACAACCTCCACTACAAGCCGTGGCATACTGACGGGGTGGATTTTTCAGATCTCTTTCATCACTATGCAAACAGAACACTCTTTGCCGAAATTATAAAGGAAATAAGAAAAAATTATACCGACCTCGACCGTAAAAACGCAATGATAGCCACAAACAGACTTGTGACAATGGCGGTAGAGCAGGCGGAGGCAAAAGAAGAAAACAGAATTCTGAGCGAGAAATTTGAACAGATACTCTCAAATACTTTCAAAACAAAAGGATATGCGCTATGAGTGTAAAAGAAGAAAATGCAAAAGCACCGCTATCCAGAACAGAAATCTGCGAAAAAATAGAAAGATACGAAAGAGAGGGACTCTTCCACCTTGATGTGGAGGACGACCCGCCCACAAAAGTACTGAATCCCGAGGATATAGACTATCTCAAAAGAGGCTTTAAAAAAGAAATAAAACGATTCTTTGCCTATCGGCTGGCACACCGCTTCTTGAGGATTGCAAAAAGAAAAAAACAGATTGTTTTTAATCCCCCGGAGGGAATGGAAAATTTAAGGGGCGCCCTGGGCGGCGCAATTATCACATGCAACCATTTTAACGCTTTTGACAGTTTTATCATGCAGGAGATATTTGACAAATCAAAGCGCAAGAAGAGAATGTACAGGATAATCAGGGAGGGAAACTACACCACATTCGGCGGATTTTTCGGCATATTGATGCGAAACTGCGATACCCTGCCCCTAAGCTCCAACAACAGAACCCGTGTCAAATTATTCCACGCTATCGGGAAACTGCTTGCAGACGGAAACTCAATTCTTATCTACCCTGAGAAGACAATGTGGTACAACTATAAGAAGCCAAAGCCGCTATATCCCGGCGCATTTGATATTGCCGTGCGGCACAATGTACCGGTAATACCGATATTTATAACACTTGAGGACAGCGATATGCTTGACGCAGACGGACAGCCCGTCAAAATTTATACGCCGCATATCGGAAAACCTATTTATCCCGACATGACACTCGGAAAGTGCGAGGCGTCGGATCAGCTGCTCAGAAGTACATTTGAGTACAATAAATCCGTCTACGAGAGAGTTTATAAAATTCCCCTCTCGTATACCACGAACCCGTCCTACGGACCTGTGGGTCCGAGGGCAAAGGATGATACGCCCGTGAGCTGACTTAAAATAAAAAAGACCGACATAAAAAAACCAACAAGACCGATTTTTATGCGCCGTGCGCAAAAAATCGGTCTTTTTCAGCGGAGAATGAGCTTTTATCAGATTTTCTTAAAATACTGATTTACATTTTGTTTGTAATATTGTATAATAGTAACGAATTCAGTTTTGGAGGATAAGGAGCTCTGTTATGAGAAAAAGCAGTTTGTATTTAGGAAAATTTGAGTGCAGTGCGGACGGCGAGCTTATCGCAGGAATGCCCGGCACGGTGAGAATTAAGTATACTGTCGGCAAATACGGCATAGATGACGGAGGCTCGATACTTATCCTTCGGCACGGGGTAACCGATTTTCAGAAAATAAATCTCACGGAAAAAAACGCCCCCGGCTACTCGGCGGTATACTCTGACGCACACGCCCGCTTCACCGTTGAGGAGTGGGAATGCGTGCGCCCGTACGAGTCCGGAATACGGATAAAGGTCACTGACGGATTTCTCAAAGAGGGGGACCGTGTTGAGTTTGTTATGGGAGACAGGTCAGGCGGTTCTTTTGGAATTACGGTACAGACGGTCGCAGAAAAAGAGCATTTGATAATGCTTGCCGTAGATCCTATCGGCAGCGGCAGATATGAAAAGCTCCCGGATGTAAAGTTCCTCAGAATTAAAAACGGCTCCTTTGCGGACTATGATGTTATACTCCCCTCGACGGCTGAAAAAGGCAAGGAATTCGATATCAGAATAAGAGTGGTTGACGATTACGGCAACCGCTGTGAAGATTTTTCAGGCGAGCTTATTCTTGATGCGCCCGAGGGGCTTAAATGCGAAAGGACTGTTCGCTTTGAAGAGACGGACAAAGGCGCAAAAACCATAAAGGGTATGATAAATACCGACGGAGCATATAAGATCCGCTCGGTTATGAAAGACTACAACATCAAAAAAACAAGCAATGTATGCAAGACGGTCGCTGAGGGTGCGCTGAAACTGTACTGGGGAGATATGCACGCTCAGAACGCCGTTGCCTCCGGAATCGGAAGCATGGACGATGCTCTCTCTTTTGCAAAGGACATCGGAGCACTTGATTTTACAGGCTGGCAAGGCAACGATTTTGAGATCTCGGATAAGAACTGGGAGCTTGTAAAGAAAAAAATCGAGGAATACAACGCACCGAACAAATTCGTTGTATTTTCAGGCTACGAGTGGTCTGGAATAACACCGCTCGGCGGAGATCACAACATCTACTTCAAAACGGACAAGTCCGAGATTTGCCGCTCAAACCGCTGGCTGTGGAAACCGGATGAATACGGACTGCCCCAAGGGCGAGAGGATGACGGCAGTGACTGCTCTCCCATAAGCGAACTCTGGGAACACTTTGGGGGAAGAGATGATGTCATGGCAATACCGCATGTCGGCGGAAGATACGGAAATTTTGATTTCTTCAATCCCGAATTTACAAGCGTCATTGAGATATACTCCCACCACGGAATATTTGAGTGGTATATCGAGGAGGCTATAAAGCGCAGAATGAAGGTGGGATTTATTGCGGCAAGCGACGACCACACATCAAGAGTGGGACTGTCCTACCCCATGGGCACAAACAGCTCGGATATCGGCGCAACATTTGATGTAAGATCGGGACTCACCGCCGTATACGCCGAAAACCTGACACGGGATGGCATATGGAACGCAATAAAGGCGAGAAGATGCTATGCGGCAACATCCTCAAGGATAATACTTGACTTCAGCTGTAACGGTCATATGATGGGAGAGGAAGCCGAGACAGATGAGCTGCCGCACCTTAAAATCAGTCTGAACGCTCCGTCTCCGATAGACAGAGTGGAAATATTCAGAGGTCTTGAACTTATACACACCGAGTACTGCGGAAACTATAAAAGAGAGGTCCGAGCCGAAAAGATAAAAATAGTTTACAGCGGAGTAAGCTCGAGGCTGAGAAAAAAATCTACTGTATGGAGCGGAAATATATATATTAAGCACGCAAGCATTCTCAATGCCGAAAACTACTCGGTGGACAACGCATTTGAGGGCATAAAAGGATATGACAGGCACTGTATAAACTTTGTATCAAGGACATCGGGAGACGAGGACGGCGTTATAATCACGCTTGTACCGGAGCCCAAAAAGGAGTGCAGCATACTCTTCCAAAGCAAACAGGCAAATATTGAAGTACCCCTCTCGGAAATCTTAAAATCATCGCACGGGGTGACCTTTGATGTCGGCGAGGTGAACAGAAAAGTATGTTTTTCAAAGGAATATGACTCTGATGTATGCGATAGTTTGGTTGAGTATACAGACACAGGTGTGACAGAAGGGGTCAATCAGTATTATGTCAAGGTCTACCAAAAGGACGGCAACAGAGCATGGAGCTCCCCGATATTCATTAACTTTAAAGAGAAGAAATAAAGTCAGAACAGATAATCTGCGGGAGTATTGTCCACTTAATTTAAGCTCTGAATAAAACAAAAAGAGACTGCCGGGACACTCTGAAGGTGCAGCGGTCAGTCTTTTTTTATTAAAGCGGGTAAAACCGCTTTATTTTCTCCGATGTTATCTGCAAGTTATAATTTTCCGAAATTGCTTTTTAAAAAATTGTATTCTTGCATTTACCGTAATTTTGCGCAGTAATTTGCACGGGGCGGTATTTGACAAATACAATCTGTGAAACGGACTTTATTTTTCGGGCGGATAGCATATCAGCGCCTCAACGCCGCTGAGCGTTATGCGTTTTTGTATAAAAAATAAAATCTGTATTGACATTAACTTTTCTTTAATATATAATTACTTTGTATTATAAAAATATTTTGATAGAAGAGGAATTATGGAAAAGAGCGAAAGAATAACCGATATTTACGCATCAATGGTTTTCAGCGAAGATGTGATGAGGGAGAGACTGCCCAAAGAGGTTTATAAATCTCTGATAAACACAATTGCCAACGGAAATGAAATTGATGCAGGTATTGCAGATGTGGTCGCCGGAGTTATGAAAGACTGGGCAATTGAGCACGGTGCGACACATTATACACACTGGTTTCATCCTCTGAACGGATTTACGGCGGAGAAGCACGAAGCGTTTCTGACTCCCGTCGGCGGAGGAAAAGCAATAACCGAATTCTCGGGAAAGGAACTCATAAAGGGCGAACCCGACGCCTCCTCCCTGCCCTCCGGCGGACTGCGCGCCACATTTGAGGCAAGAGGATATACCGCATGGGACCCTGCCTCATATGCGTTCATAAAGGACGGATCTCTTTATATTCCGACGGCTTTCTGCTCATATACAGGAGAGGCGCTGGACACAAAAACACCGCTGCTGCGCTCAATGGATGCAGTCAACACCGAGGCTATGCGTATTCTCAGAATATTCGGCGACAATACATCACGCAGAGTGCTCTCCACCGTCGGCGCCGAGCAGGAATACTTCCTTATAAAGGAAGAGGACTTTAAGGCAAGACGCGACCTCTTCTACTGCGGCAGAACCCTGTTCGGAGCGCCGGCAATCAAGGGACAGGAGATGGAGGACCATTATTTCGGAGCGCTGCGGCCGAAAGTTAAGGAGTTTATGAAAGAGCTTGACTTTGAACTCTGGAAACTCGGGATTGCGGCAAAGACAAAACACAACGAGACAGCACCCGCACAGCACGAGCTTGCGCCGCTGTTCTGCACTACGAATATAGCCGTTGACCAGAACCTGCTGATTATGGAAGAGATGAAGACTATCGCTCAGAGGCACGGCATGGAATGCCTCTTGTCGGAAAAACCGTTTATGGGTATAAACGGCTCCGGAAAACATAACAACTGGTCTCTCGGCACCGATACCGGCATAAACCTTTTAAAACCCGGGAAAAAACCGTGCGAGAACAAACTGTTCCTGCTTGTGCTCGCCGCTGTAATCAAGGCGGTGGACGAGTATCAGGATCTTTTGCGTATTTCCGCGGCAACACCGGGAAATGACTGCCGTCTCGGCGGAGACGAGGCACCGCCCGCAATCATCTCAATATTCCTCGGAGATGAACTTGACACAATAGTTAATTCTATTGTGGACGGCTCGGTCTACAACAAAAAACAGTCAAAATACATGTCGCTCGGAGTTGCGACAGTGCCCTCAATCAGAGTGGACGACACGGACAGAAACAGAACGTCTCCGTTTGCGTTTACAGGCAACAAGTTTGAGTTCAGAATGGTGGGCTCCTCTCAGAACATCGCTCTTGCCAACATCGTGCTCAACACCGCTGTCGCAAACTCATTCTCACAGTTTGCGGATGTGCTTGAAGGAGCTGAAAATGTCAGCACCGCAATAGACAAACTGCTTGCGGATACCTTCAGGGAACACAGGAGAATTCTCTTTGCGGGCAACTCTTACAGTGCGGAATGGGAAGCTGAGGCAAAGGCGAGAGGACTGTCAAACTTCAAGACATCGACCGAGGCGTACTCTCACTTTACAGACGAGAAGAATGTCGAGCTGTTTACAAAATACGGCGTAATGAGCAAGACTGAGATGATATCAAGAAGAGAAATCTTCTTTGAAAATTACAGAAAAGTCAAGAACATCGAGGCAAAGACAATGCTTGAGATGACGGTGAGAGACTTTATCCCCGCTGTATCCTCTTATATCACAGAACTCGCTGAGGGAATCAACCTCAAAAAATCCGCTCTCAAGACGGCGGACACATCCTGTGAAGAAGGAATTATGGAAAAACTCTCAGGACTTCTCGGCAAAACATACGAGGCATACCGCGCGCTTGAGGCAGCAGAGGCAAAAGCCGTTGCTATCAAGGATGTTGAAGAGGCGGCGCTCTACTACACAGGCACTGTTGAGGCAAAAATGCTTGCACTCAGAAAATATGTCGACCAGATGGAACTTCTCACAAAGAGATCGGCATGGCCGGTGCCTACCTACGGCGACTTAACATTCGGAGTGTAAAATTATTCGTTGTGAAGGAGTAAAATTATGAAAATTTTTAGCAAAATCTTAGTTATAAACGGAGCGCCGCTTGAGGGTGTCTCACCGCTGCCGAAGTTCAGGAGCAGAAAAGCGGGCAAGGTAAATTATGTCGAGCCGTTCCCCAAAGAACTCAAAGAATCGGCAGGCGTATACGAAAAGGCGCTGCCCTATCTCATGCAGGACAGATACTCAAGAAAGAGAATTCCTCTGAAGCTTAAATGCATTGTTCTTGAAAACGAGTATCTTAAGGCGGAATTTCTGCCCGAATACGGAGGCAGACTCCACTCTCTCTACGACAAGACCGAGCAAAGAGAACTCATAATGACAAATACCGTAATACAGCCCTGCAACCTCGCTATAAGAAACGCATGGCTCTCCGGCGGCATTGAGTGGAATGTAGGAAGTCTCGGCCATACATACACCACCTGCGACAATGTATTTGTCGCAAAGCTCAACGACACAGAAGGCAACGAGTTTATCCGAATTTATGAGTTTGAGAGACTCAAAAACATTTTCTGGCAGATAGATTTCCACCTGCCGGACGGCTCAAAGCAGCTTATCTCGCATGTAAAAATGATAAATCCGTTTGACAGAGACACGACAACATACTGGTGGTCAAATATTGCGGTACCCGACACGGGCAAGACGAGAATACTCTCCTCTGAAAAATATATGATATCATTCGTAAACTCGGGACTTGCATACGAAAGACTGCCGCACATGTCCTCATTTGAGGGAAAGGATATGTCTTATGCGCAGAATGCGTCAAGAAGCTTTGACTTCTTTATCCAGCCCGAAAATATGAAAAAATGCACATGGGAAGCGGCGGCATATGAGGACGGACTGACATTCTTTGAGCGCTCGACGCCGCCGCTGTCATACAAGAAACTCTTCGGCTGGGGCTCGCACCCTGCGGGATTCCACTGGCAGGAGTTCCTCTCCGAACCGGGCAAGGGCTACTACGCCGAAATGCAGGCAGGTATAGCTCCGAGTCAGCTGCACGACAAGATACTGAAGGCAAACTCAAAATATGAGTGGACACAGTGCTTCGGAGGTCTGAGAGGAGACAAAAATATGCTGCACGCCCCCGACTTTGACAGTGCGGCTGAATATCTCGGTGAGCTGATAGACGCAGAGCTTGACGAAAAGACGCTGAATGCTCTTGACAAAAAACTTGAGAAACTCGCCTCGCTCAAAGTCAGCGCAGACATGATAATACATAACGGCTCGGGATTCGGAGCGGTTGAGGCAATGCGTATGGAGTGCGATAAAGACGGCACGGTACCCGCATCAATGTGCTTCCCTGCCTCAACTGTCGGCAAAGCGGAGTACCCGTGGGTATACCTTCTGAAAGAAGGCGTTCTGCCCGTCGCAGACGAAAAAGAGATGCTCACATCCTTTATGGTAAACTACAAGTGGAGAGAAAAAATCAAAAAATCACTTGAGATGCCCGGCGGACGGCACTGGTACAGCCTTATGCAGTACGGTGTTATGGAGTATGAGATCTCGGACAACTCGGTTTATGTAAACGCCGCTCATACAGATGAAAATATCAAAGAGCAGGCGGAGCGTGCCGAGAAAATATGGCTTGAGTCAATTGCCGAAAAGCCGAGCTACTGGGTATACAGAAACCTTGCGGTTCTTGAAAAGGACAGAGGACAGCTTGAGCGGGCGGAGATGTATTATGACAAGGCTCTCGGTATGGAAGGCTGTTTTGACGACTTCGGTCTTGTATCTGAATACCTCGGACTGTTAAGCAGCACGGGCAAGTACGAAAAGCTCTGGCAGATATACTCAGCTCTTCCCGATAACTGCAAATCGAAGGACAGAATTAAGATATATGCGGCGAATGCGGCGGTTAAACTCGACAAATTCGATTATATCGAAAACTTCTTTAAAGAGGAGCATTATGATATAAGAGAGGGCGAATGCTCGCTGACCGATGTATGGTTTGAGTTCTGCGCCAAGAAGCTGGCACGGGAGCGCAATATTGAGTTTAGCGGCGAAAATGCGGAAAAACTGCTTGACGAGGTATGGGAGAGCTGTCCCCCGCCAAAGGACATTGACTTCCGCCAGTCATATAACAGAAACAACAAGTACCGTGTCTGATTTACCGCCTGCGGTACCCCGCACACCGCAAAGCGGAGTTTGAGCTAAGCAAACATTGCTCTAAGGAACAATGCCTGCGGCATCTTTACCGCAATATGCGGGTTTATACGACACTTATAAAAATGTAAATAAAAGAAAAAAGCTTGCGCCATGATTTTTATCAGGGTGTAAGCTTTTTCATCTTTTATCAAGGTGTAGGCTTATTATGTTTTATCAGAATGTAAGCCTTTTTGTCACCGAAAAAATATCGGGTACAGTTATATCAATATCTGCAATAATTCAACTGCCAGAACTCCGACCGACGCCCCGAGAGCGACGGTAATGAGACTAAGGCGAAAGTATGCAAGCACCACCGCCACGCAAACTCCGACTGCGGCGGAAAGAACGGACGAGGTAGCATAAAACACGGCGGGAAATGTCATTGAAGCAAGCACGGTATAGGGAATATAATATAAGAAAGAGCGGATAAACCTGCTCTTTATCTTTTTGTGAAAAAAGACAAGTGGGAGCATACGGATAAGATATGTTGCACCCGCCATAACAATAAGGTAGATAAAGAATTTAAAATCCATACTTTTCCCCTCCGAAAAGACCGGGTGCAAAGCGCAAACCATGTGCCGAGGCACTCTCCGTGTTCCATACAAAAGCCAAGTTTACTCCGAAAGATATTTTATACATCAGACTCTTCCTCCTCATTGTCTATCGGTCGGATAAGCGCAAAAACAAGAGAGGTCAGAACAGATGAGATTATAATGGCAAAACCGCCCTGAATTTTACTTAACTGCGGAAGATAGAAGAACAGACAGGAGAGCGCCGTAGCCACAATCACCGCAAGCATGGTGCTCTTCTCCCGTCTTACCTCGGGCATAAGTATTGCAATGAACATTCCGTATATCGCAATGCCGAGCGAAGAGACAAGCACATCGGGGAGAATATTTCCCGCAACGGCACCGAAGAGAGTGCCCACCGTCCAACCGACAAACGGCGCAATAATAAGTCCGTACATATATTTGCGGCTGACTGACGCAGGCTTTGAGACTGCAACGGCAAACACCTCGTCGGTATTCATAAAACCGAAAATCAGCCTGTCACGCAGTCTGACGCTGTCCCCGAATTTCTGCGACAGGGATACGGACATGAGAGAGTAGCGGCTGTTTATCACAACCTCTGTCAAAAACAGCTCAAAAACCGAGCCGCCCGAAGATATTATCGGCACCGCCGCAAGCTGACCGGCAGAGGTGACATTGAACATCGAGATAAACACCGACTCAAGTATCCCCAGCCCGGAATTTGTGGCAAAAATGCCGAACGCAAACGCCACCGACAGGTAACCGAGCCCTATCGGAATGCCGTTATATAAACCCATTTTGAAACTAAAATTATCGCCGGACATAGTCGCTCCGAAAACAAAAAACAGTTTAAATCACAGTGAGCAAAGCAAGAGGAGCGCTTTGCTCACTTAACATACAGTCAGAAAAACTCACCTGAAAAATCACTTTGCGGTATAGAGTTTATTATAGTAGCCGCCCAGCTCCATAAGCTCGCTATGCGTTCCACGCTCGACAATTCCCTCGCCCTGTATCACCACGATTTCATCCGCATTTTTAACGGTAGAGAGCCTGTGGGCAACAACAATTACCGTACGACCCTTTGAAAGCTCTGCAAGCGACTGCTGTATCTGCAGCTCGGTGATATTGTCAAGCGCGCTCGTCGCCTCGTCAAGAATAAGCAGAGGCGGATTTTTGAGAAATACCCTTGCAATGGCAACTCTCTGCTTCTGACCGCCCGAGAGTTTTACACCTCGCTCGCCGACCTGTGTGTTATATCCATCGGGGAGTGTGAGAATATAGTCATGGATGTTTGCAAGCTTTGCCGCCTTGACTATCATCTCTTCTGTTGCCTCAAAATTTCCGTATGCGATATTCTCCCTGATACTGCCGTCAAAGAGGAATATGTTCTGTGAGACAATACCTATATTTTTGCGCAGGTTCTGAAGGGAGATGTCCCTGATGTCCACCCCGTCAACCGTGATCCTGCCGCTGATTATATCATAAAAACGGGGAATAAGGTTGCACATAGTGCTCTTTCCGCCGCCTGACGGTCCCACAAGGGCAAGCGTCTTGCCCGCCTTTATGTCAAGAGAGAGGTTTGAGATAACTATCTTGTCCTTATCCTCGTCGCCGACATGCTCGGAGTAGCCGAATGTTACATTCTCAAAGCGAACGGCGTCCTTTATCTGTGAAAACTCGCCTTTGCCGTTGTCCACCTCTCCGTCTTCAGTCATAATCTCATGAAATCTCACAAAGCCTGACATACCCTCCTGAAGCTGCTCAAACAGTGTGACAAATCTCGATATGGGATTTAAGAAGAGTCCTATATAAAGTATAAACGCTGCAAACTCGCCCGAATCAATCTTGCCGTAAAAGAGGAAAAGTCCGCCGACAAAGATGATTACAAGATAGAGCAGATCAGAGAGCAGCTGCATAATTGAGTCGAAAAGACCAAGCGAAAACATCGCTTTTGTGCGGTATTTTGCAAATCTCAAATTCGACTTTGAAAACTTGCAGGTCTCATAGTGCTCCGCAACATACGCCTTTGACTCTCTGATACCCGCAATCGAGTTTTCAAGAGATGTATTTATCGCCGACATCTCAAGCCTTGACTTGCGCATTGCGTCTATCATGCGCTTTCTTGAGAGGACCGTAAATATGATAATGAAAGGAATTATCATAAACATTATCAGCGTCAGCGTGACATTTATCTGTATGAGCACGACAAATGAGCCTACCAGCATCAGCACCGCCAAAAACAGATTTTCCGGTCCGTGGTGGGCAAGCTCCGACACCTCAAAAAGGTCATTGCCGAGCCTTGTAATCAGGTCTCCCGTCTTATGCTCGTCGTAGAACTTAAACGGCAGTGACTCGTACTTTTTGAAAAGGTCAAGCCTCATATCCCTTTGCATTCTCACGCCGACAACATGTCCGTAATAGCCGATAATGTAGTTAAAGCATGCCTTGACTACATATATTCCCAAGATAACCGATGACCAGATAATAAGCCTTCTCGGCGTATCGTCGTATATGTAAACATTCATTATATCCTTTACTATGACAGGATAAAACAAGCTTGAAAGCGCAACTATCAGCGCCGAAAACATATCAAGCGAAAAAAGCCTAATATGCGGTTTGTAATAACTAATAAATCTTTTAAACATAATGAATTCCGTTTTTCTTTTTGTTTTTTACTTCACAAACTGCGCCGTAATAAAAAGCACAAAACGGCACAGTTAAGTTAATTTCCGAAAAGTCAAATAAATCACGGCCTCACATATCTGTGTCAAAGCCGTATTTAAAGAGCAGTTTATATTTTTCTTCATCGCTTTCAAAGGGAGAGTGTTTTGCGACAAGCTCGTCCATTGCCCTCTGAAAATCAATCTCCCCGCTCCCCGAAAGCTCGTCCGTAACACTTGAGACAAGACTTGCAGAATACCCCTTTGCAACAAGCTTTTCGGTAATCTTTCTCCTGCCGAGGTTTGAACGGTTAACAAGGTCCGAAACAAGCCTGCCCACCTGACGGCGCTCGTCAATATACCCCAGACGCAGAACTTCGGATACGGCAAATTCTGCCGTATCCGTATCAAAACCGTGTCTTTTAAGTTTGAATTTGAGCATTCTTACGCTGTTATCCGAATAGGAGAGAATGCCGAGCGCAACTTTCAGCGCCCTGTATCTGCTGTCCGAATCCTGCAGTATCCGAAACATCTCGCCGTCTGCTTCGTCCCCGACAAGAGGTGAGCCGGCAAGCCTGTAATCCCCGCTCTTTACATTGAAATCATAAGTCGTCTCCCCGCTGTCGACTCCGACACGCAGATAACCTTTTGATTTAGAGGGTTTTATGTATTTTACTTTCAATTCCGCCTCCGAAATTATCATAATCAAAACCTTTGGGAATCCTCCGAAGGGCGATTTTCAAAACATTCTGTTCTTATTTCAGACATGATACGATACGGATTTTGAAAGTCCGCCTCGGTCTTTTAAATATCCGCGTCGTCAAAATCCTTGATGTCAAACTCGTCCTCGGAGGAAAGTGCCTCACTGTCAAAATCGGTATCCTTGACCTTGTTTCTGATCTCCTCCTCAAGTCTTGCCATGAGGGCAGAGTCGCTCTCGATAAACTTTCTGACATTGTCCTTGCCCTGTCCGAGTCTCTCACCGTCAAGATAGAACCACGCACCGCTCTTCTCTATTATTCCGAGCTGAACCGCCATCTCTATTATCTCGCTTGACTTTGATATACCTGAACCGTAGAGAATATCAAACTCCGCTGTCTTAAAAGGCGGTGCAACCTTGTTTTTGACAACCTTGCACTTTGTGTGAGAGCCGTACACCTCACTGCCGTTTTTGAGTACCTCGGCACGGCGTACATCTATTCTGACAGACGCATAGAATTTCAGCGCGCGTCCGCCTGTCGTAACCTCGGGGTTGCCGTACATTACGCCCACCTTCTCACGAAGCTGGTTTGTAAAGATAACTATACAGTTGCTCTTGGCAATGGAGCCTGAAAGCTTTCTCATCGCCTGGGACATAAGTCTTGCCTGCACTCCGACATGAGATGCGCCCATATCCCCCTCTATCTCCTGGCGCGGAACAAGCGCCGCCACCGAGTCGATAACTATAATATCTATAGCACCTGAGTTTACAAGCGTCTCCGCAATCTCAAGCGCCTGCTCACCGCAGTCGGGCTGTGAGACAAGCAGATTGTTTATATCAACGCCGAGTTTCTTTGCGTAAACCGGGTCAAGAGCATGCTCGGCATCGATAAACGCCGCCTCGCCGCCCTGTCTTTGCACCTCGGCAATAACATGCAGGGCTATTGTGGTTTTACCTGACGACTCAGGACCGTATATCTCGGTAATTCTGCCTCTGGGAACGCCCCCTATACCAAGCGCAAAGTCAAGTGAAAGAGAGCCTGTGCTGACTGCGGAAACATTCATCCCCGCATTTTCTCCAAGGCGCATTATGGAGCCCTTGCCGCACTCCTTTTCTATTCTCGATATAACAGACTCAAGCGCCGCCTTCTTGTCGCTCGCTTCATTTTGCACAGCGGTCGCCTGTGATGATTTTCTTGCCATTTTGTTTCTCCTTTCGGTTTTAGCCTTTACAATTACATTTTAGCAGAGGATGTGTACGATAAATCGGACTCTCAGAAAAGTCTCGTCGCACCGACCATACGGATATGAAGAGGCATTGTCGCACCGTCTCTGAACACATAGTCCATAAGTCTTACATAATCCGCAACATCCTCATTTTTAATAAATGCCTGTATCGTTCCGGCAAAACCGCCGCCGTGAACACGGTATGCCGCACTCTTGCCCTTTGTAAAATCGTCGGTAAGCGCAAGCGCAAGCGACAGTCCCTGCTCTTTTACATTTATTGTGGTATATACATTCTGCAAGTACTCGAATGAGGATCTGCCCGACTCAAGCACATTGCGGAAAAATCCGTCGATATCACCGCTCTTTATCAGCTCACGGGTCTCGTTTACCCTCTCGTTCTCCGCAAGGAAATGGAAGGTACGGAGCACCGCACGGTCTCCCGCAATGCGGCGGATATTGTTTATATTCTTGAGAATATCCTCTCTTGTAAGCCCTCTGAGCACATCCCTTCCGAGCAGCTTGGCAACCGCCTTCATCTCGCCGGGAACAGATTCATAATCGTCGTTAATATTAGCGTCGTTGCCACCCGTGTTAACAATACAGAGAGAATATCCCTTTTCCGAAAGCGAAAAATCAATCGGCTCGACATACGGTTTTTGCGCATTCTCAAAGTCGATATACACAAATCCTCCGACAGCGCACGCCATCTGATCCATAAGTCCGCACGGCTTGCCGAAATAAACATTCTCTGCGTACTGAGCTATAATGGCAAGCTCCTTGTTGTCGATACTGCCGCCGTTAAAGAGGTGGTTCATGATATTGCCTATCATAACCTCATATGCGGCAGAGGATGAAATACCGCTGCCCTTCAGAACCCGGCTTGTCGTATAAGCGTCAAATCCGCCGACAAGATAGGATGAATTTTTAAAGCCCTTTACGGTACCCGCAATAAGCGCACCTGATGTGTAGTTTTTAAAGTTCTGCGGATCATCTGTCTCTGAAATATTGACTACATCCTCAGGATAACCCTCCGAGAGAAATCTGATAACGCCGTCATCTCTCTTTGCCACGACAGCTATAATATCCCTGTCAATCGCACCTGCAAGAACACAGCCCCTGTTATGGTCTGTATGGTTACCCATAATCTCGCTTCTGCCCGGAACGCTGAACACATAAAGGTCTCTGTCATCCCCGTAATTTTTCACAAACTCGTCAATAGCCTTACTAAAACGGACCTTTTGCTCGTCGATATTAGAATAAAGGCTTGAAAACTTGTCAAGTCCTGTACCGTTAATAAGTTCTTTAAGTTCTGATGCTTTCATATTTTTCCTCATATATATAATTTTTTATTTTCAAAATTCAAACCGAATTATGTGTCACGCCTGAGTTTACCGTATATGTCCCGTGCCCAGCTCACAGCGAGTGAACTCAGAGTGTCAAAGCTCTTCATCACACCGTCCTCACCGTCCGCATAAATGCGCACGGCATCCACCTGATGGCGAAACCATGTAAGCTGCCGCTTTGCGTAACGGCGTGAAGCAAGCTTGATGTTTTCCGCCGCCTCCGAGAGAGTACAGCCGCCCTCAAAGTACTCAAAAAGCTCCTTGTACCCTATTGCCTGATACGCCGTGCTGTCCTTATCAAGATAGCCGTTTTCGTAAAGGAAGCGTGCCTCCCCGACAAGTCCCGACATCATCATCTTGTCAACACGCATATCAACACGCCTGTAAAGATTTTCTCTACTATGAAAATCTATCGTTATGACTCCGAGCTTTATGTCAGGCGCCTCGGTTTTTGAGAGCGCGTCAAAATAACTCTTGGGCTTGCCCGTTTTATCATAAATCTCAAGCGCACGGACAACACGGCGGATATTGTTTTTGTGTATTGACAAGGCACTTATCGGATCGACTGAATTAAGTCTCTCCCAGAGCATGTCAATATCCTCTTGTGTTTTGATTTTCTCAAGCGCAAGCTTTTGATATTCGCTGTCTGCCTTGGGTACCGTGTCGGTTTGCGGCTGTCTTATCAGAGTGCTGATATACAGTCCCGTGCCGCCGACAAACAGTACATTTTTGCCCCGTGCGTCAATCTCTTTTGCGACACGGATCGCATCTGTGCGGTAATCGTTAGCACTGTATTTTATATCCGGCGTTATAATATCCAAGAGATGATGAGGCACAAGCCGCCTCTCTTCCTCGGTTGCCTTTGCAGTGCCGATATCCATATATTTATATATTTGCATTGAATCGGATGATATAATCTCGCACCCGAGTTTTTGTGCAATTTCAATTGACAAGGCCGTTTTGCCCGATGCCGTAGGCCCTGTTATGGCAAGAGCATAAATCATTTCACACTCCCAAGCCATGAGAGAATATAAGAAAAGACCTCTTGCCTGTTTGTCTCGTTAAAGAGCTCATGCCTTGCATTTTCGTACAGCTTGAGTTTTACATAAGTACATCCTTCAAGCTTCAACTGTTTATACACATAGTTTGGCCCCTTGCCGTAATCGCCGACAGGATCCATATCTCCGCTTATGATAAGCGTCGGCATATCTTTGGGGTACTCGCGAAACCACTTTTTCGAGTTTGACCATGAGACCATTTTCAATAAATCAGAGTACCCCGAAACGGTGAATTTAAATGATGTGAAGGGATCGGCATTTCTGTCTGCGACAAGCTCTGTCTCACGGGTGAGCCATGCTCCCTCTCCCTCCTCTTTCGGAAATCTTCTGTTGTATTTGCCGAAAGTCAGCTTTTCTATCAAAGGGCTTATATGCCGCTCGCCGTTTATTCCTTTTATCAGTGAGGTAAGCATCTTTCCAAACGGCAAAAGCGGATTGGGACCGCCCGTGCCGTGAATAATCACGCCCTTTACCGTATGCGGATACTTCAGAACATAAAGTCTTGCGACAAAAGAGCCCATACTGTGCCCCATCAGCACAAGCGGCAGATTCGGAAATTCGTTTCTCAGATATTTGTTCATCTGATGCATATCCCGCAAGAGCAGCTGCACTCCGTCGCCGCCCTCTGAAAAAATACCGAAATCCTCCCCGGCGCTTTTGCCGTGTCCGAGGTGATGATGTCCTGCAAAGACATATCCGTTCTGTGTGAGAAAATCCGCAAGCTCCTTATACCGTCCGACATAATCTATCATTCCGTGAGAGAGCTGAACAACTCCCACAGGCGTCATTTTCGGAATGTAAATTTCGGCATAAATTGTATGCACACCGTCCTTTGACGGGAAGGATGTCTCTTTAAAAATATAATTTTCAGACATAAAACTCCTTTCCGGCATTGCGCACCGATAAAATGAAAAATAATAAACCGACTCCAGAGCGTCATCCCAAAGCCGCCGAGGCAGGTTTTAAAACTGCCTTTCTTTTATGAACTCCATAACCTCTCTTGAGGACGGCACGGAACTGCCCGCACCCTCTCTTGAGACGGTGATTGCGCCTGCTGCACAGCCGTATTTTACAGCCGTGTTGATATTTCCCGATTCAAGATACATAATAGTGAGCGCCGCAGTAAACGCATCTCCCGCGGCGGTGGTATCAACCACCTTATCCGGTCTGTATGACGGTATCATAAAATACTTTTTGCCGTCGTATATGAATGCACCTCTCGCACCCTGTTTAATTACAAGATATTTGCATTTCACTTTCTTATAAAGAGCGAGGGCGGCACGCAGAGATGCGTCGGAGCCGTGCGGCATTATTCCCGTATACTCAAAGGTCTCTGTCTCGTTAGGCGAGAATACCTCAAGCGGCGGCAGCAACTCGAGCGGATGGTCTTTATCCGCCGGTGCGGCGTCAAGAAATATCGGTATATTTCTGTTATGCGCAATCTTTGCCGCTGTAAGCGCCGTCTCAAAAGAGGTCTCAAAGCCGATATAAAGTGCGTCCGGCTCCTCCTCAAACGCCTCCAGAATATCATCCCTTGTAATTGTGAGGTTTGCGCCGGGATATGTGATAATCCTGTTCTGTCCGCCTGCCTCCTTAATCACCACGGCAAGTCCTGTCGGGGCTTCATAATCAACTTTAATATGCGATGTGTTTATACCCGTTTCCTTATAGTAGTTATAAAGAGTCTGACCGTGGACATCCTTGCCGAGCTTTGCGCAGAAAATACAGCTTCCGCCGAGTTTTTGCAGTGCAATCGCCGCGTTGGCGCCCTTTCCTCCCGGCACGTAAGCTACTCCGCCGTCGTCTATAACTGTCTGTCCCGCTTCGGGCACTTTAAATACATTCATGGAAAGATCCATATTGGCGCTTCCTACAAGAAGCACTCTCTTTCTCTGTGACATATAAATCCCTCTCTTTCCCAAAACTGAAGTTTAGTTACGATTAGATCAAAGCCTCGTCGCTCCTTGAAAGTTTGAACACCTCGCTGTCCTTGGAGACCTCCCTTGCCAATGCCGCCTCTCTTGCGCGGCAGGTGAAAATGAAGCTCTGATAGTTATCGTCAGCCAGATATTTTATAGCCTTCATCATAAGGTTTGCCCTGATATTGTCCTGATGAGCGAAGCTCTCGTCAAAGATAATCGGCGGCTTTTCCGTATAAAGCATGTCGACAAGCGCCATTCTGAGTGCAACATAGGTAAGATCCCTTGTTCCTCCCGACAAAAAGTCAACCGATCTCGACTCACCTGTCGGGCTCTTGAAGACTACCTCAAGTCCGTTCGAAACATCAAAGCTCTCGTATTTCTTATCAGTCATGATTTCCATAAGTTTTGTGGAATACTCGCCGAGTCTGGGTGAGATCTCAAGTCTCAGATTGTCCGCAGAGTTCTCGATAGCCTTAAGTGCGACATAATATGCTTTATGCTCTGCCTTAAGCTCCTCAATTCTCTGGTCGTTTGCCTGTATCTTCGAATAAAGCTCACCGGGGTCCATGGCGCGCATCTTCAGAAGTGAAAGCTCATACTCCACATCCTCACTGAGTTTATCCTGCGCCATAATCTTGAGTTTGCAGTCCTCAATACCCTCCATAATCGAGTCATGGTCAATCTCATTGAGCACCTTTCTCTTGAGCGGCGGTACCTGCGCCCTGACATCAATCTCGCTCTTGTCCTGAAGGGAGGCACGAAGCTCTCTGACCTTTATCTCAAGCTGCATTTTCTCATCAAGCAGTTTGTCTCTGCCCTCAAGGTACTTGGTTGCGTCCTCATTCAGTTTGTCGAGAAACTCGTTGAGTCCGGATGCGGGCGGTTCCTCGCCCCATCTGAGGATAACCTCAAGAAGTTCATCCTTTGCTCTCTCGTAATTTTCTTTTCCGCGCTCGACTGCAAGCCTTGCGTTTTCGGTACTGCGTATCATACCGTCCCTCTTTGCCCTCGCCTCGGCAATAACCTGAATTTTCATACCGAGTTCCGAAATGGTTGAGGTCGAGAAAGTCTCTTCAAGCTCTTTCATTCTGTCAAGATTCTTCTTGAGAAGCACAACCGACATGCCGAGCAAAGCAACTCCGAGTGCAAGAACAAGACCGAACGCAATCCTCAAAACCGTGCCGAGTATTCCACTCGGCGCAACAATCTCCATGACTATCGCCGCAATAATAAACAGCGCAGAACCGACTATTGACAAAATATTCTTCATGCCATGCTTTTTAAGCGTGGCAACCTTGTCCTCAACTTCCTTTTCTCCTCCGAGAGAATCCGAAAGCTCAATCGCGCCCTCTATCTCCCGCGTAATGCCGACAGCGTTCTTTTCCTCAGCATAAAGGCTGTTCGCATCAAGCAAATTGCGGTATGCGTCATCAACACCCTTCCTTGCAACCGCAAGGTCGGACAGATACTGCCTATCCGGCACAAAGTTCTGCTTTTTGTGCGCCTCTACATAGGCATTATATTCCTCGCACTTCTCGTCATATTCACGCTCAAGGTCATGCAGTCTGTCAAAATCCCCGATAATCAGCACATTTTTATAGCAGTTGTCAAGATCCATGAGTTTGTCGAGAAGCTCTGCCTGCTGGTCGCGGTATTTCTTTATCTCGTAAAGCTTTGCCTCCTTTGCGAGAATTTCCTTGTTGTCCTCGTCCGCCTTTTTGAACTTCGCCTCAAACTCGTCTCCCCGGCGCATCAGATCGAATATCGCGCCGCCCATTCCGTTTTTATGAAGCAGAGTCTCCATCTTCTCGGACACCCTCTGTGCCGCCCTCTGATTGTTTATCCTCTCGCTTCCCGAGAAGAGAATATTCTCAATCGACTCCTTGACCGAGCCCTCATTGATTCCGGCGTCGCCTATCTGACCGATAAATGCGGTGTTCTCAAAGAGCTCACGGCTCACACCGAAAAACACCTCTCCCGCCGGCATCTTGCCGAACACGGAAGAGCCTGTCTCAAGGTCGATAATAGAGTTTGTCTCACGGTATGTGGGACGGGTTGTATTTCCCTCTGTAAGAATGCTCGAACGGGTGATAAGGTATTTCTTGCCCTTTACGGAGACATTCATGCTTCCCTGCGCCTCTCCGGTATCCCAGTTAATACGCCGCTCACGCTCGGTGCAGCCCTGAGAAAAATCGCTGTTGTCAAATCCGTAGAGCATATACTTGATAAATGCGGAAATCGTACTCTTTCCCGCTTCATTCTGTCCCTCAATAACATTGATGGACTCTGAAAACTCAAGCGCCATATCACGGATCATACCAAAGCTCTTGATAGTAATCTTCTCGATAATCATAACGGCCTCCTATTCGTCCCATCCCGTGTCGGATGACAGAAATTTTATACTTCTCTTAACAGAATCCTTGGAGTTATACCAAGGCTCTTCGTCATATCTGTAATCAAATTTTTTGCAAAACCAGGAAACATCTCCCTTAAGCGAGCTGACATACTCAAGTTCGATTTTGTGTATCTGCTGATAAAACTCCGAAAAATTCTTCTTTTTCATCTTCTTTGACGCATAGTCGACAATCCGCCTGTAATGAGGCAGGCAAAAGCACTTTGCACCCGAGAACTTCTCTCTGAACTGAAAATCGCTCTCCCAGAGGTAAACTGCCGTTGAAATCATAGCAGAGAGATTTTTGTCTATCCTCTCGCAGATGTAGCAGCTGTGCTCAAGTTTTTCAAGCGACTCAAGAGCGCCCGAGGGTTTCAGCCCGAGAAGAGACTTTGCGTCGACCTTTTTTATAACGCTCTCAAGATGGCTCTCGAGAATCAAACCTATGCCGAGCATCCTCTGTCTTCTGTGCATCATATTGAAATGGGCGCCGCAGAAGCCGAGCTCATTAGTCTTTATCCTGATATCCGGCTCCATCATGGATGCGCCGAGAATGATATCAAGCTCGTCATTCTGAAGCCGTTTATACAGAATACAAAAGGGGCAGGAGCACTCCTGCTTTTCCAAAATATAATCGAACGCTTCGTTGACAGGTATTGTATAAATCTGCTCCATTGAAAATCCCCCCGAAAAAGTGACAAAAATATCCTTGAAAATTCAAAATCCGTGTGATAAAATATATTATAATAACAATATTATACTATATGAAAAATAATTTTTCAAGGGGAAAAACGAATGTTTTACGAAATAAAAAAAGAAATGGGGAAAAAGGATATAATC
Organism: uncultured Clostridia bacterium; assembly: GCA_944384515.1. Classification (GTDB taxonomy): domain Bacteria; phylum Bacillota; class Clostridia; order Oscillospirales; family CAG-272; genus UBA1740. Next base: position 39,814 of record CALWTU010000020.1, read on the forward strand.
CGTGTTTATGATATCGGAGAGTATTCGCTCGCCGACACAATGGAATGCGGACAGTGCTTCAGATACGAAAAGACAGCCGATACGGTAGAGTACTCCGAATATATCACGATAATCGGAAACATGATAGTGCGTGTCGGTCAGTACAAAGCGGGAGAACTCTTCTTCTACGACACTGACGAAGAGAGCTTCAACAGAGTAATACGCCCGTACTTTGATCTTGATACAGACTACTCTCGGATAAGGGAGGACATTGCAAAGCGCACAGATTCTCAGTGGCTCAAAGACGCAATTAACTCTGCGTCGGGCATTGCCATACTGAGGCAGGCGCCGTTTGAGACACTGATATCATTCATTATCTCTCAAAACAATAATATTCCCCGTATCAGAAAGATCATAAGGTCTATATCTGCGGAGTACGGTGCAAATATTTGTTTACAAAACGACATAAAAAGCTGTCCGCTCGGCAAGATAAGCGGCACTCCGTGTGAAGAAATATGCAAAGAATGCGGCATATGCTACACCTTTCCGACAGCGAGTGAGATTGCATCAAACCCCGAACTGCTCAAAAAATCCAACCCCGGTTTCAGATACAAATACATAGTCGACGCCGTGGAAAAAATCAACACGGGTGCCATCTCGCTTGAAAAAATCGGTGCTGCAAGGACATGTGATCATGTGATTAAGTCCCTCAAGGGCATAAAAGGCGTGGGAGACAAGGTTGCAAGCTGTGTTGCGCTGTTCGCATACACGAGGCTCGACGCCTTCCCGATAGATGTGTGGATGAAGCGTGCGATTGACACATATTTTAACGGAAATCTCGACACGGATGCCCTCGGCAGATACAAAGGCGTCGCCCAGCAGTATATCTTCCACTACATAAGAATGCTTGATAAGAACAAAACCACATAACAGTGCCTCGTATAACTCCGGAGCATAGAGTTACGGGCAAAGAACACAGCTCCGAGCGAGCATAATTGAAAAACTCACACGGTTTAATACCTTAATAAAGCAGGCATAATTTTTAAAGCTGATATCTTTATTTGTAATTTGCATTTTTTAGGTTTTACAGAATACTGAAAACGGAGGACAGGATTTTCCCTGTTCCTCCGTTTTGATTTTTGGGTTTCGATTCTTATGTTTTATTTAAGGGTTGTAGTTTTGAGTTTTTGTAAAAATAGGATTAATGCAAAACAGAAGGCGCATATCTTGCCCACACGAAAACTCAAGGCGCAGAGCGCACCTGCACACCGCTTCATACATTTTGCCGTATATCAAGTGTACCTCAAAAGAGTGGGATATTATTATACCCTTTTAACCTCTTCCATTATAAATGCCTCGAGGATATCCCCCTCTTTAATATCGTTGAACTTCTCAAGTCCGACACCGCACTCATAGCCCTCATTTACTTCTTTGACATCGTCCTTAAATCTTCTGAGTGAAGAGATCTTATCCTCAAATATCACTATTCCGTCACGCACGATACGAATCTGTGCCTGGCGTGTAATCTTACCGTCACGGACATAACAGCCCGCAATGGTTCCGACATTAGGCACACGGATAGTCTGGCGCACCTCTGCATGACCGAGAAGGTTTTCCTTATATGTCGGAGCAAACAGTCCCTTCATCGCCGCCTCTATCTCGTCTATGATCTCATAGATTATACGGTGGGTACGGATGTCTACACCGTTTCTCTCCGCAGAGTCAAGCGCATTCTTATCCGGGCGCACATTAAATCCTGTGATAATAGCGTTAGATGCGGCGGCAAGCATTACATCGCTCTCGGTAATACCGCCGACAGCACTGTGAATTACATTTACCTTTACCTCATCGCATGAAAGCTTCAGCAAGGATGCCTTTACAGCCTCGGCAGAACCCGCAACATCCGCTTTTACAATAATATTAAGCGTCTTGACACCGTCTGCAATCTGAGTAAACAGATCATCAAGATTTACTCTTGCGTTTGCGTTGAGAATTTCCTGACGCATCTTTTCACGGCGCTGCTCGGCAAGGTTTCTCGCCATCTTCTCATCCTCTACTGCGTTGAGCTCATCTCCCGCCTGCGGAACGTCGTCAAGACCCACTATCTCAACCGGAACAGACGGTCCCGCCGACTTGATGTTCTTGCCCTTGTCGTCGGTCATCGCTCTGACACGGCCGACAGCATTGCCGACGATAACATAGTCTCCCTGGTGCAGTGTTCCGTTCTGTACAAGCACGGTAGCAACAGGTCCTCTTCCCCTGTCAAGCTTAGACTCAATAACAAGTCCCTTCGCTCTCCTGTTGGGATTTGCTTTAAGCTCCTTAACCTCAGCAACAAGCAGTATGCTCTCAAGCAGGTCCTCAATACCCATGCCGGTATGCGCCGAGACAGGCACGCAGATTACATCTCCGCCCCACTCCTCGGGAACAAGCTCATACTGAGTAAGCTGATTCAATACGTTATCCGGATTTGCATGCTGTTTATCCATCTTGTTTATAGCAACGATAACATCTACTCCCGCTGCCTTTGCATGGTTTATCGCCTCAATCGTCTGCGGCATTACACCGTCATCGGCGGCAACAACAAGAATGGCTATATCCGTAGACTTGGCGCCCCTCATTCTCATTGCCGTGAATGCCTCGTGACCGGGAGTATCAAGGAATGTAATGTCTTTGCCGTTTACTTTAACTCTGTAAGCACCGATAGCCTGAGTAATTCCTCCTGCCTCGCCCCTTGTCACATTCGTATGTCTTATTGCGTCAAGTATGGAAGTTTTTCCGTGGTCGACATGTCCCATTACACAAACGACGGGAGCACGCTCCTCAAGGTCGCTTATATCGTCCTCTGCCTCGGTAAAGAGTTTTTCCTCAATTGTAACAACAACTTCCTTTGTAACCTTGGCGCCGAACTCATCTGCGATTATCTCCGCTGTGGCAAAATCCACAACATCGTTTACGCCCTTCATCTCGCCCATAAGCATAAGCTTTTTGATAACCTCGGCAGAGCTCTTCTTAAGTCTTGAGGACAGCTCGCTTACGGTAATCTCATCCGGGACGGTTATCTCAAGCTGCTTGTTTCTTGCGCGCTCGGCTTCCATCTTCTTGATTTTTTCCTGAGCGAGTCTCTCTTTATCCTTTGCACTCTTGGTGTTTGTGCCGCGGTTATCCTGCTTTTTGAGCTTCTGCTTTGAAGCCTTGGTATCGTTGCCGTTTACCACCGAGAAATACTGATCATTGTAGTGGTCATCATACTTGGAAAGATCCACATCCGATGTTCTCGTATCAACAATTCTCGTTTTCTGCGGCTCGGCAGTATATGTTGAATCGAGATTTACGCCGCCCTTGACTTTGGATTTGTCTATTACGGGAGCAATAGTGCGGAACTGCTGCTTCTGCGGCTTTTTCTCCTCTTTCTTCTGCTGCGGCTGGGGCTGAGGCTGAGTCTGAGCCGAATTTTTCTGCGCCTGTGCCTGTGCCTGCTTCTGGAGCATCATCTGCTCTGCCGGGCGAAGTGCAGAAGAAGATTTTGCGGCAGTCGCTTCTGTGCCCTTGTTATCCTGCACCGCAGGTCTTGACTGCTGGTTCTTCTGCTCAAAGCCTGCCTGCTGTGCCTTCTGCACATATGCCTCGGAATTGCGTCTGTCCCTGTTGTTAAGCTGCTCGCGGCGCTTTGCAAACGGGTCAAAAGGCGCACTCTGTCCGTCGCCGTATTTGCCGTATCCTCTGTTATCATGGTTTGGTGTGCGCTCAAAATTCTTCTTATCCTTGCCGAATTTATTGTTTGCGCCCTGGGACGGAGTGCCGTGGTTCTGAGCGGGTTTGAACTGAGAATTTCTGTCGTCACCAACCCTCTCTGCTCTTACATCCTTTTGCATATCGCCCTTGCCGAGTCCTCTGTTTTCTTTATTCACTCCGGTCTTTGGCTGTGCGGGGGAGTGTCTGATATCCTCCTGCTTTTGCTCCTCTTTTACGGTATCCTTTACCTCTTTTGGAGCCTCGCTCGCCGTCTCGGTCTTTAAGCCCGCTTCAGTCTCGACTTTTGATTCTGCTTTGGCATTCGCTTTCTCATCCTTTGTGACAGCAACGCTGACACTGCCGTTGCTGTAAGCCTCCATATCCTTTATCTGATGAGAAAATGTCACATGCTCGACAAATAAATCAAACTCGTCGCTTGAGACGGTTGCCCCCGTCTTCTTCTCAATTCCGAGCTCCTTGAATATGTCAAGAACATCCTTGCTCTTCATGTCAAAGTTCTTTATTAAATCTGTCAGTTTTATATTGGTCTTTTCATTTTCTGCCATTTATGTCACCATATTTCCAAATGTAGGAAACTTCCTTTCATAAAGTTGTCTCGGACAGCACCGCTGATTTTATAAGCTCGGCAAATCCGCCGTCACTCACTCCCACTCCCGCAGGAGCATAACTCTTTCCGAGCAGCTGCCCTAAACTCTCTGTGTCCATATCTATCCTCACCGAGGGAATATTGTAAAAGCCGCATTTTTTCTCTAACTTTAAAGCCGTGTTCTCCGAGGCGGATTTCGATATAACGACAAGCTTTATCTTGCCCTTGCCCATCATGGCGCATATCTGATCAACGCCGAACACAAGTTTGCCGGCACGCATCGCAAATCCGAGCATACCCTTTATACGAATTTCTCTTTTACTGTTCAAGGAGCCAGCTCCTTTTCAAGTTTTTCATATACCTCGTCGGGTATTGCGCATTCAAGAGAACTCTCAAGCCTCTTTGCCTTGCGTGCTTTTTTCAGGCATGCGACGCTTTTGCAAATATATGCCCCTCTGCCCGATTTCTTTCCGGTAAGGTCAAGGACAATCTCTCCGTCCGGAGTTCTGAGCACACGGATAAGCTCCTTTTTCGGAAAATGCTCGCCGCACCCCGTACATCTCCTCACCGGTTGTTTTCTTACCGTCATATTATTCCCCTCTTTAACATCAAGCCTTGATATCTATCTTACATCCTGTAAGTTTAGCCACAAGCTTTGCGTTCTGTCCTTCCTTTCCGATAGCAAGCGAGAGCTGATCCTCCGCAACGATAACCTTGCAGGAACGCTCACCGTCAAGCTCAACCGAAATAGCCTTTGCGGGAGAGAGTGCCTCTCTTACATAATCCGCAAGATTTTCGCTGTACTTGATTATATCTACCTTCTCGTTTCCGAGCTCCTTAAGTATTGCGGAAATTCTCATACCGTTCTTACCGATGCATGAGCCGATAGGATCGACATTCTCATCCCTTGACTCAACCGCAATCTTTGTGCGGCTGCCCGCCTCACGGGATATGCCCTTTATAACAATCGTGCCATCGCTGATCTCGGGAATCTCAAGTTCAAAGAGCCTCTTTACAAAGCTTGGATGTATTCTCGAAAGAGTTACGATAGGACCTCTTGTCTCGCCGCTCTTAACCTCGGAAATAAACACCTTGAGTCTGTCTCCCACATCAAAGCTCTCGCCGGGAATCTGCTCGCTCTTAAGAAGTTTGGCATAGCCTGTGCCGGTATAAAGAGTGAGGTTGCCCGTCGTGGTGTCGACTTTATCTACAACCGCGCTGATAATCTCCTCTTTCTTCTCCTCATACTGCTTTGTCTGTATTTCCCTCTCCGCATCACGGATAGCCTGGATAATCATCTGCTTTCCGGTAGTTGCGGAAATTCGCCTGAAATTTTTGGTCTTAAGCTCTGTCTCAACAATACCGCCGAGTTTGTTGCGTCGGCTGAGAGTCTTTGCCTCGCTCAGAGATATCTGAGATTTTGTATCCGTAACCTCTCCGTCGGGCACAACCGTTCTCTGCTGATAAACCTTAAGGTCCTGCTTTACCGGATCAAGATTTACTCTGATTACGGCGGTGGAACCGCCAATCTCCTTTTTGCAGGAATTTGCCAAAGCCGCCTCGATTTTGGTAATCATGTACTCCTTTTTAATTCCCTTTTCCTTCTCGATAAGGTCAAGGGCCTCAAAAAACTCCTTGTTCATTTTTTTCGTTTACCAAGTAATTTTCAAATTACTTCCTTTCATATATTATTACTCAAAATAAATAGTGCTAATCTTGGAGATATTATCTCTGTTGAGCGTGCGCTCCCCGCCGTCCGAAATAACGGTAACCGTATCCTTGTCAAAACCCGAAAGCTCGCCGACAAAGGACTTTGCCCCGTCAACTGCGCAAAACAGTTTAATCTCCACCCTCTCATTCAAAGACGCCTCGAGGTGCTCGTCTGTGCGAAGCTCCCTCTCAACTCCGGGAGAGGAGACCTCAAGATAGTAAAAGCCCTCTATCGGATCCGCCTCGTCAAGAATGGGATCTATCGCCCTGTGAACTCTCTCACAGTCCTCAATATCAATTCCTTCATCCGAATCAATGGTTATCTCAAGGTGATAGTCCGCTCCTATCTTTGAATACTGCACATCCCAGATTCTGTACCCGAGCTCGGTAACGGTCGGCAAAATTGCCTCTCTGACTGTCTCTTTAATACTCTTTTTCATTTTTGCCTCCTGCTTACTCGTCATTATACCGCCTTTTGCGCTGCCTTGTATTTTCACTTTAGGTGCGGTATATTTTCGACTCGATTTTTATAGAAAACATGACTGTCCGAAATAAACAAACGAGAGTGACCTGCGGGTCACTCTCCTTGTATCATATTTTTACCATACTGATTATAACAGAAACATTTCAGAAAATCAATAGTTTTTTCGGATTTTTTTGCCTTTTTTTGAAAATATGCATCATAAATTAAAATTACATTTTAAATTTCTATTCAAAAACCGTCTCTGCGGTACAGTACTCTTATTTAACCTTGTAGTTATAATCGTTTATGTTTTTACCGATTTTTCGGCGGCGGGGCTTTATCTGCCTCAGCCCGCTCTCGCGGCGAAGTTTTAAGAGGATGTTCTCTATCTCCGCATTGACGCGGGCACGCTCGCTCTCAAGCTCCGAAATTGCCTCATCCCGCTGATAAGATGTAAAGTCCTTGTCTTTCTTTTCCTTCCAAAACAGCATGCTTTATCCTCCCATAAGTTTCTGATACAAGCCTCTGAGCGCGTTCATTATCGGCTCTCTGAAAAAGTAGTAGCAAACGCAAGCTCCGATTACGAGAGCAGCCGTAGTGACAAGCCAGATTATCCAGGTAACATCCGCCTTAAACTTATTGTCAAAGCGCTCTGCTCTCTTCAGTCCGTACCTGATGTCCTTGTCTATCGTTCTGATAGTCAGAAGAGAGTCGCGTTTCTTTCTCTTGAGAGCGCGCCTGTCTTTCATGTCGAGTCTCAAATGTTTCAGATTGTATCTCGCCGTCTCGTATTCGCAAATTTCGTCTGTCCTTTTGTTCATAAGAGCGTAGAGTTTTTCCTTGACTGTCTCGGGAGCGTGCATCTTGCGTATTTTTGAGGCAAGCCTTGTCTGACTTTTGAATGCGCGCTTTGTATATTTGGTTTTCAGGTTTGAAATCTTCTTGTTGTAAGAGACATTGTAGGCTTTCTCACCGATACCCGTGTAGAGATTGGTCAGCTTTTCATCAAGCTCCTCACGCTGAAGCAGGAGGACCTCAAGCCTGTTTAAGAGCGAGTCAAATCTACCCTTATTAAACTTCTTTTTGAACTTTGCACTCTCAAAATCAATTCCCTCAACCGCGTAGTATCTTGCGGCGTCACACCTCTCAAGATATGCGGCTCTCTTTTTGTTGGCGGAATACCATTTTTTAAGCCTCTTAATCCGTTTCATCTCCTGGCGGCGCTGGGTATTGTCTACTCCGAACGAGTAGTCCGCACTCTTGTATTTATACTTCAGTTTTGAGATGTTATAGTCAAAACGCATCTTCACGACATCGACAGAAATCTTGATTTTGCGCTTGATATTTGAGAGTATCTCAAGACGGGATCTGGTATCCTCGCCCCTCTCATGCTCTTTTATATCGCTGTCAATCTGAAGAGAGAGCTTTTGCCTTTTGCGGTTTTCCTTTTCCTCGCGCTTATGCGCTTTAATCAGGCTGAGCTGCTCTCTTTTTGCGTCCCGGCTGTCAATGTCAAACTCCTCGTCATAGTATGCAGGCTGAAGTTCTTCACGCTCGTCAATCAGCACGATTCCCGGCAGAACCGGCAGTCTTTGCGTATCGCACACCTCATCAACAATGCTCTTTGAAAGCCTTGTAATACGCATGGTTGTAAGGGACTCAAGCTCGTCGACAACACTGTTATACTTTTTGACATATCCTATGATAAAGCTCTTGTGTCTTCTGATTTCAGCCTTGTTTTTAAACGAAAGGGATATTAAAAGCCCCTGACACATAAGAGAAATGCACTCTTTGTAGTTTGTCAAAATCAAAGTGTCCTGTTTTGCCGCCTCATCCTTCATCATTCCCTTTTTCTTTTTTGAAAGAGTCCTCTGCTCTTTCTCAAGTTTTCTCAGTTTCTGATGCAGCGGTTTCAGTGAGGAATATATGTTTTTGCCTATGAAGGCTTTCTCGCTTATATCCCCGTCGCCCGTCAGCGGAGCGTACTCCTCCTCGCCGCCGTATCCCTTGCCTTTTCTTCTGTCAAGCTCCCTCTCGTAGTTATAAATATCCTCCTCGTCCCGATTGCGCCTGTCATCCGCAATGTACTGAGACCTGATATCCTTATCGCCGTTTCCGCGAGAATACCCGGTATCCGTGTCGGTTTTATCCGGATAATAACTGTCAATGAGGTTAGGATAGGGTTCTCCCATGGCTGCGGCGCTCTCGTTATGTATCAAGCCTGTCTCACTGGTTCTGCCGCCCTGTGCATCTCTGCTTTCATTGCGGCCGGTATAGCTTGCTATGCTGCCGAAGTCGCCGTAAAACTCCCGCTCCCTCTGTGTTTTTGGGTTTGCCCTTGCAGGCCTCACGGGCATATATTCCGTGCCGTCCGGCGCACCGTAACCGTACCCGGATTCATAATAATCCCGATCTCCGATATAGTCCGTGTCAATGCCGTAATGCTTTGCGGCATACGCGCCCCGAGCCAGACCTACCGTGATACGGTCTATCCTCTGAAACCTATCCCCGCCGTCTCTTTCACGAATATCCGAAACCTGCATGCGAAGGTTCCGGAGCTCGGCAAGTTCACGGTTATATCTTTCTCTTTCCTCTTCAAGGCGCCTCTGCTCGTTTGAAATGCTGTCGGCGAGGGCATTAAGATGTTCTGTCATCTCATATACATCTCTCTCAAGATTGCGGTGATATTCAAAATCTTCTCCAAAACCGCCGCCCGCACTGAGCCTGTCTGTTGCCTCAAAGCCTCTGCCGTCTCTTACATCTCTGTTCTCGCCAAAGCCTCTGTTATCTCTGAAGTCTCTGTTGTCTCCGTAGTCTCTGAAGTCTCTGAGACCTGCGCTGTGTACACCTTCTGCACTGCCGCCTCGTATATTTTCGTTTTTGCCGTACTCTGTATACAAGTTCGGCTTTTCACCGCTCCTGTATCCCTCATAATATTCTGTACCGCCTCTTTGGTAACGGCCGTCTGTGTCCGTCCGCTGTGCCGAATACTCCGCACGGTCGTAGTGTCTGTCTTGTCTGTCACGGTAAAAGTCATGGTCCGTGCCGTATTTTTCAGCTCTGCCGTAACCGGGCGTATCTGAGTAAGGCGGCATACCGTGCGGCAAATTTTCCGCTTTGTATGTGCTCTCTCTGTAACCGCCGCCCGCATAAGATACCCCGCCCGAAGTTACGGGTATACTCATCGCAGGAACCGACAGAATAAAAGCGTCATTATCCTCTGTGTGAGAATTGCCGCACCGTTCACTTCCTGTGCCCGAGCTCTGCCCTGTATATGCATTATGCTCCGCTTTTTCCAAAGTCTCTTGCCCGTCAGATGAATTTCTTTCCTCACTCGGCATATCGGCTTTGTCAAAAGCCTGCTCCCCCACTGCTGCGCTCGCTGTATTTTCAGTATACTCCGCACACTCACCTGTAGTCTCATCGGTGCACGGCTCGGCGTCAGGAGCAGACTCGGTCTGTGCCGTATGCTCCGCACCTTCGGTGAGTGCCGCCTCTGCGCTCTCCGAAATCGCTTGTTCTTGTTCCTTAGATTCCGAAGGTTGTGCGTCGGCGGTCTCGCCCTCGCATATATTCTGCCTGTCGGATGCAGTATCACCTGCATCGGTGGTGTTCTCTGCCTCGGTACTGCTTTCTGCCTCTGGGCTCTTTTCCGCCTCGGTACTGTTCTCTGTATCGGTACTGTTCTCTGTCTCAGTGACGCCGCAAGTCGGGCATTCGTCTGCCGACTCGGTATTCAACGCTGTATCCGTGCTCTCCCCGCTCGCCGTCTGTACGGCACTTACAGCACCGTCATCCGCATTTTCTTCGGTACCTTCCGCAAACAAGGTATTTGCCTCACTCTGCATATCGGCTTTGTCAGAAGCCTGCTCCCCCTCTGCGGCACTCGCCGTATTTTCAGTAAGCTCCGCATATTCGGCTGCAGCCTCATCGGCAGCCTCTGCCTCGTGGTTATCAACAGTACAATCCGTATATTCAGCCTCGGTCACCGAGGCGGCTTTTTCTGCGGGTGCCGCAAGCTCATGCGGCAAAGCCGCGGAGGAATCCTGAATATCAGACATTGTCTCTTCAACCGTCGTATCCGCGCCGAGTTCAAGTTCTTTCTCAATTTCCGCTTCCTTTATCAGTGTATCCGACATATCAAAATTCCTCCTTTCTCCGCCGTTTTGTCCGCCGAAACCGAACATTTCATTAAGCCTGCCCCTTTTCTGCTCGAGCAGTGCCTCTTCTCTGTCACGGTAACTGCTGATCATCCTTTCGTTTTCGGCTTCTTTCCGAAGTCTCTGCTGTTCTCTTTCTTTGAGCTGTGCCTGTCTTTTTTCTTTTAATTTTAACTCTCTGCTTTTGAGAATTTCGTTTTTATAACTGCGAAAATACTCTCTTCTCGAAAGCTCGGCATCCTGCCGCTTTTTGTCCTCTGCTTCATTTATCCGTCTGTTTTTATCGACCGAATCAAGCTCTTGCCTGAGTCGGCTGTTTTCAAGCTTTGTAAGTTTATCCAGCTCTTCCCGTCTTGTTTTAGCATCTCTGTCAGCCTGAGAAATAAGCCGTCTAACCTCCTTAAGCCTGTCATCTGCGCTAAAACCGTTATTTTCTGTCTGAGAAAGAGAAGAAGAAACACTGCCTGTTTTTTCTGCTGTTAAGTTCATTTTTCTTCCTGCTTTCTTTTAAATAATAGCGGCATAAAATTTTATAAATTCTGCTTTCTCCGCTTTAAGCCGTACAAATGCACTGCACCGTGTAACAAAATCCGCAATTCGGCATTATGCCGTCTCGGTGCTCACGGTTGTATCTGCGTTTCGCCGTCGCTCCTTTTTTTCATCTCGTCCTCATAAAACTTAAATAGAAAGTTCAAGACATCCCGCCTCAGTATAATGCCTATAAAGCATCCGCGGTCATCAACCACCGCCACCTGGTTATGCTCCTTTACATTGTCGATAAGGTCGTTCATTGTGGCGTTGTGATAAAGCGGTTTTGAATAGGTCGGATCAAGAATGCTGATTACCGAGTCCTTCTCCGCCGATTTCGAATCGAATGTTTCGTTGTCTAAAAAATATTTATATATATCGTCATTTCTCACAGTTCCGACATAAACCCCCTCTTCATTCAGAACGGGCAATGCAATATATCTGTGAAAACGCATCTTCTCAAGCGCCTGTCTGACCGTGCTCTTGCTGTCAATATACACAACCAGACTCTTCGGAATAATAAACCGTAATATGTTCATCTCTCTCTCTCTGCTCCGTTTTCTGTCCACGGGGACAGTATTGATTTAATATCTGCTTTGACTCTTGCGCTTTTGCATATAAATTTCATGCAAAACTCAGTCAAGTCCGTACAGCGATGTTCCGATAACCGTCGCAAACTCGGAAAGCTTCGGAATTATGAAATTAACTCCGTAGATCTCCTTAAGGCTGTTGAAAAAATCAAATTTATCGGCACAGAACGCAGGCCTTGTAAGGTTGCCCGTGAGGATAATATCAGTCACCCCCACACTTCTTGAGGCGAAAATCGACATCATCCCGACAGTCTCATACACCATGTTCATAATGCCGAGGGCAATATCCGATTTTGACGCCATGTCGGAGACATTGCCGAAATTTGCCGCAGTGAGCTCTTTTGTGAGCAGGTTATCCTCCTTTGTTATATCCTTGATGCGCAGGTCAACATTTGAAAGGTCGCCGCTCTCTGCGTACTCAATGATATGCTCAACGCTGTCCGCTTTAAGAAGCAGCTTTGACAGTCCCATCAGGGAACCTCCGCCGACACCCGTACCGCCGAGATACTTTATACTGCTCTTTGTCGCATGGACGATAGCGGTACCCGTGCCCATCGAGACGACAACCGCATTGTCAAGCCCCGAGAGATACAGTCCCCCCGTGCCTATGCCGTTAAACTCGGATATCCTCTGGCACTCAATGCCGTAAAGACTGCTCTTTACATATGATGAGCCGACTCCGCTCATCATAATTCTGTCAATATCCTTGATTGCAAGTCTGTTTTCATCTGTAAACTTTCCGAACGCGCCGTAAGTCGCCGTAACCGGGTCGTTTGCCTTGACAAACTGCGGCTCAATCAACTCTCTTTTTTCCCCGTCGGTTCTGAATCCGACGATTTTCGTGGTGCTTCCGCCCACATCTATACCGATGGTGATTTTCATTTTTTCTTGTTTTCAGCCCCTCTCTTGACAAGAGTATCAAATGACAGTCCGTACTTATCCGCAATATCTCTTGCGTATGATTTTCCGTCGGGTTTCGCCCTGAGAATTTTAAAGGAACGCTCCCCCTCTTCCATTCCGGCAACAAGCGTGTCGATGCTGACTCCGCCGTGCTGTGCGGAAATTGCGTTTATCTCGTCAATCTTTGCCGCAAGCTCATGAAGGTGGGTGGAAAAGATTCCGCGGCAGCCTATTGTCGCAAAGCTCGAGAGAATCTCGGAGGCTATGTACGACGCCTCGTATGCGCCCGTTGATGAGAGCGACTCGTCAAGCAAAATCATACTGTCAGAGGTAACCTCGTCAAATATCTCACGCAGTCTCTGGCACTCCTCGCCGAGTCTGCCCTTGTCGATCGTGTCGTCCGCACCCTCCGGAAAATGCGTGAATATTCCGTCAACCGGTGAGATCGTAATCTCGCTTGCGGGAATAAAAAGTCCGAGCTGGAAGAGCGCCTGTGCGGCGCCGACCGCAACCGTAATTACGGATTTTCCGCCTCTGTTTGGTCCTGTAAGGACATAAATTCTCGCCTTGTCATCAAATGTGAAATCGTTTGTCACGATTCTGTCGTTTATTGCAAGCGCAACTCTCGGATTGTAAAGATCTACCGCCGAGAACGCCTTTTGTTCAATCGGGCGCACGGCAGGCACACAGACAACACATCCCTCTCTCGCTTTGAGCTCGTTTATAAGACTCGTCGCCTTTGTGACAAACTCAATCTCGGGAAGAAGCTTCAAAAGGAAATCGGTACTGTCAAGCACATACTCCCCGACAATATTCCTCCAACCCTTGACAGAGGAGCGGAACACATCCTCTATTGCGGAATTGAATGCGCCGATAAGCGCCTCTTTTTTATTGTCGGATATTCCGCCCTTGCCGAACGGAGAGAGGTCCGCAATACATGTGAAGGCGTCGTTTTTAAATGAAAGGCGGAGAATTTTATCAAGCACCTTTCCCGATTTAAAAGGCTCGGAGTTAATCGAGATAACTCCCGCAGAACTCGGCC
>CALWTU010000021.1 GCA_944384515.1 uncultured Clostridia bacterium
GCGAGATTTTCGGGTTGCTCCGCAAACAGGCAGCTTGTGAGATTTTCATATGTAAACGATAAATCTATGTGTGACAAAATATTCGGCGAGTTGAAGTTCGCCGGATATCTTAAGCAGTGGGAGGGCCCCACAGAGCAGGAGCGCCCCACAGCTTACATTATACTTTTTACTGACAGAGAACCGGATGTCAGTATCAGCATTGATATCGGAATATATGCACAGTCTATGCTTCTTGTTGCGGGTGAGATGGGATACAGAGGCTGTATGCTGCGCTCATTCAATAAGGAAAACATCGACAAACTTCTCGGCAAAACTCCTTATTCGGCACAACTTATTATTGCTCTCGGTGTGCCGTCCGAGACGGTTTACCTCACCGACGCCTCAAACGGCGATATTAAGTATTACAGGGATGAAAATGACTTTCACGCTGTGCCGAAATTGCCTGTTGAAGAACTGATTATATAGTTTATAGTTGAGATATTTTGCCCATGCCGTTGCATATCCGATAAAACGGCACTTCGCTTCAGAGGTGCTTATACCGTCGTGATTCCGAATGCCTGGTTTATTGCGTAACCGATTATCTTTGAGGCATTTTCGGCGATTGCGTCAATATCTTTCGGGGCAACCATCATGGGCTCATTTGTTCTTCTTCCGTTGCCTCTGAAAACGGCGGCGTCAATTACCGTCGGAACACCGATTGCTATTACGGGAGTGTTCAGGGTGCTTTGATTTATTCCGCTCCTGTGGTTTCCGATACCGCTTCCGGGAAATATTCCCGTGTTGCATATCTGTATTGTCGATCCGAGTCTCGTCTCGGAGTTTGAAGCGAGCGAGTCTATCGCGATTACAACATCCGGGGCGATTGTCTGGCATACGCCTTTTGCGACGTCAGAGGACTCCATTCCGCTCTCTGCGCTGACACCCGGGGCTATAACCGCTATTTCTGAGCATTCAAGCGCCTCGAACATATCCTCGTCGTAGTTTTTGATGTGCAGTGTCGGTTTTACGACATCGGCGCATCTCGGGCCTATCGAGTCGGGGGTCAGATGTCTGTTGCCGAGTCCCAAAACGAGAATTCTCTCGGGAATAATGTTTACCTCGTCGCATAGACGGCAGAGCCTGTCGGCAACAGTATTTGCCGCATCAAGCACTTCGTTTTCGTCGAGCATGGCCATGGCACCCGTATTCAGGGTGTAATAAACTCCCATGGGGCGTCCGATTGATTTTTCTCCCTCTTTTGAGGTGATTTCCACTCTCTCCCAAGAACCGAAGTCGGAACTGAGTACAGAGTACTCAACTCCGTTTACGGTTGTGTCGGCTCTCCTTCTTTCGACCGCAAGGTCGGTGTAGGGGACAGATTGGTTGCTGTAGGGTACATAATAATTTTTCATTTGTCCAAATCCTCCTTTTTTTAAATTCTTCCCGGATGAGCAGTAACTATTCAGTCATCATGACATAATTATTTTGTACAATATATACAATTATTATAGGTGAGAGTTGTGCAGCTAAACAAAAATTAAAACTTGAATACTAAAACATTGAAAAAACCTATTTTTTATGATAAAATATATAAGCATAATATAAGATATTTTGCTTTATGCAAAACAGGAGATTTATATGAAAAGAATTGTAAGTTTAATGCTAACTGTTGTGATGCTCTGCGGAATGGTTGCAACACTTTCGAGCTGCGGCGTTCCAAAGAACAATGGTGCTGAGATCAGCGTGTACCTCGGAGCTGAGAGTTTCGACTTTGATCCCAGCGACTACTTTGTTGACAGCAATCAGGAACAGCTTATGTCTATGATTTATGAGCCTCTTTTCGGCATTGACGAAAAGGGAAACCTTGAGATGCTTGCCGCAAAGAAATATGATGTTGATAAAGAAGAGCGCGAGATAGTGATCACACTCAGAGAGTCATATTGGTCTGACGAGGTGAGGGTAACGGCTGCGGACTTCATCTATGCGTGGAGAGACGTAATTCTTGAGCCTACAAATGCAAATCCCAGTGCGGCGCTTTTCTATGATATAGAGAATGCCGTTGAGGTTAAGTCGGGAAAAGAGTCTCTTTATTCTTTCGGTGCTGTTGCATCGGATATATACGAGATTACAATCAAGTACCGTGAGGGTGCTGATTACAAGCAGATTTTAAAGAACCTTGCTTCTGTTGCTACTAGCCCGCTTCGTGAGGACATCGTTTCTGTATCTCCCGGATATTGGAGCAAGAGCATCTCCACTATCGTTACAAACGGACCTTTCAGAATTGAGGAGTGGAACCGTGATTCTGCGGAGTTTACCCTTTCGAGAAACCTCGGTTATCATCAGAAGCCCACAACAAAGGACTTTGATAATATAGTTAATCCCGGTGCATTGGTGTCCTTCTTCACCGCTGCGGGAGAACAGCTTACTCTTACATATAAAGATGTTGAGAATAAAACGGTATTTTACCTTGCCGACGCACCTGTTGCAGACAGAATTGCAAATAAGGATAAGGCAGAGGTTACAGAGGATATGTCGGTTTACTCGTATGTTTTCAATACCGAAAATCCGCTCTTTGCTATAAAAGAGGTAAGACAGGCGCTCTCAATGGTTCTTGACAGAACAGCGATGAGTAACGCTATAGGATTCGGCAAACCGGCGAACGGTTTCCTTAATAACAAGGTTGCATCCTCTGTTTTCAAAGATGAAATAAAGGATCGTATTTCAGTGAGCGCGCTTAAGGAAGATGCAGAAGCTCTTCTTGCGGGAGTGAACTTTACAGGTGTGTCAAAGTCATTCACTCTTACCGTTAATAATGATGAGGAGAGCGTTATCCTTGCCAATATGGCAAAAGAGGCATGGGAGTCGCTCGGCTTTAGCGTAACTGTTAAGACTGTTGATTTGGTTTCCACTGTAATTGAGGATAAAGCTACCGCTCAGGAGATAACAATACTTGATTCGGCTATACAGGCACTGGTTAAGGATGCATCTTACGGAGACAGAAAGTTTGATGTTATAGCTGTTGACTGGCAGCTCTATTCCGAGGATGCGTTTGTGTCCCTTGCGGCGTTCACGTCTAATATGAACGGCAACGGCGTTAATTTCAAAGACGGAACATTCCGTACATCTATCAGCGGCTGGTGGAATGCGGATTACGATTATCTTATGAATTCCGCATATATTGCAAAGAATGAAGAGGACAGAGCAAAGGCTCTTGCCGATGCAGAGAAGTTCCTTCTTGAGTATGCACCTGTTGTTCCCGTAATATTCAATGAGAGCTTTGCGTTTGTAAATGACGATATATCAAAGCTGACATGGGATTATTTCGGAAACCCTGTGTTCGTTGATGTAAAGCAGAAAAATTACGAAAAATATCTTAAGACCGAAGAGTAATAAAGAATTTTACCCGTAGGAATTTTTATTCCTGCGGGTACATCTTATAAGGAGGATGAATATGAAAGAAAAGAACAAAAAACTTGTACTGAGAAGCATGACAGACATTAAAATATTTATGTTGTTTCTTTTAGATAACATCTCCTATCCCGTTGACAACACAACTCTTATGAATATTGTTATTGACAATACGGGCGAGCTTATTTTGGATTATGAGGAAGCGCTCAGAGATCTGAACAAAACGGGGCATATTTTTTTTGATGAATTTGACGGCGAAAAATACTATATGATATCCGAGCTCGGAAAAAAGGTTTCAAGCGAGCTTTATGACACAATTGACGAGGAATTCAGAGAGAGAAGCATAAAGTCTACAATTAAGTATATAAAGCTCTCCGAGATGGGCGGAAGCCACAGTGCCGTGATCACTAAAACCGAAAACGGAAGGTATAAGGTAGAGCTGTCGCTTTCGAACAGCGAGGGTAATCTTATGACGACAACATTGGTTGTGAAATCCATGGCTGAAGCGGAGAAGATAAAGAATGCTTTTGATACAAAACCCGACAAGGTTTACAAGGGAATTTTGTTTTCGGCAACGGGCAGACTTGAATACATAATTTGACAAATTGTGCAAAATGCGGAAAAAATATATGTACAATACATCATATATGTATCATTTTTAAGAAAATATATAAAATTTTTTTAAAAAAACTATTGACAAAATATTGAAGTGCAATTATAATCAATGGTATGAAAGAGATTTGTATGACAGATTACAAAGAACTTGATATAAAAGAGCTTATTTCTCTTGCAAAAGCCAGAGATGATGAGGCATTCAAGCATATATTGGAATTATATAAGCCGATGCTTATGAAGGTTGCTTCAGGTTTTGTCTCAGAGAAGTTGAATATTGATGAGATATACAGCGAGGCTGCGATTGCTTTGCATCGGGCGTGCATGAGTTATGATTTAACCAAGAGCGATGTTACGTTCGGACTGTATGCCCGTATCTGTGTATACAGAAGAGTGTATGATCTCAGTGCAAAGATGTCCCGAGGACCGAAGCTTGTGCCGTTTGACGAGCATGCGGTGGTTTTTGACGACGGACTTGAGATGAGGCTTGAGGGCAGAGAGCGGTTTGAGGAACACCTTAAGCGTGCCAAGAAAATTCTGTCCGGATATGAGTATGAGGTTTTTCTGTGTTATATTAACGGAGATACCACACAGCAGATATGCGAGAAACTTTCAAGGGATGTAAAATCGGTTGAAAATGCGAAATCTCGGATGTTAAAGCGTTTGAGGGAAGAGAGTGTAATCTTCTCTGACAGTTAAAGTTTATTATGCCCAGGTAGCTTAAGGGAGAGCGTTGTTTACAAAGGCGTCGGTTGAAATCCGTCTAAGGGCAAAAAATATAACCTATTTTAAGTGAGGAAAAGACGATGTACGAGGACAAGACATTAAAGTGCAAGGATTGTGGCAATGAATTTGTGTTCACAGCCGGTGAGCAGGAATTCTATGCACAGAGAGGTTTTGAAAATGAGCCCTCAAGATGCAAGGATTGCCGTGTCGCAAAGAAGAATGCACAAAAGGGTGCGAGAGAGATGTTCGCAGCAGTTTGTACAGAATGCGGCAAGGAGTGCCAGGTGCCCTTTAAGCCAACCGAAGGCAAGGCTGTTTATTGCAGCGAGTGTTTTGCAGCTAAGAAAGCTGACAGAGCTTAATTAAAACTGAAAATTTTCAGAAAATCCTCCAAAAACGGAGGATTTTCTGATATAAAAGCTTAATAACACAGCGGATAGGTGAAAATTATGCAAAGAGATTTGATACTTACGGGAATACATATAGGAGAGCATTCTTTTGAGGTTGATAAAATATCTGAGGAGCTGATTGAGCGCTGTATCAATCCCGGATACAACTTTGTCACGATAAGAACCCCCTCTAAGTATATAGAGAGAAAATATTTTTATGAGTGGGCACAGCTTTTGCGCAGGCACAAAGTGTATTTTGTGTTCTTGTACACGATACAGCATGCACCCGCAGGGCACAAAAGCCAGCTTGACAGAGAGACTGTTGAAAAAATAAAAGAGATTGCGGGTAAATATTTTCTCGGCGATATGATAGGGGAGACAGGCAGCAGTTTTTGCTGCAAAATGCCGGGTTATTACACAGATACAAGGCCTGACAGCGGTGACTCAAAGGTTGCGCTTAAAACATTCTCAGATTTAAAAGAGGCAGAGGCGGAGTATATAAGAAATGTTTCCGAGTATATTAATTACGATAAGGAAATAGGTATCGAGAATGTATTTTCTGTTGAGGCAACAGGACTTAATAAGTATAATGCCATGGCGGGTGTGGACATACCTACTCTTGAGGTTATGTGCGGAAATCCCGAGCTGCTTATTCCGAATCTGCGCGGAGTTGCAAGAGCGTGGAAATCAAAAATGTGGGGTACATATGTCGCCCACGAGTGGTACGGTGGAATGCGGCATAACGACGGGCTGAAAATAAAGAGGCTTTCTCTTGCTTATAAATATTCGTATATCAGCGGCAGTAATTTGTTCTGTCTTGAGAGCGGAGATGAGAGGATAGAGAGCTTTGGCGATTGCTATGACAGAAACTCGGATATATGCCGCTCATACAGAGCAGTGCTTGATTACGCCAAGGAACTTATAGAAAATGACTTTCGCCCCAAGGGCGGACCAAAGGTTAAAGTAGCGTTTGTGTCGGGACTTTACGACGCATACGGCGGCTGGGGCGGAAGCTCGCTTTGGAATCAGTTTAATCGTCCGGAATGGGCGCACGGAGAGGCGGAGTACTCATGGCGATTGCTTGAAGAGACGGGAAGCAAGAGAGAGTGGTATGATATCGGCAATTACGGAGACAAGGACTACTCGGCGGCGCCTGCGTACGGAATGTATGATATTATTCCGATAGAGGCTGATCTTGAGACGCTTTCAAAATATGAGTATCTTATATTCCTTGGCTGGAATACAATGACAGATGAGAATCTTGAAAAGCTTACCGCATATGTCGAAAACGGGGGCAACCTTCTTATGACGATGGCTCATCTGAACAAAACTCCCGTCAGAGGAGGAAGGGCAGAGTATCCAGACAACGGAAAGTTTGAAAAACTGTTTGGCGTAAATTATACAGGCCGTATTCTATCCTCAAATGCCGGGGTAAAACTTGAATTTAATTCGTTGAATCCAAAGCATCTGTATCAGGGAACGAAGAATTTTGTTACAGACCCGCTCTTCAGCGCAGGATACATAGACTATGCACAGCTGCGAGCTGCGGGAGGAAAAGTTACGGGAGTGATTTCCGAGTCCTTTTTGAAAAAGGATGAGGAGAGGGAACCTATGGTAATAGAACATAAACTCGGCAAAGGTGTCGCAACGCTGATTGCAAGTACAAATTATCCCGGCAATCCCGCTCTTATGCCTCTGTACAGATCTTTAATGCGTGAAATGCTCTCTTCAAGCCACAGAAATGCGGATATAATTGTTTTGGGCAACGATAAACTGCGTTTTGCGGTATATGAGGGTGACAAGGTTTATCTGTTGAATACAGATTACGATTTTCCGATCAGCGTCAAAATTATAAAGGGCTCTTTGGAACAAACCGTGACACTTGAGGCATTGGAACTGAAAAGTATACAGTTATAACTGTTTTTGAGGCACATTTTTATAATTCACATACATTTAACTATGACAGGGCAGCTCGGTTTTTGAACTTGAGCTGCCCTGTTTAAAATTTATTTTTAAAATAGCGTAATTCTATATACAAATATAAAAAAATGTGTTATAATTAGTCTGTGTAGTTGTAATCTTTTTTTAAAGTGAGAAGAGTTATGGATAAAAATAAAGATACAAAAATTGAAAACGGTAATGTTATTTGCGGAAGAAATGCGGTAGCGGAACTGTTGAAATCGGGTCGTGATATTGACAAGATTTATGTTCAGAAAGGTGACAGAGAAGGCTCTGTCAGGATGCTTCTCGGAAAGGCGCAGGAGAGAAAAATCGTTGTTGCTCAGGTAGAAAAGAGTAAGCTTGACTATCTTTGCGGCGGTATGACGCACCAGGGAATTGCGGCGATGGTCGCAGAACATAATTATTCTACAGTAGAAGAAATACTTGATTATGCCGAAAAGAGAGGCGAGCAGCCTTTCATTATTATATGTGACGGAGTGGAGGACCCGCACAATCTCGGAGCTATTATAAGGAGTGCCGAGTGTTCGGGAGTGCACGGAGTAATTATTCCGAAGCGCCGTGCAGTTGGATTGACCGCCGCTGTTGCCAAATCTTCTGCGGGAGCACTTGAACATATGCGTGTTGCCAAGGTCACCAATATATCATCTGTGATAGAAGAACTCAAGGAAAGGGGACTTTGGATATATTCTGCCGATATGGGAGGCAAAGCGTACTATGATGTGGATTACCGCGGGGGAGCATGCTTGGTGCTCGGCAGCGAGGGTTTTGGTATATCAAGGCTTGTAAAGGAAAAGAGTGATTTTATTGTATCCGTTCCGC
>CALWTU010000022.1 GCA_944384515.1 uncultured Clostridia bacterium
TGTCAAATTCCTCATATCCGCAGCTGTTCTTAAAATTCAGAATTTTATCTTTGCCGATAACACTTGTTATAATTTTCGGCAAAAAGAAGCGCTTTAATTCTATTTTTCCGTACATTACACTGAAAATCCACTTGCCGCCGCTGTATCTGATACTTCCCCAGCCTCCGTCGACTGACCAGAAACTGCTGTACCCCTCGGAATATCTGACAGGAGAGAATCCAAGCTCCATCTTTGACATATCATATATAAATCCGCTGTATGTTAAAAGAAGGGAGTATGAGGCAAGCGAGCGCACATAGCTTGCTCCGCACTCGTTCTCCGAAAACGGATTTCTTTTCTTTCCGTCATATCTGTCGCTCAGCGCGGAAATTATCTCAAGACACTCCCGCTCGTATCCGTTCTGAAGCATGAGACACGCCGCCGCATATTCAAAACCGCACATTGTCTCCTCAGAATAAGGGATGGGAATTCTCGGCTTATGAGAGCCCTTTGGCCATGTGCATATCATAACTCCTCTCTCGTCATTTACGGAATACAGTCTGCACGGATTGAATACATCTCTCATACATTTAAAGTTATATCTGTATATGGACTCCGCCGCTTTACGCCTGTGCTCTGAATCAAAAACATCACCGAGCCCTATAAGAGAGGCATGCCACTGTGCCAAAATCTGATCTGTAAGGCATCCGTCGTTATATTGATATTTTGCCTGCTGTATTTCCTCATCCCAGTAGAATTGCTTGCCTTTTTCGTCTGCTCCGCATCCGTATTCTATTATACCCTTGTCCTCTATATTTATTTTCTGGATATAATACTCACCGTTAAAGAGTTCCCTCTCCATATATTCTTTGCCTTTTCGGTAAATCTCATCATACATATCTGCGTCTTCTGTCTCTCCGAGATATCTGCTTATTTCGGACGCGGCTTTAAGCGCCGCAAGATAAAATCCGCTAAGCCATGAGTTTGCAGAAAAGAGTTCAACATCAAGCGTATGATGCTGTCTGCCCATAATAACACCGCTTTTGTCGGGATCCCACTTATCTTTATTGGTGTCACTCCATGCGTATTCAAGCGATTTTTTTACTTTCGGCCACCATAATTTTAACCACTCTGTATCTCCGCATATTTTAAAGTCACGGTAAAATTTCAAAATACCGCCCATCTGTCCGTCAACACAGGGTCTGAAATTATATGAAGATTTGCCGAGAGGAAGCATTAGCCTGAACTGCATTCCGCCGTCTTCCGCCTGATTATATGTATAATCAAGCTCGCGCATGCTCCTTTCTAATTTCGGGAACAAAAACGGCAGCGCATAGGCATAATTATACACATGAGCGCAGCTTCCCTCACAGCTGCCCACATCCTTATTCACTCCCTCAAATCCGTAAAATTCGCCGTTTTCAAGCCTAAGACATGTAGAGCTTTTAAGTATAGCAAGGTTCGATATAACCCTATCTCTTACATCGTCGGGCATAGTTGTAGAAAGCAACAAATTTGAAAACAGTCTGCTGTATTTATCAAGTCTTTCCCAATTTTTATAAACATACTCCAAAAGTGCATCATGAGAGGCAAAAAGTTTTGTATAGTAGTTTTTCCATTTGGGCATCTCTTCTCCGTCTTTTATATTCCATGTTTTTACGAAGTTAGGTACATACCACGACAGCAAAAACTTCACATCTCTCGTCTCATACGGCTCAACGCTGACCGTTGCGCACAGAGTGCACATATCGGCCGCAGCAGGCGTTTCATATCTTCTTTCAGTGAGTTTTGCGGGTGAGGCAAATTCCTGCCAGAACACTGTCGAATCGTCAAACCATGCGCCTCGGTACCAATATTCCTGAACGGCAACATCGTCGGCATCGGTTGATATTCTCACTGTGCCGTTAAAACGGGGTTCCGGTGAAGCGGTACTGCTCATTTCAATTCCGTGTATACCGCCGACTGAGAATTTTTTGTTTATTGTATTCTCTAAAAGAGGATTTTGACAGGAAAACGCCACCGTATATTTCATTCTCTTGTTACTGCTGTTATATATTTTCCATGTAAAGAAAGCCGCAGGTATTGAAGAATCAGCATCATTGACCGGTATAAACGGGTTAAATGCATCCAGAGTAATTTTCGCAGGAAAATCCTTATCGCTATAATTTATCTCGGCATAAGGAAATTTTGCACCGAAAGTTACATCTTTAAAATGAGGAAATCCCGCCATGCTCGTTCTCGGAGTTCCGTGACCGAACCCCCATGAATGTTTCTCTCCGTAACCTGTGCCGTAAAAATTTTGTGTTATATCTCCTTGCAACACACGCGCGTCCACAACTCCGCTTTCATCCTCTGCTTTGATTGCAAAATGAGTGTATCCGTTGCGTGTCTCTTTGTTCGGACGGCTGAACATTTCCCAATTCACAAGCTCGCCTGTACCGCTGATACTTACGCATCCTGTGCCTATTCCTCCGAGAGGAAACTCGATTTTTGAAGCATATTCGCCTTTATATACTTTTGAACTCATGCAGTTAAAACTCCTGATATATTTTTTTAATACTATCATTCATCGGGGAAATTTTCCTTAAGACTTTTTTCCACACCGACAATTACAAAAAATATAGAAACAACCTGAATAACTATCATGATAATCGAAAGAGTTGTTATTACCTGAAGATTTTTTGTTATTATGAACGGAATCAAAACAAATGTAAGCACAAAATCGACAATTCCTATCTTGATTACTTTTTTTATAAATTAAGATTTTCATCAAAGTCTTATAACGATTAACTGCCTTTAACCGATTTAATTTTTACATCATATTTTCCGCTCGGTATAAACTGCCATGATGTTAAATTCAAATGATTTTCAATCGGCACTTTATACTCATAAAACATTTCATTTTGGTCGGGAATATATCTGCAACGGTAAGTTGTTTCAAACAGCTGTTTGTCATATTCATAACAATCAAAAACACTGTCCTCTCTTTGAACAAATGTATTTTTTGAATACCCTATATTCAAGCCGTAATATATATCGAAACTTTTAGTTTCGCCATTATTAAATAATAACTCATATTTTCCGACATAATCTTCCTCTTTTACGGGGAAAGCACCGTCTACAAACGCCATATGCGGTTTAAAAGTTGATGTATTATGAATAAATGTAATAAATTTTTGGGCAGAAGTTCTGCTATTGAAATACTTATATATATCCTCCGAAACTTTCTTTATGTTTTCAATATAATCAAGCGAGCAGAAACTGTCAGACCATACCATCATACTGTTATAAGCTATATGAAAGAAAATACCGTTTCTTTGCAAAAGTACTTCCTCACATTCCGCCCAGTTTGAAACGCAAAATCCGAAAGATTTGAGTTTCATCCTCTTATCTGCGTCAATCATTGATATTCCTGTGAAATTACCGTAACAGAAATCGTATTTTTCTGTAAGTTTATAATCAAATTGAGAGTCAACAGACCAATACCAATGCATAAGCAGAACATCTTTGTCAATCAACTCATAAGAGCGATAGGTCGCCGGTACGAAGTATTTCAGACTTCCGTCCTCAAAATACCCTTTGCGCTCTGCTCCGCCCCAATTTTGCCCTGTTTTATCATGCGCATCAAGCAATTTGTCGCACCATATCATTGTTTTAATATTCTTACGCTTTAGATATCTGTTATAAAAATTTATGTCATCGGCATAAAGTCTAGCAGGATCTTCTCCTTTGCATTTCTCACACAGTCCGACAGAATACAGCTCGTCATGTCCGATATGTATTATTTGGGGTTCAAAAACTTCTATGATTTCATCAAGCAGATCGGTGCAAAGTTTTAACACGCCCTCGTTCTTCGGGCAGTACGCATCAGGCGTCGGATCCTCTTCTCTCTCCGCAAACTCTTTGTGTTTAAATAGCAGATAGTCGGAATGGCTCATCATAGGCTGTTCCGGAATTACATTGATACCTCTGTCTTTACAATACTTTACAAGTTCTTTTACTTCCTCCTGCTTAAGGAAAGATCCTCCGCCGTTTTCCCAATGTATACTGTTCTTTAAAAAGTCAAAGCTGTTTTGATATTCAACACTTTTACCCGGTGTTTCTTTGAACATATTGCAGTATTCAATCCACCCATCGTTAATTTCGGGATGAGACTTATATTCCATCGCCCCGCCTACCTCAAGAACAATAGTGTTTAGACCGTATGCAAGACAAAAATCTATCAACTTATAAAAATAATCAAAATTCTCTCTTCTCGGCAAAAAAGCCTTTAATCCGCGAAATTCTTTGTCAGGATAGTTGTATACAGCCCCGCAGAATATTTCACCGTCAACCATGTTGGAAATAATATTTTCAGCAGCGTAAATAAAAGAAATCGGCCTCATTGCAAAAATGCAAGCTCTTGCACTTTCAATTTTAATAAAATATGCTTCATCTTTTATTTCAGTTTCGGGAGAGCCTTTATTTATTTTCTGCAATGCACACTCTCCGAATTCCTCACAAACCAAACTGCGTATTTCGTCTTTTGATACAAGTTCCAGGTAAATTTCTTCAACGCCACAGTCACACTGCGGAATTCTTTTCAGATATTCAGTAAATATTCCCTTTTCTCCTGTAACTTCAAAGCCGTATTTAAATTTGGTGCTGCCGTTCTTTTTAACAAATCTATTTAAAATTGACATAATAGCTCTCCTTAAAAGTTATACACTGAATTTGCACTCTTGAATTACATGTACTACATAAATTATATATTAATACAAAATTAAAGTCAATACACAGCGACAAAGAATATGTAATAACATATTTATAACTTTTAAAACAAGCTTATTTTTTTACAAAACCTGATTGCTGAATTTTAATATTAATAAAATTATCCAAAATTTAAGCATAAAAAAGACCCTGCCTATTGGCAAGGTCTTGAGTTCCCCCAACAATTTCAAACCTTTTAGAACTCATTAAAAATCTTATGATAAAATATTGTAGTAATATATCGGCATAGCGCTCCAACCGTGGCAAAGGCTTCCTGCCTTTCCAAAATCACTTTCGCCCTCATCCGTTTCCCAAACGGTCCCGTTGCCAAGCTCAAGCATAAGTCTGTAATTTTCGTCGATCTCGGAAAGGATAGACTCCTTGTATTTCCCCTTGTCAGCAAGCAACATCGCATCGTACTTGAAGCAACGCATACTGAGAGAGATATCCGTCACACCTTCCAAATTAAGCATTCTTTCACATACTCCCTTGGGATCCTCCGCTGCTCCGCAAAGAATCGCCAGAGAGTTGCCGAGAACGCTGTATCTGGCTTTGTCCGTACAGTCCGCAAATATGCCCTTTTCATCATCCCAAAACTCTTCTCTTATGCGACGGTTGATCTCGGGGATCATATCGCGATATTGGTTCTGCTTACCCAGCATATCTCCGATCTTGCCCATATTTTCAAGGGCAATAGAGATCAGCGCGTTCATTATGATATCGAATTTCGGCAGCTCGTATCCTGTGCCGTTACCGTCCAGACCGTTGCTCCACTCGTAGAAATTCCAGTACTGTTTGCCTTCAAAAATCGGCACAAGTCCGTTTTCGCGTCTTTCAAGGAAGGCGGAAAGAACACTTTCAAGCTTTGGATATATCTCCTCAATAAACGCTTTATCTCCTGAATACTGCAGGTATTCTATGCACTCGGTTATATAGTGAATTGAAAACGAAGGAATACAATAATCGTTATTTACGGGATAGCATATGGAAAGAAGCCTGTCCTTACGGTCGTCCTTTGATATAAGCTCAAGGCAGGAGCGCGGAAACTTATATTCACCGAAGGCATAATAACCGCAGAGCATCTGATTTCGGCTGTCCATACAGTAGAGCGCCTGCTCCCTCCAAGGGCAGTCCTCGTAATGCTCGTGCATACAGAGACGCAGTGTGTTTACGCAGATATCGTATATTTTCGAGCGATA
This sequence comes from uncultured Clostridia bacterium, assembly GCA_944384515.1. Lineage (GTDB taxonomy): Bacteria > Bacillota > Clostridia > Oscillospirales > CAG-272 > UBA1740. The sequence goes on from CALWTU010000022.1 coordinate 5,928, forward strand.
TTCGTTAAGCTCAGGCTTGGTTTTAAGAGTTACGGGATACATGGTCGGCGTGATTGCCGCTTCGTTTACCGTCACGGGAGATTCAGATTTTATCTCCAAATATCTCGCCCCCAAACGACGAAATGGATTGAGATACTTATTTTTTCCCTTGCGCAAACGCATCTTGAAGCTGAAATCTCTTAGTCCGATGATACGTCTTACGTTTCCGTCCACAATATGCTCACCGTAAGCTACCAAAATATCCTGCTCGGTATCAGAGGTTATATCAATGCTTACAAAGCCGACCTGCTCACTTCCCAGCTCAAAAATAACATCGCTATCGGATATGCGCTTTATTTCTTTTCCCAAAACCTTTTTTTCAAGGACGAGCTTCTCATTCGGACGAATTCGGCAAGATGGATGCTTTGAAACGATAACGCTGTTTGAAAATCCGCAAAGTTCTCCCATCTTCCACTTGTCCTCTTTTGTCATATCGTAGCTAAAGGAAAGCCCCATCTGACCCGTGATGATCTTGCATACATGCTGATCGTAGGTACGGCTAAGGCGTGAAAGAGTCTGCTCGCCGCTGAAGCACAAAACATTTTCTCCCTCTGTTATTTCGAAAATAAGGGAAGCCTCTCCTTTGTAATAGACTGAAGTCGTTGTTATACCAAAATACCAGACTATAACGGCAACGTGATTCTTGCCGTTTTTGCAGAATTTTGTAATATCGACCTCGTCGTATATTTTATCGTAAGGGAAATCGGCGTACTGCCCGAAGACCTCAAATTTGCCGTTGATATAGACCGCGTAGTTACTGTCCGCGGATATTTTCAATTTTACATTTTTCTCTCCGTCATAGTTGAACGAGGAATAGAATTCGCCGTATTCATCTGCCTGTCCTTCGGATTCGCACCATATCCAGTTTGCTTTTTTGAAAATATTTTTAACCATATCTCGGTATTCCTTTCCGTATTTCAAGAATTAATCATACTCATACATCATATCACAATCATAAATAAATGTCAAGAATTTGCTAAAGTCGTAGGTTCAAGTCCTAAAGTCGTAGGTTCAAGTCCATATTCCATATTTTTTTAATTTGCTTCAGCTGTTTGCTCAGCTTAAAATAAAGTATATTTTCAAACTTTTGAAAAGCAAATGTCGTTAGTCCGAGTCTGACACGACCTGAAATGACAGCTGTATTTTGGCAACATTTTACTCGGTTTTTCGACTGCATAATTTCGATGGTTAATCAATGTTGCTTAGGCGACGGAAGTTCTCAAATTTAATTTGTCCGCTGATCGATAAACGCAAAATCCCGACTGCCTGTGCAGTCGGGACCATTGGCTTTGTTGTACGAAATAGCTGCAAAATAAATTGTAAAAAATCACATTTAGAAACACTGCGTAGAATAAGAAACTTTACCTGATATTTATAATCTATCATCCTTTTACTGCCTTTTTTGTAACTCTACTCTTACATTCCTGCTTCTTTAATAAGAATACAGGTATTTTGTTTCATGGTAAACTGTAACGAATCAAACACGCCCAGCAAGTCCTCGTTATGTTCATCGTCAAGAAGATATACTTCGTATTTGCTCTCTTTACCGAAATCGACTTTTATTTCTTTATCCGGCAAATCATCCTCGTCGGAATAATAGGTAATCACACAAAGCACTTTCCCGTCTTTATTCGTTCCGCAAAGCGTATAGATTTTTTCTATTTCCTTTTCTGCCCTGACTTCCGCTTCCATATCGTAGAACATACCGTACCATTTAAACGGATAATACCCTTTAAGCGGTCTATACGTATAAAAATCAAACGCACCGCAAAACACCGAAGGTCGCGTATCATAATACATAAGCATATCGATTGATGATTTTTGCGCTTCGCTCATACATGCCATGGTGAATGCGGCTCCCTTCATGCCTGTGATGATCTCAATCGAGTATACGAACTTATCTTTCCAGTTTTTCACGTAATTCCACTCGTTCAAAATGCTTTCCGCCGAGCCATAGCCGAATTCAACGAGCATATCTTTAATATTTTTTGCTTTCTCCATCATATATACGGGCTCGGTACAATATATATGCCATGAGAAGAAATCTATCTCCACCTTTCTTTTTTTCATTTCGCACAGAAAATCCTTTGCCCAGGATTCAGTCCCCGCAAGCGCAGGACCGCCTATTTTCAGATTTGGGAAACAGCTCTTCAGATGTTTTGCCGCAACCGCATATAAATCGAAAAATTCTGCCTTCGTTCCACCCCATGTTCTTTTATTAAGGGAATCATCAGCGTCTAAATCCGGCTCGTTCCATATTTCCCAATATTGAATATTCAGGTGATATCCGTCCGCCCAGCCTTCGTTATAATGTCTGATAATATGCTCGCATATTTCAGCCCACTTTTTGAAATCTTTGGGCGGAAGCGTGCCGTGTTTTTTAATCTGGTGTTCTATGGTCTGCCCAAGTCTGAAAAAAGTCTCCGTTCCTGCGTCAAGGCAAACTAAGATTGCCTCGTCGGTACAGGCAAAATCATAGGAAGCAGGATCGTTTACGTCTGCATTAAAATCAGGAAAAATGTTTGTTATATCATGGCTGTACGGTCCGCCGTAAATGCCATGAACCGCAGAGTCGTGATTTCGAGAATACGGAATTCGCGCCGCCTTATAGTCCTCGAAATTACTTCTGTATTGATCTGTCGCATGGCGTTTGTGCCAAGGCCCGCCGTTGGTTGCATTCAAAATTTTAAATTGTTGTCCTTTTTTTGATAAATCATATTTCAAAGTTTCCATAGAATATCCTCCGTATATAAAAATATTTTTTTATTTTTGTCCAAAATTCTCTTCGATCGATTCTTTTACTTCTACCTTTTTAATCTTGCTGACGACTTTCAGCACGTAAACGAGCAAAATCAGCGTAATAATCATACTGAACACCGAAAAGAGCTGTTGCGCATAAATAGTCATACCGAAAATCTTGTTGCCGTTCCTCTGCATGAGCGCAAGCACGGGGCTTAATGCAAGCGTCGTCAAAAATCCTGCCAAGCCGTAAAAGGTTTGGTTGATTGCCAATGTGTTTACCCTTTGCTCATCTTCCACATAATCGTACATCAAATTGATAAGCGAGCTGTTAATCCCTGCCATGCCCATATAATGCAAAATCGTATAGATCGTAAACATCACTTTCCCGTTGGCAGGCACGGTGAAGATATTACACCCGAACGCCGCCGCCTCGATGATAAAGCAAATGCACAACATTTTCGAAAAAGAATGTTTGTCGGCGTATCTTCCGAGCGGCTTGGACATCAATACCCGCGCTAAACTTCCGACGATAATAATAGCAGAGGCAAACTTCAAAGAAAAGCCGAGTTCGTTATTTTGATACGTACCCGTGAAAGACATGGTCGCGTAATTGGCAACGTTCCAAAGCGTAGCAACAAGCACGATTTTGAAGATGCTTTTGTTCTTGCATATTGCCCCAAACTGCTCTTTAAAGCCGACTTTTTCTTCCCTTTTCGCCGGCTTTTCCACCGAGAATATCAAAATAAGACTATGTAACACCATCAAAATAAACAACCCGATTCCGCAGAAGATAAACCCTTGCACGTTTTGGTTTGCACTTTCGAAATAATCGAATGCGAACCCCAAACCGTACGAAAACAGTATACCGCCGACGAGAGATACCATTTCCTTATTCGCCGTAAAGCCGCCACGTTTCTTATCGTCCACAAGGGACATAAACCAATTGATTTTCGGGGCGTTGATAACGTTATGTATAATCTGTGCGAAAAGCAACATGAAGATAAACAGTACCGTTTTTACCGTCACGCTCAACTTAAACGCAGGAATAAAATACAAGAGTGCAAACAATAATTGACTGATTATATGAAATGCCGTTACCCACGTTTTCACGGGCTTGAAACGCCCAAGAAACACGGCAAAAAATTGAAAGGCACATCCGAGTGACACGAAGGACGTTAAAATCCCCGTCAACCAGTCGGATATTCCGATATGGGTGGCGAGTTTTGCAAGATACACCGTTCCGACGGCGATTGAAATGAAATATTCCAATGCCGCCTCGATGATATATAAAAATCTGCTTGTTTTATAACTCCTTTTATCGCCGTTGCTTCCCGTAAAAATTTTGTTTTCTGTCATCATATTATGTCTTAACATACGATTCCGTCGTTACGTGCGGCGTTGGAATCCCTTTCTCCGCTATTCTTTTCGAGGGACAGTTCCCGTTGAGCTTCTTACAATCAGACGATGTGCAATCGAGATGTGTTGCGTAATGTGCGCATTTTCAAAAATTTTATCATACAGCATATTAATGGCAATCGCCGCTTGCTCCTTTTTGAAAACACATACGGTGCTCAACGGAATCTGCGCATACGCTGCCATAGGAATATCGTTTATGCCCATAATACTCACTTGCTCCGGGATTCGTACTCCGTACCGGGTAAAGCTGTGGATCATAGCAAGCGCCACTTCATCGTAAGCGCAAATAACGGCGGTGGGCAGCGTTTTTCTTTTCATCATCTGCTCTACTGCCTGATAGCCGATTTGCTCGAATCTTTCGTTTATAACGTATATATTTTCCGGCGGACAGGGAAGCTGCATGGTTTGCATTACGGTTTTGAACGCTTTTAATTTTCCCTCGGTTTTCGGTTCGCCGACAAACGCAATATCCGTATGCCCTGACTCTTTTAAATAAGCAACCATGTCTGACATATACGCTTTTGCATCGCAGAATACAGAATCGTGCATGAGCTCCCCTTCATAAAGACAGACTACCGGAATCGACTGATGCCGTTTTGGATAATCAGCCGACAGCAAAACGATGCCGTCAGCAGCGTTGCGCACGGTAATCTGTTCTACGATTTTATCCAGTTTTTTCTTGTCAAAATCGTAAACATAAACAGAAGCAAGTCCGTCTCGCTGTTCAATTTCTTTTTTTAAAGAAGTGATTATACCGGAATAGAAAACAGAGATGATTTCGGGACAAATCAGGGCAATGTTAATCATATCCGATTTTGCATATTCGTTTTTCCGTTTTCTTTTTTGTTCAAAATAACCGATTTCTTCGGCAATCCGAATAATTTCCTTCGTCAATTCCGCGCTAACCTCTTTACTTCCGGATAAAGCTTTACAAACCGTGGAAGGAGAAACGTGCGCAATCTGTGCGATTTTTTTATAGGTCATGATAAATATAGTTTCCTTTTTTATTCATTATAAAAAAAATTACAGCGCAAGTCAAGCAAGCTCAAAACGAAATTTTTTCGAAAACACGCATATGATTGCTTCTTTCCGATTCTAATTTTCCAACGTTAAATATTAGGGTTGTAAAAGGCAGTAAGTTCAAACCCTGTTTTTTAAAAAAAGCGCCAAAATGCAGCTGTTAAATTCAAAGATTCTGTCCGATGACAAAAACACAAGATAAGCATACAAAAAATCAGTATTCTGTTTTTATCTTTTGAATAAAATCATTAAATTCTGCGATTACCTTCTGAGGTGAAACGATGTGTACCTTGCCGCACGAACCGACAACCCAGCCGTAAAAGGTTTTACTGATCT
>CALWTU010000023.1 GCA_944384515.1 uncultured Clostridia bacterium
TTCTGCCGAGATACCTCTATTTTACACCTTTGACAGACTAATTTCACCTTTTCTCCCTTGCCTCGCTGAAAGGGGAATTTACTTTGGCAACTTACAATTTTTTCGGGTAAACATACGCATATGTTAATTTTTTATATTGCTTCTTGATTTTACTTGAGTTTTATGTTATACTGACAGACAGCGATTTAAACCACACACAAAAGAAAGGTACTGTTTATGGCAACCAAAACAAGAAAAGCTTTAAAGATTACTTCGATAGTTTTACTGTCTATAATTATTCTCGAACTCATTTTATGGATAATTCCCCGCCCCGACAATTACAAGGGTAAAAACGTTATGATAAGCGAAGGCGAAATGCCTCTTCTCATTGCGCACGGCGGCGGAAACAAGGAGTTCCCCGACAACACGCTTGAGGCGTTTTACAACGCATACTCGGTTGACAACCGTGTTATGCTTGAGACGGATGTAAGCATTACAAAGGACGGCGTTGTTATTCTGTGTCATGACCTGACGCTTGACAGAACAACAAATGTAACAGGTCTTATCAGCGACTGGAATTACACCGATCTAATTGATCAGAAAGTCGATTTCGGATACTTGAACCCCACAAAAAACGGATATCTTGACGGAGATTTAAAGCATTATACCGATTATAACGGAGTTGTAAAGTTTCCTAAAGATGTAGAATATCCCGAGGGAGTTGAGCCGAGAGACGAATATGTTTTCCTTGCCACAACGCTCGAGGACCTTCTTGTAACTTTTCCCGACAACTACATCAATGTAGAGATAAAACAGTCGGGCGATCTCGGAAAAAAAGCGTTTTTGGCAGTAATAGACCTGCTTGAGGAGTATGACGCATTTGACAGAGTTGTACTTGCAAGCTTCCACCCCGAAATATACGAGATGTTTGTTGAGTACAAAAAGGAGGACAAGGTTCCCGAAAACTTCATGTTTTCCCCGTGTGAGCCGTCGGTTGTAAAATATGTTGTGCTCCGCATGCTCAACCTCGACTTCTTCTATAACGAGAAAATTGCCGCATTCCAGCTCCCCATGGCACAGAGCGGCATAAAACTCGCAACACGCTTCATCACCAAAAATGCTAACCGTCATAACATAGCTGTACACTACTGGACAATCAACGACGAAGATGACATGAGAAAACTGATTGAGATAGGTGCCGACGGAATAATGACCGACATGCCTCACCGCTTAAAGGAAGTATACGACAGCTATAAAAACGGCTGATAAAACCGCGGCGCAACAAAACGAGCCGGTACTTATTACGCCGAAAGCGGCATTACGGAATAATAATTTTACTGTTCGAAATTTGTGAGTAACATAAGTAAAATACGCGGGATTTTCAATATTAAGATACACCCCGTGCAATCTTTATAACAGCTGAAAACAAAAAAGTTTATTTTGTGGCTGTAAGTCAATAAGTGAAAACCGACCTGAAAATTCAGGTCGGTTATTGCTTTTATGCAAACCGTACTTTACAAACAGCGGCATGCGTTTAAGTTCGGCAGGAAGTGGCGCATCAAAGGATCAAAACGCAGGAAAGTTGATAAAAACGCAGAACTTGGAAAAGGTAGATGTGCCGAAAAGTCGGCACGGGCAGGCACATCCAAAACGGGCTGACAGCAAATAAGGCTGTCAGCCCGCAACTTCTTTATATTAAAATTCAAAGGAAATCAGCGGCAATACTTATCAACATATTCCTTTAAAAGCTTCATGCCCCGCTCGACATTAGACCTTTGCGTCGCAAGGTTAATACGCACAAAGCTCTTTGCGCACGCGCCGTACTCGGTTCCGTCAGAAATATAAAGTCCCGTTTTCTCCCTCAAGTCCTTACAGAAGGCGACAGAATCATCGCTGAGTGCGGAGATATCCGCCCACAGCAAATATGTTGCCTCGCTAAACGGTGCTTTTATACTCGGAATGTTATCGCGGATATAGTCGCAGGCGAACCTTTTGTTTGCAAAAATATACTCATTAAGTTCGTCAATCCACTCGTCCCCGTGTCTGAACGCCGCAATATTTGCATTCATTGAGAAGATGTTAGGCTCTCCGACCTCATCGGTATTGATACCCCTGTAAACTCGGTGTCTGAGAGTCGGATTTTTTGCAACGATACATGCGGACTGAAGTCCCGCAAGGTTAAAGCACTTGGATGCGGATATGCATGTCACGGATATATCGACACATATGTCGTCAACCGAGGCAAACGGCACATATTTTTTTCCGGGCGCGGTAAAGGAAAAATGTATCTCGTCCGAAATAACGGTCACTGAATGCTTATGCGCAAGATGTCCGATCTTTCTTAAAGTTTCCCTGTCCCATATCTTTCCGACAGGGTTATGAGGATTGCAGAGAATCATAAGTGATGTCTGCGGATTTTTCATTTTCTCCTCTAAATCCGCAAAGTCAATGCTGTACTCTCCGTCTTTGTATACAAGGTCGCTTGAGAGTACATTTCTTCCGTTATTGAGGATACTGTTATAGAAAATATTATACACGGGTGCCTGTATAAGCACATTTTCAGCCGGTGTTGTAAGCTTTCTCACCATAGATGAAATTGCGGCAACTATACCGGATGAATATACCATAGAGGATGTGTCGATATGAAAACCGTATCTCCTCTGCCAAAACTCAGCTATCTCACGGAAAAAATCATCGGGGATATCGCTGTACCCGTATATTCCGAGCTCTGCCGTCTTCATAACAGCCGCCTTGACCTCCGGCAATGTCTCAAAATCCATATCCGCCACCCACATCGGAAGCTCATTTTCATTAACATTCCATTTCAGCGAGTTCGTGTTCCGTCTGTCGGTCGGCTTATCAAAATTATATTTCATTATTCTATCCTTTTAATGCAGAAAGACTTATATCTTATCTGTGTTCCTTAATTTTTTTATCAGTCTCCAAGATCACTGTTTTTGAGGGATCTATCATCTCCTCGTCAAGTATTATCTCCCCGATGGATTTTGCACGGACAGTGCCCGAAATCGGATTTTTGACGCTGTCAATCTTAGAGTTTATCTCGCAGTCGACAGTCGACAGCTCAAAGCAAAGATCAGTGTCAATCATCCGGCAGTTTTCCATTTTTAGATTCTCAACATAGCAAAGTCCTTGATTTGACTCTACCGTGCAGTTTATAAGCGTCAGATTCTTTGTATTCCACGCAAGATACTCACCTATCAAGGTTGAATTGTATACAGTCACATTCTCGCAGTTCCAGAATGCGTCCTTTGTCAGAAATACAGAGTTGTGTATTTCTATGTTCTTTGCCCCGTCAAATGCATAGTTTCCGTTCACCCTGAGGTTGTCCGCAAAAATATTCTCAGAGTTCATAAGAAAATAGTTTCCCGCCGCACTCACATTTTTAAGCTTTATATTCTTACAGCTCCAGAATGTCTCCTCTGCCTTCGGCATAACCGTGTCAATGAGCGTTATGCCATTGCAGCGCCTGAATGTCTTGGGCGCCTCTATAACCGAGTTTTTTATCTCGATATTATGTGTGTACCATATTCCCGACCTTGCCGTCTCAAGAAACTGTGTATTATAAACTTTGATATTCTCGGAGTACCACAGCGGATACTTCCACTTGAAAATACAGCTGTCAAGCTCTATATCCCTGCACTCCTTGAGCGGGGACTCGCCGTCCGAGAAAGAAGATAAATTTATCTTCAGATTGTTTTTATGATACAAGGCTCTCTCGCCTGTAAAATGCTCTTGTTCTAATACTTGCATATTTTCACCTGCATAAATTTTTATGTAAATTCAAAACCCGAAATCAGTCGAATTTGTCAAATATATAATATCCGTCAAGCCCCACTATATAGTGAGACACCAAATCTATCTGCGACGATGCAAAAAGCTGCTTTAAAGAAATTGTCGCCATTATATCCTCCTCAGACGGAGCGGAAACTCCGAGGGGATGATTGTGAGCGATTATGACAGAGGAGGCACCTCTTTTCAGCGCTGTTTCAATAAGTTTTCTCGGGAGAATATTTGAGATGTTAACACTTCCCTCACCTCCCACATCAACATGCGTCAGCCGCCCGGCTTTATCAATGCTGATAAAATAAAGCGTCTCCTTATCCATACCGAAAAACAGCCCCTTGAGATACTCCCCTATTTGCTCTCTTGTATAAACCTTCGGAAATTTGTAACTGTCCGTAACGGCTCTCGCCGTCAGTGCCACGCTCAGGCGGATATAGTTTGCAATCTTTCTGTCGCCCGAGAGCGCCTCCGTCAGTCTGTCAACATCCGCACAGCACACATTTGCAAGACAGGAAAATTTCAAAATCAGCTTCTGTGCTGTTTCGGCACTGTTTTTCGTGACAGGGCTAAGCAGTTTTTCAAGCACTTCAATATCCTTTTCTTTCACTTCAGAATTCATGAGAAGAACCCCTCTTACTTTCAAAATAACGGGCAACGGAAGGTTTTTGGCTAAATGAAGATTTCGGGCTTTTCATAAATGCGTAATACCTCTTTCCGCATATTATGTAGTGGTCGAGAAGCAAGACGCCGATACCCATCAGAGCGTCGTAAATCAAATTGTTTGTCGCCATGTCCCCGACACTCGGAAACAGAGGCCCGTGAGGATGGCTGTGCGCCACAACCGCCACCGATGCGCCCGTCGCAATTGCAAACTCCACAAACGGCGCAGCCTTTACGCCCCCACTGCTGTAATCAAGCTCATAAAGCTCGGTATATCCGAGTATGCGCATTGAGTTGTCGAGCATCAGCACACAAACGCAATAGTCCTTCTTATCCGAGAGCTTTTCCGTAAAATACTCTCCGAGAAGATTGCAGTCGTCATAGACCCGAATATCCTTTCTGCTGTCATAATGCTCCTGCAAAGAAAACTCACCAACCGCAAGAATACAGTCCGCCACCTTCTCACCGACTCCCGAGACAGATAAAAGCTCCTCTCTTGCGGCAGTCAGAACTCCGGAAAGTGAGCCGAATTTCCTCAAAAGATTTTTAGCAACACGGTTTGTGTCCTTATAAGGAATTACGGTATATAAGAGCATTTCAAGAAGTTCATGAGTGCAAAACACTCCCGAACCGTAAGCAGAAAACTTTTCTCTCATCCTGTTTCTGTGTCCGAGATGAATATTTTCCTCTCTTTCCATACTCTCACCGCCTTAAGTCTTATTTTTTATATTTTCGGGGTAATAAACCTTTCTGTCTCTTCTGAGGCTCTCGTCTATTTCGATTTGAAAACCGACAGGCTTTACAAAAGAAAACATATTGATGTTTTTGCCCATATCCGAAAAACTTTTTTCATACTCTGTCATGACATTCTCAGCCATATATTCGGAATTGTGAAGGTCTCTTGTAACTCTGTCAGGAACAATTCCCATCTCATCTGTCTCTATGAGAGAAAAGTCAAAAAGCCCGTCATTATCCGTCTTAAATGTAAGCCGACCTCCGTCTTTAAGAAGGTTAAGATACAGAGACAGGTATCTCTTATGCGTAAGACGGCGTTTTGCATAACCGAGCTTTGACCACGGATCGGAAAAATTCAAAAATATCTCGTCTACCGTTCCGTTTTCAAATATCTTTGAGAGATTGTCCGCGGTGTCAATAACAAACTTCAGGTTTTTTATTTCTCCCTCTCTGACGCTCTTTGCTTTCTCGGCGGCAAGAACAACGCAGTCCGTCACCTTTTCCATAGCAAAATACGCCGCATCCCTGTGCTTTTGCGCCATTTTTACGGCAAAGCCGCCTTTGCCCGCTCCTATCTCAAGAAAAACCTTTGCTCCCGGCATCCCCATACGGGAAGCCGGGTCGGTCATCGGAGTACCGTCAAAATCAAACAAAAATTCACTGCATGCCGAAAGCCGGCTCTCGCCGTGCTTTTTCTTTCTCATTCTCATCTCTTACACCTCCGAGTCATCTTGGTTAAACTCAAGAAGTTCAAGTCCGGGATTGTCCTCAAGCACCCATCTGATACTCCATTCGCTTGTGAATATAAGAAGATTATTGCCTCTGAAATCCTGCACCCACTTTGTGTCATGCGAAAGTTTGAGATTTTTCGGATCAAGCTCCTTGTTCTTTATCCAGCGAATTTGTGAGTAATTCATATTTGATCTTCTGAGGTCGCATCCGTACTCATTCTTGAGTCGGTATTCAAGCACCTCAAACTGAAGCACTCCGACAACTCCGACAATAACCCTCTCAAGACCTGAGTTCGGCTCAAAGAAAATCTGTATCGCACCCTCTTGTGCTATCTGGTTCATACCCTTGGCAAACTGCTTGCGCTTCATCGAGTCAACCTGTTCTACCATAGCAAAATGCTCCGGAGCGAAGGTCGGAATACCCGCAAATTTTATTTTGGAACCCTTCTCGCACACCGTGTCGCCGATAGAGAAAATTCCCGGATCAAACACTCCGATAATATCTCCCGCATACGCCTCGTCAATAACCTCACGCTCGGACGCCATCATCTGCTGGGGCTGTGAGAGCCTGAAGGATTTACCTCCCTGAACATGGAAATATTCCTTGCCCCTCTCGAATTTACCCGAAGAGATACGCATAAATGCAATTCTGTCCCTGTGCGCCTTATTCATATTTGCCTGAATTTTAAAGACAAATGCCGAGAATTTGTCGTCAAACGGGTCAATGGTCTCCCCGCCCGCAATTCTGGGAAGAGGCGAACTTGTGAGCTTCAGGAACTGTATAAGAAACGGCTCGATACCGAAATTATTCAGCGCAGAACCGAAAAATACGGGGGAAAGTCTGCCCTCTCTGACAGCCTCAAGGTCAAAATCAGACGAGGCACCGTCAAGCAGCTCTATCTGCTCGCAAAGATCCCGGCGCATATTTTCTCCGATAAGGCTGTCAAGCTTTTCGGTATCCGTAATATCACAGTCGATACCGTGAATTCTCTCACGGCCGCGGTAAAATTCGTCAAAGCTGAGAACCGACCTTGCCTCTCTGTCATAAACACCCTTAAACTTCTGTCCGCAGCCGATAGGCCAGTTCATCGGATATGTTCCGATACCGAACTCACGCTCAAGCTCGTCAAGAAGATCAAACGGGTCTCTCGCCTCACGGTCAAGTTTGTTTATGAATGTGAAAATCGGAATATTTCTCATCCTGCAAACCTTAAAGAGCTTTCTTGTCTGAGGCTCGATACCCTTTGCCGCGTCTATTACCATTACAGCGCTGTCCGCCGCCATCAGCGTACGGTAAGTATCCTCCGAGAAATCCTGGTGACCGGGTGTGTCAAGAATATTTATACAGTAGCCGTCATATTCAAACTGAAGAACCGATGATGTAATCGAAATTCCTCTCTGTTTCTCAAGCTCCATCCAGTCTGATACGGCATGCTTGTCAGAAGCTTTTCCCTTTACCGATCCGGCAGACTGAATAGCCCCTCCGTAAAGCAAAAACTTTTCGGTAAGTGTTGTTTTACCTGCATCGGGGTGGGAAATAATGGCGAATGTACGCCGTCTTTTAATTTCTGTTGATAAATCCGACATGTTAAATTCCTTTTATAATAATTATCTAAAATATTTTATCACAAGTTGTACATTTTGTCAATATATTTTGTGCGCGGGGCTTTTAAATCGCTTTTAAATCGCTTTTAAATCGCTATTGTTTTTGATTTTTATCCTTGAGCGTCTGCCGGCACGAGTATAAGGCGATTTAAATACAAAAAAGAGGGGCAAGCCCTCTTTTCATTTAAAAGATTATCAAAGCGCCGAGAAACATCAAAATCAGTATCCGCTGATCGGCAAATCCTCGTTGTCAACGCCTTTTTTAAGTTCAAGAATTTTTACATAGTAGGTCTGCGCATCACTGACCCTGACAAGTACTCTGTCTCCGATTTTATGCCCCATCAGAGCAGAGCCCAAAGGCGACTCCTTGCTGACATATCCCAAAAGCGCGTTTTGGCGCAGAGTGGTAACTATCTGAATTTCTTTTTCCCGCTCAAGCTTCTCGTTAAAAATTCTGACATGGTCAAAAAGTCCGACGCGGTCCTCGCTGCTATCGAGTTCTATAACCTTAGCCGTATTTATCATACGGTTAAGATATGCTATTCTGCTCTCATTTCTCCGCTTTTCGCGCTTTGCCTCTTTGTACTCGGCATTTTCGGACAAGTCGCCGAACTCCCTTGTTCGCCTGAGTTCCTGCAAAAGCTTAGGCATAAGAACATTTGTTCTGTAATCTATCTCCTCTTGCATTTTCTTTATATCAACTTCAGTAAGCTCGTCAAACATATTTATCCCCTTTCTTCGGAAAGTTAAACCCGTGTCAAATTAAATTCATCACAAAGAGCACTGAAAACATGCGTTCAGACACTGTGGCACCTGTGCCGAAACATCAAAATGAATATAAAAGCTGTGCCCCGTGTTAAATTAAATCAAAAAAGAGCAATTTACAGTAAAAAAATCAGAATGTATGAGAGTGCAACGCATACACCTGTAAGAAAACCAAAAAACACCTGAAGAGGCGTATGCCCAACAAGAACTTTAAGATTTTCAGTTCTTATCTCCTCGTTTTCGGCAGATATCGTTTTATTGAGAGCCTCAGCCAACTGTTTGATTGAAACCGCATGCTTTCCGGCTTCCCGTCTTACGCCCATGGCGTCCTTCATAACAATCGCCATCAAAACCATAGATATGGCAAAAAGCGAACTGTCAATCCCCTCGGTATATCCGCACATTATGGCAAGTGAGCTTACAGTGGCAGAGTGTCCGCTCGGCATTCCGCCGTCAGCCAAAACAGCTTTCAGGTCAAATTTGCGTTCGACTATAAGGTTTGTGATAATTTTAAACAGCTGAGCCATAAGGAAAGCACAAAACGGCGCAATCAAGAGATGATTTTCACTTAATCGTCTGAAAAAATCCATTATTCCTCCGAGCAATTTATATTCTACGTTATTTTATCATCTTATTTTTAATTTTTCAAGTGCTATACCGATTTTTATTTTCATATTCTTTAACTTGACAAATGTAGTAATTTGGTTTAAAATTTAACTGAATAATATTTTTGGAGGCGGTTATGTTTAAAATTGCAAAGAAAAGAAGTTTTTCTGTTGTCGGCATCGGAGAGGTAATGCTCAGGCTCTCCCCTGTCGGAAAAGAAAGAATATCCTATTCCGAGACATTTGAGAAAATGGCAGGAGGCTCTGAGCTTAATGTTGTGTCGGGTATATCAATGCTCGGTCTCAGGACGGGCATAATCACAAAACTACCTCATAATGAAATTGGCAAATTTATAAAACACAAAATCCGTTATGCCGGAACAAGCGACGACTATATTATATACGACGACTCGGAAAAGAAAAGACTCGGCGTTTATTACTACGAGAGCGGAGCCTATCCGAGACTGCCCGTCGTCTCATATGACAGAAAGGACTCCTCTTTTACGACATTCCGCAAAGAAGAGGTGGCTCCGAGCGTCTACTCGAACACCAATATTTTTCACACAAGCGGAATCACCCTCGCACTCTCCGAGGAGGTGTGCAAAAATGTTATACAGATGATGAACCGCTTTCACGACGAGGGGGCGCTGATATCATTTGACGTAAACTACCGCCAGACTCTGTGGAGCGAGGAGACTGCCAAAAAAACAATCGAGTCCATCCTGCCGATTATAGATATTCTCTTTATATCCGAGGAAACCTCAAGAAGAATGTTTAAAATGACCGGAACACTCGAAGAGATACATCGTCAGTTTAAAGAAAAATATCCGAGCCTTGAGATAATTTGCAGTACACAGAGAAAGGTTATCTCCGCTCAGAAACACTCCTTCTCCTCTCTTGTATACGACTGCAAGGAAGACAGGCATTTTGAGGAGAGCGAGTACAGCAATATTGATGTTGTGGATAGAATAGGTTCCGGAGACGCATATGTGGCAGGCGCACTGTACGGTCTCATAAAGCACAAGACGATTGAGGCGGCATGCAAATACGGAAATGCCATGGCAGCGCTTAAGAACACCATAATAGGCGATATGACCGTATGCGACCTTACCGACATCGAGAGAATTATTGCTCAGCACGACAGTTCAGGCGAAAAGAGCGAAATGATAAGATAATATCTCTTATTGCCGGAATAATATCATATATACTGTTTTCGACAGTAAAATTCGGTCATTTGATTTTTTGTTTTAAGGAAATTTGGGTGTATTTGTAAACTTTAATTAACAATAGAGCCTGAAATCGGATACGAAATTTAAAAATCTCTCAAGGCACAGCTAAAAAAAGGATAATTTTTGATACAGTCAAATATATCAAAAAATACGTGTGCCGAACAAGAATACATATAATAACCTAAAGAAAAACTAAACGAAACCATACGGGGCTGAGTCATTAACTTAGCTCCAAAAAAAGAAAAAAGCGGATGTTCTTTACCGAAAGGTATTGAGTATCCGCTTGCTTTATTGTATAATTTAATTGCTACAAAAAACCACACACAAAGCAGCGAGGTAATTATACAACAATGAGAGAAAAAAATCAAGTAGTTTTGCCGTTAGATTTAGGAATTTGTATTCCCGAAGGAGATTTTGTATTTAAAGTAGCAGAAATATGCGAG
>CALWTU010000024.1 GCA_944384515.1 uncultured Clostridia bacterium
AATGCGACAGCCCCGTTATTATGCCATGCCGCAGAATGCGGATTTTGTCAGTTGAGCTGTGTTATTTCAAAGCCGTCCGCAGTCTTCTCATTTATCTTGAATGAGTAGAGCTTTGCGGTGCTTGACGGTGTGGGCACGCTGTCCTTTACCTGCCATACATCTATAAAGTATACGGTGTCGCCGTCAACAATACTGTTTGTCACATAGTAGCCGTCCATCTCGTCTACAAGCTCGGCTCTGTAAGATGAGCCGTCCGAGACAACCTTGTACAGTCCTTTGTCGGCACTGCCTGCCGCAACATTTCTGTAGTAGTAGAACTCGCCGCCGTACACAAACATTCCGCGTGCGTCGTTGGAAACGCCCGACAGACCCATATTCTCAAACTTGTGGATTGTGTCTGTCGTCATATCGTAAATGCTTACGGTGTTCTGCATAAATCCTTCAACATTCATAAAGAGTATCTTGTCGCCCATGATAATGTACTCAAGCGGCTTGAGTTTGGAGTTTACAACGCTTATTCTGCCGTCGGCGATAGAATATCTGTTCAGAGTATCTCCCTTTACAAAGTAGATGTAGCCGTCGTAATATGTTGTTTTGCCGTCTCCTACTCCCTCGGAGAGCAGTACTTCAACCTCAAGTGTATTGACATTCATTCTCTCGAGGCGGTTGTCTCCGCTGTAATTTGTGTAGTACATATAGTCGCCGTGGAATGAGAAGTTCATGCATTTTTCGGTCGACAGTCTTGTGACATCTCCCGTCAGCAGTGACATTCTGTACATATCGAAGTTTACCATAAACTTCACTGTCGTGTAGTAGAGGTAATCGCCGTATATTGCGAAGTCGGCAACCTGAGTGCCGCAAATTCTGTATTCCGCACCTGTTTTGGGATCATACTTATACAGCCTTCCGCCGTCCTTCATATTGATAAAGTAGATCTCGCCGTTGTGCATAAGTGTCTTTTCGTAGTATGTCGTTATGTATTCGGGATATTCGGGCACAACAAAGCCTTCCATGAGGTCTGTCTCGGTTTTCGCTGTCAGAGAATATCTGTAAAGGTGCCTTGTGCTTGTTTTGAAGTAATAGAGATATGTTCCGTCTGATGTGAGAGAGAATACCTTGTCGTCGTCAAATGCAACAACCTTTGCACCGGGCAGACTGAGTATATCCTCTGTAAATGTGGAGCCGTCTGCCTTTGCCTTGTATATGCCGTCGCCGAAGATTGTGCTTGTCAGCATATCGGTATTGATAAAGAAGATATAGTCTCCGATTTTGGTGAGGTTTTTGCCGTTTGATGTGGTAATTTTTATAACTTTTTCGCTCTCGTCGGTTATCTGTTCAAAATAGCCGCCGTCAACATCAAGCGCGAATATTGCCTTTGCCATAAGTCCGCCGCGTACAAAATACAGCTTCTCACCGTCGTTTATCATCTCGCTTATGCTGTAATCGTAGATGAGCTTGGGGGCGGAATTTGTCGCAGTGTCTATTGCGTAGAGCTTCTTGCCGTCACTGAGATTTGAGAAATAGAGCTTGCCGTCAACGCAGTTGAGCCAATCGGATTTAACCGACGCTATCTTGGTTGCGACAGCGTCAACGCTTGAGTCGAGCAGGTCGTCGAGTGAAAGCTTGTAAATTCCTGTTTTCTCGGAGCTTAAAAGAGAATTGATATTAAAATAGATATATGTTCCGTCAAATGTAAGAGTGTCTATTTTCTCGTCATAGAGTGTCTCTATACTGCCATCCGTGTCGAGATATCCGATAGAGGAGGAGATAAATCCGCTTGAGGCAATCAGCAGTTTTCCGTTGGCGGAGAGCATCTGATATGCATTGTCATGACTGACAAAAGTCAGTCCGTGTCCGTCGTATTTATAGAGCTTGTTTTTGTCAAGACTGTTCTGGAAGTATACCGAGCCGTTATGGAAAGATACTTCGAGGTTCTCTTCCTTGGATACAATGGTGAGCGTTGCCTCAAGTTCTACCGTAACATAGTTTGTGTGCGTTACGGTAACTTTAATTATATATTCACCGGGGTTCTTTGCGCCGTTTTTGCCGTCCTCGCCGCCGGTGTATGTCACGGTGCTGCCCTGCGGAATATTGCCTGTAACCGTAATCCTGTGGTAATCGCCGTCATAATCAAAACTATCGCCGACAAAACTTATGCCTCCCGTCGTGATTTTGCTGATCGTAAGCGTTGCCGTAAGGGTCAGGGTGTTGTAGTTCTTGCCTGTGAGGGTTGCCGCAGCGTTGTAAACTCCGGCATTTGTGCCGACATTGTCGGTGTAGGTGACCGTAACTCCGTCGGGAAGCTGACCGACAAGAGAGATGCTCTTTTCGGTGCCGTCATAGTCGTATGTAGCGCCTGCAAAGGTCAGAGCCGAGGTGTCAATGTCCGCTTTGTTAACCGTAAGGGTAGCGGTGAGAACCTTGTCCTTGTATCCCTCGCCCTTAAGTGTTGCGGTAGCCGTGTACACGCCCGCATCTGTTGCGGCGTTGTTCTTGTACTCGACACTTACTCCGCTCGGAAGAGTGCCGCTGATATCAATTTTCTTCTCGGTGCCGTCGTATACAAATTCGGCACTTTCAAACTGCACGCCGGTTATTTCTTTCAATGTGTCGCCGCCGGGATTTTCACCGCCGGGATTTTCGCCGCCGGGATTTTCACCGCCGGGGGTTTCTGGCGGGTCGCCGCATGAATAAAATACAAATAAAATGCTGAGTATTATCAAAAGTAAACGCAATTTTCTCATGATATAACTTCCTTTTTTGTTTTTCTGTCTAACGCTTGTTTGTTATTCTTTTACATTATACAGTGGTTATATTTTACATAAAAATTAACAATAATACAAGGACAAAAAATGTCCTCTTGCCGCTTTGCGACTAGGGACCATGTGTTACTTTTTCGCTACCCGTGTAAAGTTATCCGTCACCCGTGTAGAGTTTTCGCTATCGTTATAAAGCTTTTGGTTACCCGTGTAAAGTTTTCGCCGCCCCTGAATTTTCAGGGGCGGCGGTGTTATAGAACTTTAAAGCAAGCGGTTGTTTAATGCCTTGGGTTCACTCCACCTTCGGTAAAGAACAACCGTTTTTTTCTTTTTGGGGCGTCATTAATGCGACAGCCCCGTTTGGTTTGATTTATTTTTTTGTGAAGAAGATGTCGGGGGCGCGGAGCAATCCCGTCGGTCTCAGACAGTACTCGTAGGAGAAGGACGCGCCCTCGGTACGCCAGGAGTTCGGTCCGTACCATGTTGTGCTGTCGTCGCAGTTGTGGAGCTGACCGAAGGTGTTGAACCTGTTTCCGCAGGCGGTAATGCTTATTCTGTGCTTGCCTGCCTCAAGGTTGCTTATGCGGAGCGTGTACGGGGAAAAGGCGATATATCCGACAAATTTTCCGTCCGCCGCTACTTTCAGCACGGGGCTTCTGAATTTGTTTGCGCTCACCGTAAGCTCTCCTTCGCACGGGGTGTCCACATCAAACTCATAAACAATGTTTCCGCCGTAGAAGGCGAGATTTTGCTCTCTGATATCTCCGAATGTTATCTCTTTTGGGAGCGTTACGATTTTTGCCGTGCTTCCCACTGCCTTCACTCCGAAATTGCCGGTTATGTACATGTATTCCACATCCGTTTTTGAATTGTACGGTATTTCTACGGTCAACTCATTCTTTCCGATATTCAGCGTGTCAAGTTTGATTTTGCAAATGCCCTTGTCAACATAATAGCCGACGACATCCTTCTTTTGCACCTTGTTGTTGAGGGTGATTTTTGCTTTTTCTATCCCCTCCATTGCAAAGCATGCGTCTTTTACTTCTATCTCTGAATCAACCGTAATTCTCAGAGACAGTGTATGCTCAAAGGTGGAATTTTCATTCTTTGAGCTGTTTACCCACGGCTGGGCGTATGCCTCTGTTCTTAAGGGATAGGAGAGTTTTTTCCTGAAGAGATTGTCTATTTTCAGTATCTCTTCTCGCCTCTGCCATTCGCCGTCGTCAAAACGGTATTCTGCCATATCGACCAAGAGGACATTGTCCTCTTCAAGACGGTAGTTCAAAAACAGAGGAATATCTAATTTTTGCCTCTTAGCCGAGGGGGCGCTCTCTTGCTGTGTCTCGGGTATCTCATTTTGTGCGGCTGTCAGCTTTAACAGCAGGCTGTCATGCTCGTACATAACTTTTTTAAAGCAGGTTTTTCCGTCCTTATGATAAACGGCAAGGTCGGAAATTTTACCCTCGAGCGCATTAAGCTCGCATATGTCCCAAATTCCGTCAACGGTGAATACAAGATCCTCCTTTTTGGGAATATCGTCATACTGCTTTTTAACATGCGAGATAAACAGATATTTGTCCTCGCCGTCCTTTCTGAGTTGGCAGATGAGGTTGTCGGTCATTATTCCGTTTTGTGTTCTGATGTCAAGTGTTTTGTACTTCTCAACGGCACTTAGGATCTCGCTTTTGTCAAAGAGTACATTGTCGCATTCCGAGACAAATTTGCGCACGCTATCTGAGTGTTCGCCGTTCAGATATGTGGGAGTTTTGCCTGTGAATATGATTTTTTTGCCCTCTTTGCGGCATTTTTTCAAAAATTCGAGTGTTGTGCCGCGAAGTGTAATGCAGTTTGGAACTATTATCACGTCATACTCCATTTTGCCGACTTTTGTGCCGTCTTGAAGCCCGGGGAGCAGAGACTCTGAGATGAAGTTAAAGTCGCAAAGACCGTAGAGGAGCCACTCCGTCAGGCTGAGAAAGGCACCGTCAAGCTGTTTTCTCAAAACCTGCGTCTGCTCGAGCGGACCCCAGCAGAGCCACATTGACTCAACGGGGTGTATAACGCCGATTTTTATTTCGGGAGTGCCTGATGTCATCACATAGTTTACTCTTGAGAAATAGTCCTCAATATATTTGTAGTCACGGTACCACGGTGACTGATATCCGATTGTTGCGGGGTAATCGCGCTTTGCCTCTCCCTTCATAGATGACCAGCTCAGGTGGTGCACCCTGACGCTGACGCCGAGCGCCGCCTGCCAGTCTCCGTGCAGTTTATGTCCCTTGAAGTCAAAGTCCCAGTTTGTCACGCCGTAAAGCTCGCTTGCCACTCCGGGGCGTCCGAACTGGTGAGCCGCGCTCTGTGCTTGCTTTAGCGTGGTAAACTCTCTGCTATGGCAGAGCATATCGACTCCGGGAAGCTTGAATGCCCTGTATGAGCGCATTGCCTCGCCGAGGGCGGCTGTCTGGGATGAGAGAGTCGGCTCATCCATCATATGGCCTGTGAGCATTATGCCGTGCCTGTCGCACCACTCTCCGACTGTGTCGGCAAATGATGAGGCAAACCTCTCAGCCAAAAAATCATGATAGTGATATCTTTTCACAGAGATATCGTTGTTCGGCAGTTGCCAGAAAACTTCGGGTAGACAGTCGAGTATGCTGTATCCGTATTTTTTGAAAAATGCGTCGTCAAAGCCGTCGGTGAAGGGAATACATACCTCTTTTTCCTCCTCGGCAAAGCCGAATGTGCCTTTTCTCAAAAACTGCGGCTCGTCTGTAAATATTGCCGGGATTGATTTGCCGAAATCCTCTCCTGCTTCTCTGTAATATTTTTCGTGAGTTACTTCAATGAATTTTTCTATTGCCTCTTTTGAGAGGGTGTCAACATACGCCTGATTGTTAAACCAAGGGCTGTCCCCGGAAACGCAGAGGTACGCCGCCCATTCCTTCTCGCCGGGAGAGCATTTTTCATCATCGGAGAGCACGCGGTAGTTTGTGAGATAACCGCCGCAGAGGGTTACGGCATATCTTCTGAGCAGAGTCCTCTCTCCGCCTTTAATCGCCGTTGCGGATGATGAGTAGCGGCTTTCTTTTTCCTCGCGCAATTCACTCGGCACAAAGCTGAGGTATTTCATGCGGTACTTTTTATTCGCCGTCACATATCCGCCGCCGTATCCCGACGGCCATCTGTCCTCGTCATACAGCCAGCAGAGCATACCGTTTTCCTTGAATTTTTCGTTGCTGTGCTTGATAAGACTCATAAATTCGTCCGAGAGATATTCCGTATCAAGACCCGTTCTGCTATGAATATGGGCTCCGCCCATTCCCATTTCTTTGAACATTTTTACAAAGTCGTCAACAATATCCTCATTCATTTTGCAGTTCCACGCCCAAAACGGCGTGCCGCGGTATTCAGAGGGTGGATCTCGGAATTCTTCATTCCTTAATTTCGTTTTTTTGTAAAACATGTCTGCCTCCTGATTAAAAAATTATCAACTGAGAAAAGTGCGTATTTTATTGAAAAAAGCCAAAACCGATATTGGACGGATATTATTCCTTTGAATTTACATAGTCTATAAACTTTATAAAATCACGCTCGCCTGCCTCGTTGTCCTTATAAACTCCGGCGTCAAGGAGCACTCTCACAAAGGTTTTTCCGATTTCCTCTTTGAGTATATCCTCAGTATTTTCCTCGGTAAAGGTGTAGCCGTCTTTGAAGTTTTCAAACCACGCCTTGTGTTTTTCTATCTCCTTTACCTCGGCAAAGTCACGCCCTGTGAGTATCGCCCACTTCATAAGAGAAATCTCCTCTTTAAGTCTTGAGGGCAGAACCGCAAGTCCCATTACCTCGATAAGTCCGATATTTTCCTTTTTGATATTGTGGTGCTCTGCGTGCGGGTGGAATATGCCGAGCGGATACTCGCTTGTTGTGCGGTTGTTTCTCAGCACAAGGTCAAGCTCGTATTTTTCACCGCAGCGTCTTGCTATAGGTGTTATGGTGTTGTGCGGCTCATCTTTTGTATGCGAGTGTATTCCCGCATCCTTGTCGGTATACTCACGCCATGCGGCAAGAATCTTTGTCGCAAGCAACACGAGCTGCTCTTTGTCCGCCGATCTCAGTCGGATAACCGACAGCGGCCACTTGAGTATTCCCGCCTCGCAGAGTCCGAAGCCCTTGAATACAAGCGGTATTTTTACCTCCGCCCGCTCCATGGCAAAGCTGTATCTGCCGCCCTGCATATGGTCGTGCGAGAGTATCGAGCCGCCAACTATCGGCAGATCTGCATTCGAGCCTATAAAGTAATGCGGAAATGTGCTGACAAAGTCAAGCAGCTTTCTGAAGCTGGAGCTGTCTATTTTCATCGGCGTATGTTCGCTTGAGAGCGCAATGCAGTGCTCATTGTAGTATACGTAAGGGGAGTACTGAAGATACCATTTGGTTCCCGCCATATCAAACGGAATCTGCCTGAGGTTCTGTCTTGCGGGCTTGTTGATATTTCCGCTGAAGCCCTCGTTTTCATGGCAGAGCAGGCATTTCGGATATCCCGACTGCGGCAGTGATTTTGCCCTCGCTATCGCCTTGGGGTCCTTCTCGGGCTTTGAGAGGTTTACGGTGATGTCCATATCGCCGTACTCCGAGCTGTGCTTCCACTTGAGATCCTTTTTTACTCTGTTTGTTCTGATATAGTTTGTGTCACAGGAGAGCTTGTAAAACCAGTCCGTCGCCTCCTTGGGACTGTTTTCATACAGAGAATAAAACTTTTTGATAACGCTTGAGGGGCGCTCGGTCAGCAGTCCCATTATCTTTGTGTCAAACAGATCCCGTATTACAATACTTCCGCCCTCGATTATTCCGCTTTCCGTGGCATAGTCGCATATGTCGTCAAGTATTTCGTCAATTTCACGCACGTCTGTGACCTCGGGCGTGTCAGACGGCATCTCACTGACGCCGAGTATATCCATAATGCCGTTTCTTACATACGCTCTGTCGTATTCGCTTATCAGCTCTTTTTTTACGCCGTATGTTATGAGTTCTTCTATAAGGTAGTTAACAGTCATTTTATTCTCCGTTTTGTAAAGTTTGCTTTGCTGTGTTTTAGGGCGGTTTTGCTCCGCAGAGAAAACCGCCGTAAATTTTATTTCTTTGTTGCGGCAATGCTGAAGCTGAAGTCGAACTCCTCTTCGTTTATCTGATACTGCCTGTCAAGCTCGGGTCCGCAGGAGTTTGAGCCTATTCCCGCATTGCGGTAGTCGATGATAACGGTTGTATCCTTTTCGGGCACAAGCTCGTAGTTGTGCGCAACCGTTGAGAGATATATCGGGTCAAAGTGAGATACAGAGAGGGAGAACTTATCCGCATAGAAACTCAGTCCGTGACCTGTGAGAGTGCTTATGCTAGCATATTTGCATCCGTAATGCGCACAGTTTTCCTGCGGGCGCACATACGGCTCAAAGTTGTCTTTTGCGGTGGTCTTGAAGAGTGAGACTCTTGAACTGAGGTTCATATCCTCGTACGCCTCGCCCGGTCCGTAGCCGAAGTACTCGACATTCTCGCATCCCTCGGGCATTCTGAATTTGAAGCCGAATCTCGGCAGGGGCGGGAACTTGCCGTACGGCTCGCCGCTGCCGCGCTTTGCATGGCAGTCAACTGTGATCTTCTTCTGTGAGTCAACGGTATATGTCAGACTCAGAGTAAAGAATGGGGTATAAGTCGGGGCTGCGAGTATGATTTCGCTCTCGATTACGACTTTGCTTTCATCCGCCGAGAGGAGTTTTGTATAGTGGCAGCTCGTCATCTCCTTGTCAAAATGCTTCTCGTACCATTTGAGCTTAACTCTTCTGTCGTTGTCTGTCGGTGCGCGCCAGACAGTGGGTACCACGGGGGCGCTCAGCATTTCTTTGCCGTTATCTGCAATGCTCTCGATAAGACCGCTGTGCTTGCCGATTACCACACGGCACTCGTCAACATTAACGGTATATTCCTTGTCTGTCTCGTCAAAGAATACCGCCTGATATTTTTCGGGTGCGGGCGCGGTATATTCCTCTGAGAGTATGAACTGCTTGGAGCCTACCTCGTATCCGATATCCGCATACTCCGTCTTTGTGTTAAGCCTTGCGCTGATATTGAGTGTTGTATAGCCTTTGGGCAGAACCTCGATACTGTATATTTTGCTCTTTTGCGGCTGAATATTCATGCTGCCGAGGGAGAGGGTGTTCACGATCTTGCCGTCGGTTTCAACCGTGCAGAACAAATCAAGGTATGAGAGGGATTTAAAATAATGAAGATTTTTGATTTTGAGCTTGCCGTCTTTGTATTCCGCACTGAAGGGTGTGAGTGCGGCTTTGAGCTCCTTGAGGCCTGAGTGAACGCGTCTGTCAGGGTAAACAAGGCCGTCAACACAGAAGTTTGAGTCGTGCGGGAACTCTCCCATATCGCCGCCGTAAACATAGTGCGGGTCGTAGAGCGGATCATCTCCGGTCGCAACCGAGTGGTCGGTAAACTCCCAAACGCATCCGCCGAAGAAGTTGTCGTGTTTGTAGATAAGATCCCAATACATTCTGAGGTCGCCGGGGCCAAGTCCCATGGCGTGTGAGTATTCGCACATGAAAAACGGCATTTTTTTGTCCTTGCCGATGTAGTCATTCATGTCGTTTACACTCGGATACATGCGGGACTCAAAGTCAAGATAGCTTCTGAATGTGTCGGAGGTAACTGTCTCGCCGTTTACGACGGTCGGACCGTTTTTCTCAAGGTGGTGTGCCCGTCTTGACTCATCCTCTGCCATAACAAGCCGTGTTCCGTCCTTGCTCCTAAAGTATTCTATCATCGCCTTGTGGTTGATACCGGGGCCGGACTCGTTTCCGACAGACCAGATTATGATACACGGGTGGTTCTTATCCCTCTCGAGCATCCTCTCGGCTCTGTCAAGGTATGCCGCCTGCCAGAGGGGATTGTTTGTGAAAATATTATTCTCGGTGTATATATACGAGCCATGGCACTCAAGGTCGGTCTCGTCAAGAACATAAAAGCCCATCTCGTCGCACAGATCATAGAACCTCGCCTCATTCGGATAATGGCTTGTTCTTATCATGTTTATGTTGTGCCTTTTCATGATTCTAAGATCTTCTCTGATATGCTCGAGCGGCGTTGCATGGCCGAGCACAGGGTGGCTGTCATGGCGGTTAACACCCTTTGACTTGACCTTCTGACCGTTGATGTATATAACATTGCCGACAATCTCGATTTTTCTCACACCGGTGTTGAAGCGGAGAACCTCGTCGTTTGTGTATACAATAAGCTTGTAGAGATTCGGTATCTCGTCGCTCCAGAGCAGGGGAGAGAATATTCTCTCAAGATTAATTCTTCCGCCGCCCGTGTGTTCTGCGGTAAGCACGGTGGTGCTGTCGGGTCCGAGCAGCTCGTATTTTACACTAAGACCCTCGTCACAGTCAACATCAATATAGAAGTCGGCGTATGAGAAGTCGGGTGCCGTGTTGCATCTTATAAAGAGATCCCTTACTCTCTCTTTTCCTCTGAAGAGAAGGAATACCTCTCTGAAAATACCCGACGCGCGGTACATATCCTGATCCTCAAGGTATGTGCCGTCGCACCACTTGAGTACAAGAACATGTATTGTGTTTTCTCCCTCGACTGCAAAGTCATTGAGCAAAAACTCGCTTGTCGAGTGGCTGACCTGACTGTATCCGACAAACTGTTTGTTGACAAAGAGATAAAAGCAGGAGTCCACGCCCTCAAAGTTTATAACGACGTCTCTCTTCAGCTCTTCTTTTGTGAGCACAAATGTCCTTCTGTAAAGTCCCGCAGGGTTCTTTTCGGGAACATTCGGCGGATCGAGCGGTATCGGGTAGTTGACATTCGTATACTGCGGAATATCATACCCCCTGCCGAGTTTGTACTGCCAGTTCATCGGAACCGTGAGTTTGTCCTTAAAGACGACGTCATTTTTTATAAAATCCTCAGCGTCGTTTACACTCTCATAAAACTTAAAGTCCCATTCTCCTGTAAGAGACTTGAAAAGAGAGGACTTCTCTCTCTCGTTTACGAGCGCCTCTTCCTTTGATGTGTAGGGAATGCAGTACGCTCTCTGCGGGAGTGTGTTTATATGAAAATCTCCCAGCACTTTGTGGTAATCCTTGATTCCAAACGGCATAGTAACCTCCATAGTGTTTGATTTTTTTTAGTTATATTTTGTTTTTTCGGATTTATTATTACAGTCTTTATCTCAGCACCGATGTGCTGACCTCGGCGGAGCACAGAGCTTTCCTCTCTCCGCTTTCCGTCACAACAACAAGCTCGCCATCACGGTTTATGTCCAGCACCCTCGCTCGGTATGACCCGTGTGAAGTAATTACATTTATCTCTCTGTTTATAAGGCTTGAGCTATGACGGTATTCGTCAATGATACTGTCGTACGAGTCTATATCGAAAAAGCTGTCGATAAGCGCCCCGGCAAACTCCTCTCGGTTAACCTTTACGCCCGATACGTCCTCAAGACTTGAGGCGATATTTGAGAGATTTTCTGAAAAGGTGCGCCTGTATAAATTTACTCCTACGCCGAGCACCGCATATTCAAGTGCGCCCGCGGAGTCGAGTTTTCCCTCGCACAGTATTCCCGAGAGCTTCCTGTCATCTGCGACAAGGTCGTTTACCCATTTTATTTTCGGGGTAAAGCCGCAGAGCTTCTCTACGGTTCTCCTCAGCGCAACAGCCATGATTACGGTGAGTTTTACGCCGTCAAGCAGTCTTTTTTTGTCTCTGATAAGCAGGCTTATGTATATTCCGACATCCTTTTGCGACTCAAATACCTTGCCTGCGCGTCCTCGTCCCGCCGTCTGCTCATCCGCAATAAACACCGCCTCACTCTCGCTCCCGCTTGCGAAATCTTTCGCCCTCTTGTTGGTTGAATCGGTTGTGGGGTAGTGGAAAACTTCAAGTTTTTTCGCCTCGGAATTGTTAAGTTTCAGCTGCATATCATTCCCCCGACACATACCGCTGCGCGGCACGGTTATTGCCCTTAAAATATTTTGTGATTTTATTTTAGCATACTGAAATTTAAAAGTCAATTCATTTTCGGAGTATAAAAATTCTTTTTTTGAAGCGGAGTATAAAAATATGTTTTTTCCCAAATAATAAGTAAAACTTTTTTGTTTGGAGGAGTATGAGAAGATTATCGGTTAACTACAAAGAAAACATTACTCTCCTTGAAGAAGGTCTCGGATACAGAGAGAGTTTTGATGTTATTGAGAGGCGGCTGAACATAAACGACCGCGGTATGTGTTTTTTCTACATTGACGGATTTGTCAAGGATTTGCAGATTCAGAAGGTAATGGAGTTTTTCTTGAAGCAGACGGACAACATTGACCTTGACAGCGTCATCCGCAAACTGCCGTATATCGAGGTCGAGACCTCCCATGACCTTGACGACGTCATCCTAAAAGTTCTTTCGGGACAGACCGCCATTATCAGCGAGTGCTTTTCGGACGGCGCCATTTTAATTGACGCCAGAACATACCCGATGCGCTCGACCGAGGAGCCGTCCACCGACCGTGTAATGCAGGGCGCGCATGACGGATTTGTCGAGACGCTCGTCACCAACACAGCGCTTATAAGACGAAGGATAAGAGACGGAGCACTGCGCTTTGAGCATTTCTCAATGGGCGGCTCGTCGGGCACCGACATTTGTATCACCTATATGAAGGGCGTTGCGGATGAAAAAATATTGAATAAGATACGGGATAAACTCAAAAGAGTAAAACCTAAATCATTAACTCTCGGTTTCCGCTCCCTCTCCGAAACACTGATAAGAGAAGGGTGGTATAACCCCTTTCCGAAAGTCCGCACAACTGAGCGCCCTGATGCCGCCGCCGCGGAACTGCTTGAGGGCAAAGTGCTGATTCTTTGCGACACGGCCCCCCAGGCAATTATAATGCCGTGCAGTATTTTCGACTTTCTCCAGCAGACCGACGACTACTATTTTCCACCGCTTACAGGCAGTTATATGAGAATTATCAGGACCGTCAGCCTTCTGCTCTCTGTCATCTGGACGCCGCTGTGGCTGCTATACCTCGAATATGCGTATCTTTTGCCCGAGGAGCTGATGTTTCTTATTCCGTCGGATGTCGGCGCACTGCCGCTCGTCATACAGCTTCTGCTTGTCGAAATAGGTATCGATGCCCTCAAAATTGCCTCGATGAACACCCCCGATATGCTCTCAAACTCGCTCTCGATTGTCGGCGCACTTATCCTCGGCGATTTCGCCGTCGCGGTCGGTTGGCTCTGTCAGGATGTAATTTTGTATATGGCGTTTGTCGCAATAGCAAACTTCTCTCAGCAGAACCATGAGCTCGGCTTTGCTTTCAAATTCGTCAGAGTGCTGCTTCTCATACTTGTCGCTATCGCAAATGTGTGGGGCTTTGCGTTCGGTATGGGTATTTTCATAATCCTTCTCGCCACAAACCGCACTATTCTCGGCAAGAGCTACCTCTATCCCCTCATCCCATTTAATTTTACCGCCCTGAAGAGACTTTTCATAAGAGAAAAGAAGCACGATTTTTATACAGAATGAAAAAATCCCCCTCACCACTCCGAAAATACGCCGATTATGGGGCTGCTCGGCAATATGAAATTTTTAACAATATATAAAATTATCAATAATTTTTATTTTTTACTTGAAAAAGACAAACTTTTGTAGTACAATATCTATTAATGAACGGATTCAGAAGGGCGGTGAGCAAAATAGGCAAAAGAGCAAACGAAAAGTTCCTCGAGCAATACAATTCTCTTGATATGGCTTGCAGGGAAAAGTTCGGCGTCCCCTCCGGCGGTGTAACAGAGTATATCAACAGACTTAACAATGCAAGATATGCTCCGGGCAGAGAGGATGTTTTGCCCCGTCTTGTCAGATACAGAAATTTGCGCAATCGTATGGCGCACGAGGTTGGCTCACTGCGCCGCAGCAGTGATATTTCCAAAGAGGATATAAAATGGGTGCACGGTTTCCTCAGAGCCGTAAACCGTTCCAAGGATCCTATTTCAATTTATCTGAGAAAGGCGAGAAGATATGCAAGGCGCCGCAGACTCAAGAGGTATGCGATAGCGGCTGCCGTGTTGATTTTGATAGCGGCAGGAATTGTTGCATACTTTATGTTGAGAAAATGAGGGCAAATTACCATACGCACACATACCGCTGTCACCACGCTGTCGGCAGTGAGGAAGAATATATTGAAAAGGCCATAGCCGAGGGAATAAAAATCCTCGGCTTTTCCGACCATGCGCCGAACATTTTCCCCGAGGGATATGTCTCCGGACACAAAATGCTCCCCCCGGAGGCGGACGGCTATTTTTCGCATATCAGAAGCCTTGCACAAAAGTACAGGGACAAAATTAAAATTTATGTGGGATATGAGGCTGAGTATTACAGGGAGTATTGGCGCCCGACGCTTGATATGTGGGCGCATAATCCTCCGGACTATCTTATTCTCGGACAGCATTTTGTCTTCAGCGAGTGGGGCGGAGATATGTCGAGCAGTGTGCCGACAACGGACGCCCAGCGGCTTGGGCATTATGTGGACAGGGTAATTGAGGCGCTTGATACCGGCTTTTTCAGCTGTCTTGCCCACCCCGATATACTCAATTTCAAGGGGGATGCGGCAGAGTACCGCCGCCATATGTCAAGGCTTATCCGCCGCGCCGTGTCGCTTGATATACCTCTTGAGATAAATCTGCTCGGTCTATCATCAAAGAGGCATTACCCGAGGGATGATTTCTGGGCGCTGGCGGGAGAGCTTGGCGCAAAGGCGATTATCGGATGTGACGCCCATAATCCCGAGAGGGTTGCGGACAAAGAGGAGATAAAGGCGGGCGCCGAGATAGCAAAAAGGCATAATCTTGAGCTTGTCGACAGTATCAGACTGATAGATTTTACGGCAAAATATAATGCTCTGATAAGCAACTCACATCCGTAAAACAGGATGCGTAGCAGAATATCCGCCCAAGCGGTAAAACACGCTGAGATTTGACACGGGCAGGGGTTTCATCCTTGCGGAAAATATTCCAAAACAAGGTACGGGGCAATACAAAAAGGGGCTGAGTCATTAACTTAAAAAAAAAAAAAGAAAAAAGCGGATGTTCTTTACCGAAAGGTATTGAGTATCCGCTTGCTTTATTGTATAATTTAATTGCTACAAAAGACCACACACAAAGCAGCGAGGTAATTATACAACAATGAGAGAAAAAAATCAAGTAGTTTTGCCGTTAGATTTAGGAATTTGTATTCCCGAAGGAGATTTTGTATTTAAAGTAGCAGAAATATGCGAG
>CALWTU010000025.1 GCA_944384515.1 uncultured Clostridia bacterium
GGGTGGGGGTGTCGGAGGAGAGTTTTCGTGCGTCTTTGGGCGTTAGCCCTTGGATCAGCTTGAAGTTGCGGTTGAAGCTGCGGATGTTGTCAAAGCCCGAGAGGTCGGAGATCTCGGTTATGCTGGCGTCGGTGTCGCACAAGAGGCGCATGGCGTACGCCGTGCGGTACTGGTTAAGCAAGGTCGGAAAGGATATGCCGAAAAATCCGTTTATCATGCCCGAGAGGTAGCGGTAGTTATATCCGAGGCTCGCCGCTATGTCCTTGAGTTTGATATTCTCGCGGTAGTGCTCTTCCATATAGTCGAGAAATTTGTATATCGGCTCGTCTCTGTACTGCCCGAAGCCGCTGTACGGCGGGTTTTCGGTATAGTATGACGCCATGTGGTAGAGATAGGAGAGCACACGCATTCTGTTTTGTGTCGACTTTTCAATCTTTTCTATGAAGTTTTGTCTATTATATGTTATCACGGGGTAATGCACTGCTCCGCCCTTGAACTCTCGGTAAAGTTCCCTCAGCAGCTCCTCGGAAAAAAGCATAATTCGTGTTTGGCTGTGCACCCTTGTGACATAGGCGTGCGGCTGGTTCGGAAAAATCAGCACGACCTGTCCTTTTTTGGCGGAAAACATCATGTTTTCAATCCTGACCTCGATTTCGCCGTCAAACACGGACACGACCTCAAAGCTTTTGTGAATATGCATCGGAAAGTTTAGATCGGTTTGTCCTCGTGAGCCGAAGTACAGATAATCCTTTTCTATTGAGTGTTGCTTTTCGTAAAACATACTTCCTCCGAAAACTGAACTTTTGTCTATAATTATACCGCTTATTTCTTTTAATTTCAAGACAAAAATTATAAACTTTAACTGTAAGACGGTTTATGAAAAAATGCCGGATACCGACGGTGGAGCCACGGTGCCGAGGCTGAAAAATATGCCTGTGTGCCGTGGGCGTCGGACGCTTGATATGCGAAAGCGGCTATGACTGTTGAGAGTGGGATTACAAAGTCGGTTTTAAGATTTTAAGCTGTTTTGAAAGGGGAATTTTTATGAAGAAAGCATTGATATTTACGGGCGGATGGGACGGCCACGAGCCCCGGCTTGTAAGCAAAAGATTTAAGAGGTTGCTTGAGGGCGAGGGAGCAGAGGTTGATATTTTTGACGGACTTGAGTGTCTTGACAATCTTGAAGAGCTGTCAAAATACGATCTGATTGTTCCCTGCTGCACAATGAGCAGCATCACAAAAGAGAGAGTGAACAATGTCTCCTATGCCGTAAGCCGAGGCACGGGGCTTGCCGGATGCCACGGCGGAATGTGCGACGCATTCCGTGAGAGCACGATGTGGCAGTTTATATGCGGCGGTCAGTGGGTGTCACACCCCGGAGGAGACGGAGTAAATTATACGGTCAACATCCGACACGGCTCAAGCCCGATAGTCGAGGGACTTGAGGATTTTGAGGTGTGCTCGGAGCATTACTATCTGCATATCGACCCGGCGGTCGAGGTGCTTGCCTCAACGAGATTTCCGTCGGTGACATACTACCACAGCGCAAACAAGCCTGTCGACATGCCTGTAATATGGACAAAATACTGGGGACTCGGCAGAGTATTCTACAACTCGCTCGGACACCACGACGACGTGTTTGACAAATCCCCGACAGCCGAGGTGCTGATGCTGCGCGGCATGATGTGGGCAATCGGCGGAAAAGAATATGCAAAAGAACACTCGCTCTCTCCCGAAAAGTACGACAGCGAGAAGAAAATGTTCTGATACAAAGCTCATCACCGGCTTATATTTTACACGCACCGCACACAAGAAAAACAAAAGCAAACCGCTTGTCAGAAAACAAGACACGGGG
This sequence comes from uncultured Clostridia bacterium, assembly GCA_944384515.1. Classification (GTDB taxonomy): domain Bacteria; phylum Bacillota; class Clostridia; order Oscillospirales; family CAG-272; genus UBA1740. The sequence goes on from CALWTU010000025.1 coordinate 1,856, forward strand.
CGGTACGGCGGCTGTCGTGAGAGTACAGAGGAGCACATTTTGTGCCGAAAAATAAACTAAAAACGCAAAGTAAAGTTTACATATTTTTAAAATAACATTTATCGGAGGTTAGTATGTTAAAGGTAGGAATGGTCGGAGTAGGATGCATCAGCGGAATATATCTTAAGAACTTTTCTGAGGTGTTCCGTGATGTAAAGCTTATCGGAGTATGCGACCTTATCAGGTCCCGTGCAGAGGAAGCGAAGGAAAAATACAACATTGAGAAAATATACGACACGATGTACGACATGTTTGCCGACAAGGAGATAGATATTGTAATTAATTTGACACGCCCCTATCAGCACTATGATGTAACAAAGGCGGCACTGCTCGCCGGAAAGCATGTATATTCTGAAAAGCCGCTTGCGGCTTCCCTCAAGGAAGGTCTTGAGCTGTGCGAGATCGCAAAAGAAAAGGGTCTGTACCTCGGCGGTGCGCCGGACACATTTATGGGTGCGGCAATACAGACCGCACGCAAGCTTATAGAGGACGGTCTTATCGGAAAGCCTGTGGGCGGACGATTTGTAATGACAAGCCACGGTGTGGAGTCATGGCACCCAGACCCTGACTTTTACTATCAGTACGGCGGCGGACCGCTCTTTGACATGGGACCGTACTACATAACCGCAATGATAAACCTGCTCGGCGGCGCAAAGAGCGTATTCGGTTACGCACACACCACATTTGACACAAGACTTATCACCGCAAAGCCGCACGAGGGCGAGATAATAAAAGTTAACACGCCCACCCACATTGAGTCATTTATTAACCTTGATTCGGGTATAACCGTTTCCCTTCTGACCTCATTTGATGTTTATCAGTCAAAGCAGACGAGAATTGAGATTTACGGTACCAAGGGCACAATGTATGTACCCGACCCGAACTATTTCTGCGGCGAAATAGAATTTTTTAACGGTGAGACCGGCAAGACGGAAATGCACCCGATGACATTCGACTACAGCGAGAACTCCCGCTGTCTCGGACTTGACGATATGGCGGCGGCAATCGAGCAAAAGCGCCCCGCAAGAGCGTCCCGGCACCAGACGCTGCACGTGCTTGAGATAATGCAAGGCGTGCTTGACAGCGCAAAGAGCGGCGAGGTATACGAGCTTAAAACAAAGTTTGAAAAACAGCCGCCGATGGATCCGACACTCCCGCACGGACACCTTTGATCCGAATACTGCAAAGCACGGTAAAGCGCCATACCACACTGTACGGCAAAGTGACGGCAAACGGCACCGTCGCCCCGCTGTTTCTAAAATTGCGGAATGCGGATTGCACTGCCCCCACGAGTACGGAAAGAGAGCTTTCAAGACTTAAGACGGGCAAATAAATAGTTTTGAAAGCTCGTAGTTTAAAATATAGTTTCAACAGTACAAAACAATTTAAAAGCTTAAAAATGCAAAATAAAGGTTGAAAAGCTCAGGGTATGAGTACAAACAATTGCGAATGCTCCGGACTGTTGAGAAATAACTTATAATATAAAATTATATTTGCTATAAGCTTGTGACTGATTTGCGCTTTCGGTCTTTTTTTTATTTTATCGGCGGCGATTTTGCGGCAAGCGCGGCTACGCTGTGCTCTTCTTTACCGTTCTCTGTCCTTGGCGGTTTTTGCGGTATCGGCGAGACAGCGCTGACGGTAACGGAGGGGAGATGTGCCAAGATGCTTTTTGAACAGCTTTGAGAAATAGAACGAGTCGTTAAAGCCGCATTTTTCCGAGACATCCGCAACGCTGACAAATGTCTGCTGTACCAACAGCTCCTTTGCATAACCGAGGCGCATGCCGATAAAATACTCAAGAGGGGTTACCCCCATCTCTTCTTTAAAGCACCGCCTGACATAATCCGCATTGAACCCTGTCTCTTCCACAGCGGCGGCAATGCTGAATGAGCTGTTTGAAATATTGAGGTACAGCTTGTTTTTCAGCTCGTTTACAAACCTGAATTTATATTCGGAGTTGAAATATTTATCAAGGTATGCGGATATTGAGTTAAAGAGACTGTCGCAGATCAGAGAATAATTCTTATCCTTTTCGGTAAACGTTTTGTGCAACAGATTCATAAGCGAAAGAACGCCGCCGTCGTAGTCGTGAAGAACGGTCACATCGGTAAAATACATATTTTCACACTGAACGAACATATCCGAATACAAAACATCCGAGCGCCCGTCATGCGGCACATTCGGCGGTATAATAATGATATCTCCCTCGCAAATGTCGTACGCTTTGCCGTTTATCACCGATTTTACATGTCCATCTGTTTGCAAAATGAGCTCCCAGCAGTCGTGAGAGTGCATATGGCAGGATTTTATGGGAGTAATTGTTTTGTTGCAGAACCTGACATTCATTCTGAAAACCTCCGAAAACACTCTGAAATTTTAACCATTGTAACACGAAAAAGTCTGAATTGTCAATATTTTTCCACAAAAAATACATGTACTTTCACATGAGTGTATGCTAAAATGAACTCACAAGAGAAAGCCGAAAAATCAAAAAAAGGAGAAATATTATGAAAAAATTAGTTGCATTCGGGCCCGGAAAGTGCGGACTTGAAGAAGTACCCATGCCCGTCATCGAAAGAGACGACGAGGTTATCGTAAAACTCAAATACTGCGGCGTATGCAGATCCGAGCATTACGGCTGGTCTACCGCCGAGGCGGGAATGACTTTTGGTCACGAGCCTGTCGGAGTCGTGTACAAAGTAGGCAAAAATGTAAAGCGCTTTAAGGTGGGAGACCGTGTAAGCGGACTGTTTTCGGGAAATGCTGAGTATGTGCTCGCACTTGAAAAATGCCTGTTTAAAATTCCCGACTGTCTTTCTGACGAGGAGGCTGTTCTCGAGCCGCTGTCCTGTCTTATCAGTGCAGTAAGCAAGGTAAGAATACCCGTTGTCGGAGACAAGGTTGCGGTTGTCGGCTGCGGATACATGGGCTGCGGAGCTATAAGCCTGTTGGCGATGAGGGGTGCGCATGTTGTGGCGGTAGACATCAGGCGTGAGTGCCTTGAGGATGCCAAAAAATTCGGTGCCGCCGAAGTCTACACCCCCGACGAGCTGCCGGCGAAATACCTGACCGTCTCGACCGACCACAACGACCACCTCTCAGAGCAGACCGAAAAGGGAGAGAGAGGACTGAAGCTTGTAATGGAGTGGGCGGAGACAAACGAGTCTCTGGATTTGGCTATCAACATGACAAGAATGTGCGGACAGATTGCCGTCGGTGCATATCACACGGGAGAAAAGCGGCTCGTAAATGTCGAACAGCTGAATGTAAAAGCCATTGATATGTTAAGCACACATCCGAGAGAGATGGAGCTCAACATAGAGGCGTGCAGGAGGGCAATCGAACTTTTGTGCGAGGGCAGGTGGAATTTCAGACATATTCCGACCAAGATATATCCCATCACCCGATTTGACGAGGCGCAGGGCGAGCTTGTGACAAAATACGGAAAGCATATGAAATCACTTGTTGACTGGACAAAGACAGAGGGTGAGCCCTACATAACCGAATAAGGGTTAAAAGAATACGGAGTATCAATCACACGCAAGAAAATGCGTTTTGGGATACGGAATGAGCAGGCGTAAAATGAAGATAGTAATAGGAAACGACCATGTAGCCGTGGGACTCAAAAACAGTATTACGGCATATCTTGAAAATAAGGGGTATGAGGTAATCAATGTCGGCACAGACAGCGAGGAGCGCACCGACTACCCGATCTACGCAAAGGCCGCCGCAAGGCGGCTGCTGGGCGGAGAATGCGAGCTCGGAATACTTATTTGCGGCACGGGGGTGGGCATATCACTTGCGGCAAATAAAATACCCGGCATACGCGCGGTTGTTTGCTCCGAGCCGTACAGCGCAAGGCTGGCAAGAGAGCATAACAACGCAAATATGCTCGCATTCGGCGCACGGGTGGTAGGTACGGGAGAGGCCGAGATGATAGTTGAGGCGTTTTTGAGTGCCAAATACGAGGGCGGAAGGCATCAGAGACGGCTGGATATGATAAGCGAGATTGAGAGAGAGGCGGCGGGCAAATAAAACGCCCGACATCTCCGAAATCGGCAGAAAGAGGTACATATGTACAAAATCGGAGTTGACATCGGCGCAACCAAGATAAACACGGGAATATTTGACGCCGAGAGCAAGTGTCTGCTTTCGAGCAGAAAATCTTATTTAAAAGACATAGAGGATACGGCGCAGTTTATAAAAAACGAGGTGGATGCGCTCTGCCGTGAGTGTAAAATTTCACACGGGGATATACTTTCCTGCGGCGTCGGCATACCGGGAACGGTGAGTGCCGACGGCAAAAGAGCAATCAAGGTGCCGAACACAAGCCTTATAAGAGAGGATATTGCACTGCTGCTTGAGGAGAAGCTCGGCGTGCCGGTGACGCTTGTGCAGGACTCAAGAGCCGCCGCGTGGGGAGAGTATCTGTGCGGCGGCGGTGTCGGAGCAGAGACCTTGGTATGCGTGACGCTCGGCACCGGGATAGGCACGGGAATTGTCATCGGCGGAAGGATTTATAACGGAGCACTCGGCTGTGCCGGGGAGCTCGGACACTTGCCCGTGTCAAACGGCAGCCGCAAATGCGGCTGCGGCAAGGTCGGCTGTCTTGAAAAGTACTGTGCGGGAGGCGGCCTTGACATCACAGCGGAGGAGCTGCTCGGAGAAGGCAAGCGGGCGGCAGACCTGTTTTCGGAATGTGAGAGTGGAAATAACGCCGCACGGGTGCGGATAGAGGAAGCGGTAAGGGCGCTTGGCGACGGACTTATCTCGATAATAAATCTTCTCTCCCCCGACTGTCTGCTCTTCAGCGGAGGGCTTTCCGCACAGGAAAAACTGTATCTGAATCCGCTTATCGAGTACATAAAGAGCCGCTGTTACAGCGCCGGAAAACTGCCGAAAATATCCCGTGCGGCACTCGGCGAGAACTCTCCGCTTTATGGTGCGGCGTTTGTACCTCTCTCAAAAAAGCGGAGTGCGGAGCTCTCCGCATCGATTATGTGCGCCGACATTCTCAATATGCAAAAGGCGCTCTCGGAGATCGAGGAGTCGGGTATAAAATACCTGCACTGCGACATTATGGACAATCACTTTGTACCAAACCTCATGCTTGCTCCCGAATTTCTGAACAAACTGAGGGGGGCAACTTCCCTTCCGTATGATTACCATATTATGGCGCAAAATCCCGAAAGCATTATTGAAAAACTCGATATAAGACGGGGTGACATAATCTCCGTTCATTATGAGAGCACCCCACATATTCAAAGGGCGGTGAGCATGATAAAGGAGCGTGGCGCAAAGGCGTCCGTGGCGCTAAATCCCTCAACTCCCGTGTCTGTACTTGAAGAAATACTCGCCGAGCTTGACATGGTGCTGATTATGAGCGTAAATCCCGGATTTGCCGGGCAGAAAATAGTCAGCGGAAGCTTTGAAAAGATCTCAAAAATGAGAAAAATGATTGACGAAAAACAGCTTGGAAAACTGATGATCGAGGTAGACGGAAACTGCAGCTTTGAGAATGCGCCGAAAATGTATAATGCCGGTGCCGATGTGCTTGTTGTAGGGACATCGAGCGTTTTCAAGCCCAACATGAAAATAAAAGACGGCGTGGCAAAGCTCAACGAATGCTTAAAGGAGTGCGGAGCATGAAATTCAGTATATGCGCAGATATTATGTACGGCAAAATGCCGTTTTCGGAAAAACTCAAAAAAATAAGAGAGATGGGGTTTCACACCTTTGAATTCTGGAGGTGGGGGACGAAGGACACCGAAAAAATCAAAGAGACAATGGATGAGTGCGGCATGGACCTCTCGACATTCTGCCTTGACAGCCCCGACGAAAATATAATGAAGAGAATCGGCAGAAATATGCTCAACTCGGACTGTCGGGAACTGCTCGCCGAAATCACGGTGCAGTCGCTTGAGGTGGCAAAAAAGCTCGGCGCAAAATCACTGATTGCGACAGTCGGTGACTCTGTGTGCGGCGTGCCGTATGAGGTGCAGATCTCAAGAGTTTATGAAAGCTTGGAGGGTGTAAAGGGACTTTTCGAGGAGGCGGGGGTAACACTGCTTATCGAGCCGATAAACAGAAAGGAAAGAAAAGAGTATCTTTTGCCCGATGTGCGTGAGTGCGCGAAAATCGTAAAAAACATAAACTCACCCAATATAAAGCTTCTCTTTGATCTCTACCATCAGCACATGGAAAACGCTTTTTGCCTTAGTGATATGACAAATCTTATACCGCTGACGGGACATATACATATTGCGGACATACCGGGAAGGCATGAGCCGGGGTGCGGCACGGTCGACTTTGACGGAATATTCAGGACTTTGTCGGAGTGCGGCTATAACGGCTTTATCGGTGCGGAGTTTATACCGTCGACCTCCGAGGATGAGGCGCTCGCAAGGCTTGCCGAACTCGGGGAAAAATATTCGGTTTTGCCTTGATTTGTTGAGAACAAGCCATTATAAAAACTGCTCTCTGACACACAAAACGGTGCCGGAGAGCAGTTTTTTCGGATCTGTAATTTTTTGTTTATTGAAGTTATTATGTTCTTTATCCTATTCCGACTTTTCATTTTATTTGTTTTCATGAACACAATTTGTTTTTGCTTGAAACAGTAACGCATTAATTGTTTTTCAGCAAATCTGCGAGTGAGTATTCACCATTCTTCACATTTGACACTCTTCTGTATTCAACAATTGCATCGACAAGCAGATTTGTATCTCTAAAATATGACCTGATAAACTCTTCGCTTTTGACATTTGACAGACGTAAATCACTGGCGCAGAACTCACTCGGCTTTTTTCTGCTTTTTTTAAACTCTTTATATTTTCCTTCTTTCAAAATAACAAGAATCTCGATTTCAGGTGCCGTTATGATATTAATAACATTAACTTTGTGTATGTATGCTTTGCTTAATTTGAACTGCTCCCTGCGCGAATCCAATATTCGAAGAATTGTAATACCTTCGGTGAATCCCTTCCTCAAGTAAAGTCGTTCAAAATTATACGCCTTTCTGCAACGCAGAAGTTTGCCTTCAAGAAGATTTTCGTAAGTGAATTTCAGACGGTCATCGTTGAGGAGCAAATCCATAATGACTTGCTCCGCTGTTCCCTCACATATGCAGGCGATATATTTTGAAAGTTTCATCCTCTATCCTCCTGCCGTGAATGGATGATACTTTTCTTAAGGTCAATATAAGCATCATACATCGGAACCGTGCCTTCCAGCAAACCGCTTTCATATGCTTCGCTCTTTTTGACATCGTTGCGCTTTAAGATAGAGGAAAGGTTTTCGGCTGTAATTCCTTTGCGGTTACGAACAATATAAATATTGTCGTTGCGTTCAAATTCATCAAGAATTTCCGCATAATGAGTCGAAAATAACAGTGTTGCGCCGTGAGAGTTTACTTTTTCATCAAAATAAAAGCGAATCAAGGTTGAAACAATTTCATGATTGAAATGATTTTCAATCTCATCAACTATCAGATATCCCCCAACCTCAAAGGTTTTGATCGCTTTCAAGAAGGTATTGATACCCTTGATGGTTCCTGAAGAAAGATAGCGATTCAACTCCTGAAATTGGTTTAATACAATTTCATCTTTACCCTTGAATTTCAAACAGATATCTACATCTTTAACGTTATTCCTTATATGCAAATATTCAACACCCGGATCAAAGAACGCAATCAGCTCGGGCGGACAATCCTCAGATATACTCAATCGGTTTATGTTTGTATATTCGAGCATTTCCGTAAAAAACAGAGGATCTTTGATTTTTTTATTACAAGCAACTATTATGCTGACATCGTCAAGAAGGAATGCTTCGTTACTGTTACGAACAAGTACGGTTTTCGCATCGTCAAACTCAAATATATCCGCTTTGTTTTTGACTTTATCAAAAGATTTAACTTTTAAAAATTCATCTTTAATGGCAAATCCCGTTTTTTCCTTCACAATGTGAGTTTGCAGAAGATAAATGTATTTTTCGACATTAAAATAGGTATCAAAAACAACTTCGCCATCCTCTTGCATCCCGTCAATAATCTCATTGCAAGAAATATGGTTTATACCTTCATTATTTAACATTTTGCAAACAAATGAAATTAATTTAAGAATAGTTGTTTTACCGGATGCGTTTATTCCGATGAAGGATATTACATTGCTTGAATAGTATTTTTTAGAACCTTTAGAAAAAATCAAATTCATTTTTTCCGCATCGTCACAAGAAACTCTTTGCGATGCCACAAAATCAATCTCGCAAACTTTATCAAACAACGGCAATCCCGTTGCTCTGATTTTTAATAATCTCATTGCAACCTCATTAATTACATAAATATTGTTTTTGTTATTCATATTATGGCACAAAAAAGTTTGTTTGTCAATATTAAAAACATGAATTTCGTTTTTAATAAAGAAACATGATACTCATAACACCTCATAAAATCGGATTTTGAGGACTTTTAGATCCTGCAAACACAGTAAAATCCCTTTTCATGCATTTTTATAAAAATAAACCTTTTTGAGATT
>CALWTU010000026.1 GCA_944384515.1 uncultured Clostridia bacterium
CCCTTCTCGTTTAATGCAATGCCGCACAGAGGGCAGCGGTCAATCTTGTTATTGGTCGTAAATTCCGCACAAGCGGCATTTACACCGCTGGTAAAGGTGATTTTTGCAATATTGAGTTTGTCCTTGAGCAGGTCGTATACAATCTTGATCATTCCTTCTACTGTCATTGTCTCTTTGGTCACAACAAGTCGGCAGTCGGGATATGCGGTTGCAAGTTCGGTTTTGAAAGCGGGTCCTTTCATTTTATTCTGCGGAGCACCGTCTTTGATGCCCTGCTTTTCATATACATCAAGAATAGCAGGAAGGAGCGGATCGTCCTCTCTTAAGATAAGCGCATGGTCAAAGTTTTTCAAAACCTCCCAAGCGGTTTTCTGGATTTCGTTGCAGGGGAATACCATGTTGACGCCGGGTTCTACCGAATCCTCTACCTCAATGGTCAAAACGCCCGTATGACCGTGCAGATACTGCGCCTCGCCTTTGAAACCGTAAAATCTGTGTGCATACTGCAGGTCTAATTTGGTAATGCTTCTCATAATAAAATCCTCCTTAAAATTATATGTTTACGGGTTTTCCCGCATGGTGAATAAGAATATAAATGTGCCTGGGCTTAAATTCAGCAGTTAAACAGTTGTTTTTGATGAGCTTCTCTTGCGGCAGTCGGGACAGATGTAAAAGACTTTAAGATCATAGGACAAAAAATTGTCCCCGAGCTGTGTCTTTAACTGATGAGTCAGATCATCAAGACAAATGTCGGATAGTTTTCCGCACTTTTGGCATATGAGATGATCGTGTTTTTCAGTTCTGTCATACCTATCCGGTGAATCCTCCAATGTCACTTTTCGGATTAGGCCTGTATCACAAAGCTTGCTTAAATTGTTGTACACGGTAGCAAGGGAAACCGCAGGATACTCCTTTTTGAGTTCTGTGTAAATTTGATCAGCTGTCAAATGTTTGCGTGAGGCATTCACAATATCATAGATTTTCTTTTCATATTTTGTCATACGCGCTCACCTCGAAATTAGAATAATTCTAAATATATTATAATCATTCTAATTTCAAAAGTCAAGAGGTTTTAAAAAAATTTTGTGTGATGCTTTAGATTTTTGTGAGAAAACAGATGAAAATTGTCGAAAAAGGAATAAAGTATTGATTTTTTTGGAAAATTGTGCTATAATCTGCGTACTATATACTTGATTTTTGAGTAAAATTAAAGTGACATTTCAGTTTTCTTAGATTTCCATTTGTAAATCAGGGGGCATTTTATGTACAGAGACGGGCTTAAGAAAAAGTTTATGATTATGACAGTGGCAGTGGTCACCGTAACATTAATTTTGTTTTCGACGGCGGCGGCGTTTTTGGCATATCTTCTGAATTCCTCACGCGATTACGAAAGAAAACAGATGCAGCTTGAAACGGCTGAATACAGAGACAGAATTTTAAATCAAGTAGATACAACCATGCAGATTCTGACGACGCTTGCAAAAGCGTATGAGGTCAGCGATATCGCCTCTTCAAACGAAAAACTTGTGGAAATAATGAGTTCGACTAACCAGGCAAATGATTTTATAAGTATGCTTTACATTCGCAGCGACGGTACGGGAATTATCAACGCGCCGGATTACGGCACTATTGACGATATTACATACAGTGATTGCCATCCCGAGGCGGTCAATGCGATGAGGGAAGCATTTACGGGCAAAAATACCATTTCCGGAATGTTTACAAGCCTGATATACAATGAGAAAGTATTTGTTTATTCTGTGCCGGTATACAAAAACGGTGAAATCATAGGAGTGCTTTCTGCGGCGGACAATATTGATTTTTTCACGGAGATGGCAAATGAAAATACGGTCCTTTCGGGAAGCGGTTACATTCATCTGATAGACTCATCCGGAAAATTTTTGGTCAGGTCTGAAAATACCATAGTTGATGAGCGGTTAGACAGTATTTTTGACGGACACTATTTGTCAGAGCAAACAAAGCGGGATACACAGATTGCTTTAAATCAGGGAGAGAGTATTTTCGGCGAGTTTTCAAGCGGACGGCACAACTATATTTTCTATGTGGATTCACTCGGTATTAATGACTGGAATCTGTTTTGTGCAAATACATATATGGGTTCGTCGGCTTTGGGCGAGACATTTATCGGAGTGGTTGTTGCGCTGTTGTTTTTCGTAATATCCATAGCGGTGTTTATGTTGTTTTTCGGATACAGAATTTATAAGATTAAATCAAATGAACTGTTGCATGTGGCATATTTTGATGCATTGACGGGTGCGGACAATACATTTAAGTTTGATGAAGATTTTCAGTATGCGATAAAGGAAACATCGGAATACAGCGTTGCAGCTCTGAATATACATAACTTTAAAGGTATAAATGATCTTTTCGGAAGGGAAAGAGGAGATAAAGTACTCAGTTTTGTCAAAAGTGTGATTGAGGATAATCTCAAAGAGGGTGAGTTTTTTTGCCGTGATGCGGGGGATCTGTTTTATATTTTTCTTAAGGACACAGACGAAGAGGTTCTGAGAAGGAGAATGGGAGAGATCGTTTCGTATATAAGAAACACATCGCTCTCGTACGGAGAGTACAGTTACGACATAGGCTTTTATTGCGGAATTGCGGTGAGAAAGGACAAGGAACATGCATTAATCGCACTGCAAAGCATAAGAACGGTTCAGCATGAGTATATTGCCTTTTATAACAAGGAACTGCATGATGAGATAAGGCACAAAAACAGAATTGAAAGTTATATGAATATCGGTCTTGAGAACAGAGAATTCAAACTTTTCCTTCAGCCCGAATTCGATCTGAGCACAAATGAGCTTGTGCGTGCGGAGGCTTTGGTGCGTTGGCAAAAGCCTGACGGAACATTCCGTTATCCGAATGAGTTTATTCCGCTGTTTGAGAGCAACGGATTTTGCATAAAGCTTGATATGTATATGGTTGAGAGAGCGTGCGAGCAAATCCGCAAATGGATGGACGCAGGGATCAAGCCGATACCGATTTCGGTAAACCAGTCAAGACTGCTCTTATCCAATTTGAATTATCCCAAGGACCTTGAAAACTTGACGAAAAAATACGGTGTACCGCCATCTCTTATAACTGTTGAAATTCTTGAGGGAACTCAGACAGACGATATTATGCTTTTGAGAAAACAGATAGACTCTCTAAGGTCGAGGGGCTTTAGAGTATCTATGGATGATTTCGGCAGCGGATATTCTTCTCTCAATATGCTCGGCATGCTCAGAATTGACGAGCTGAAGCTTGACAGGGGATTTCTCAACAAGTTCACGGGAGATGAGGCAAAGCGGCAGAAAATAATACTTCGCCAGATTCTGGCTGCGGCTAAGGATCTCGGTATAACTACCGTTGCGGAGGGAATAGAGACAGTCGAAAATATGGAGATGATGAAGTCTTTGTACTGTGATCAGGGACAGGGTTATTTTTATGAGAAACCCATGGACAGCGAAAAATTCAGCGAAAAATATATGAAATAAAGCATATGATGCTCAGGGGGGCTGTTGACGGGTGTTTTATTTCAAATAAATGAGAGACTGACAGTTTACGGTGCAATGTGATCTAAGAAAAAGAAAGGAGACTTGATTTTGAAAGAAAAGCCGAATTGTTTTTTCATGAGAAAAATTGAAGAATATACCAAAAAAATAGAGAGTGAAGAATACAGAAGGTATCATACGATATTGGTTGTATTTTACTGTTTGTCGGCGGTTTCTCTTTTTATGTGCATTATGAATATCGTTACCGAAAAATATGAGCTTGCTGTTGCAACACTCGCTTTCGGAACGGTAACTTTGATATACTGTATAGTTCTCGGCATAATAAAAAAATTAAATCTGCTCTCATATGTTGTCACAAGCATTATTCTTGAAACCTTTTTTCTGTACTTGGTGGTTCACGGCGGAACAGAAGGGTTCAGCGCGATATGGGTAGTTATTCTTGCCATAAGCGGGTGCATAACATTCGGATTGAAGTTAGGCTCAATATACAACCTTGCCGCGATATTACAGCTTGTGTTTCTGTTTTTCTTTCCCATAGGACAGAGGCTGGTTCAGGCGGACTATACACATTCATTTCTCATGCGTTTTCCTATTTTGTATACGACAGCGTCGGTTATCGGCTTTTTTCTCGAGGTCAGCCGTTCGTGCTCGTATAAGCACATGCTCGGACTTAAGAATAAATTTGAAACTGCCATGAACTATGACATATTGACCGGACTGCATAACAGAACTTGGTTCAATACTTATGTAGAGAAGGTAGAGTCGGATATTTCGAGGGGGGACACGGTAGGTGTTCTGATAGCGGATATTGACGATTTCAAAAAAATAAATGACACATACGGACATATCAAGGGCGACGAAATTCTGAAAATAATTGCGCAGGCCCTCGATAATACAGGTGAGTTCACTATGTGCAGATGGGGCGGAGAAGAATTTATCACGATTGTTAAAAACTACACTAAAAAAGATTTTTCGGATTTGGCAGAGAGGATGCGCGAGAAGGTTAATAAAACCGAGGTCAATATCGGAGGAAACAAAATATCGATAAGCATCGGCATATCATGGGTCGAATGGTCAGAGGATTTCTCGCTTGCAAAACAGATTCATCTTGCGGACGACGGCTTGATAATGGCAAAAAGGCTCGGCAAAAATCTCGTATGCAGTTTAGATAGTAACATAGCTGTTGTAAGCGAACTGTAAAAAAATTTAAAATTCCTATTGACAGCGTGGAGTAAAATATGTTACAATAAGTCAGCATTTCCCAAATTTTACATAAAAAATTTATTTTCAATAATTTAATACAATATTTGGCAAACCCGTCGAGAGGCGGCGACGCAAAGCTAAAGGGACTTTATGAGTCAGCCAGTTGCATTCATGGAACAAGTGGATAGCACGGGCTGACTTTTTGTTTTGCGATCGGGATTTGTTAATGTAGCGAAGAGAGGAATTATATGAAAATTGCTGAGTCAGTCATAAAGACTGTTGAATCGGGTATTGAACCGCTTGTCATGACCTTTTTGCCTGTTCGCGGCTGTACGGATGATAAGGCGGTTGCGTATCGCTCGAAAATTACCGTAAACAGCTTGGATTTGGGAAGCTTAGAGGAGGATTTGTATTCCGAGGTTTCGGATACGAGCGAGACGGGTATCAGACTTGCGGAATGGGGGATAGTCAAGGCGGCGGAACAGATACACCGCTTTCATGATGCGGAGAAAAAATTTTTATTTGTATCCGTGCACTGCCCGGCGGCGTTTGCCGAGTTGCCTGACAGATATAAGAGAATAAAAGAGATTTTTGAAAAAGCCGGGATGAAAATTCCAAAGGGGCTGTGCCTTGAGTTTTCGGATAAACTTCTGAGTTCAAAATCACAGTATACGCTGCAGGCTGTAAAGGAGATCAGGCTGTGCGGTATCGGTATAATAATACGTTTGAGCGCGTCAATGAAAAGTCCGATTATGCGCCTTTCCGAGATAAACTCCGACTATGTCATTCTTGATCCGCAAACGACCGCGCTGACATCTGACAGGGGCAAGCCGAATTTGATACCGTCGCTGATAGGGTACCTCAGAAGCATGGGAACCGAAGTCATTGCGCAGGGGGCGCCGGACAGTGAACAGCTGCGCACTTTAGGACGGCTCGGAGTTATCGGTATATCAAAAAGCGAGAGGGAAATGAGCGCAGATCAGATCCTTCTTTTACAAGAAGAAAGTGAAGAGTGGTTATGAAGCAGATCAAAGTCAGCTTAAGAAGAACCGCGGGAGAGGTCCGTAAATATCGGATATTTATGCGGATAGTTCCTGCGATTATGAGCGTTGTGGCAATGAGTCTTGTGATAGTTTATGTTGTTTCGGTGCTTTACAGCAAGTACGGAAGCTTTACGGTAACGGTGCAGAAGTACGACTCGATGAAATATGCTCTGACGCTCTCAACAACGCCTGATTTTTACGAAAAAACATCACGCCTTAACATCAAGGCGGCGACAGATATTACAAATATTGACGGCAACACGCTTCCCACAGATTTGGATATGATAAACGGGGAGCATAACGGAGAAAATTATGCCGCATATACTTTTTACTGTATGAATGCGGGCACCGCCACCGTAACATACCGTCATCAGATATACATAGCAAATATGACACGGGATATCGAAAAAGCGATAAGGGTGCGCCTTTATGTCAACGGAGAACCTCTGACATATGCCAGAACCGCCTCGGACGGCAGCGGACCGGAGCCCGGGACCGTGGAATTCAAGACCGAAACCATTATAGTGGAGACGGATATCGAAAATTTTGAGCCCGGAGATGTTACAAAATACACAATTGTTATTTGGCTTGAGGGAAATGACCCCGACTGTCAGGATCCGCTGATCGGCGGTAAGTTTAAAATTGATATGACAATGTCGGTTATCCGAAATGAAGCCGAGGAGTGAAAACACAGTGATATTTTGCCGCATTGCGGCTGAAATATAAATAAGCAAATATATAAATACATTTTAAAAAAGGAGAAAAACAAATGAAATCATCAAAGAAACTGATCCCTGCCATTTGTCTGCTGCTTATTTCCGCAGTACTGTTAGGCACATCCACTTACGCATGGTTTACTATGAATACCACTGTTTCCGCAAACGGAATGGAGGTTTCGGCAGTTGTTCCGAAATCACTTGTGATAAGCACAGAGCAGGACGGCTCATATTCTGCTGCTGTAGACCTCGGTATGGGCGAGGCACAGAAACTCTATCCCGCATCAACCACAAATACCATAAACTGGTACGCTCCCGTGGATCTGCTTAACAATAATGTGGATCCCGTAACAGGCGGTGCAAACCTGACACCCGGAAATGCGAATGCTACAAAATTCCAGCAGCTCACAGACTTCGGTGTGGACGGACTTTTGACAGACGGTGAGGGCGAGGAAGTTTACGCCGTTAAGAAAACCGTTTATGTAAAGAGCGCGGAGGCAGGTAACGAGGTTTACGGTCTTTACGTCAGCTCCCTTAAGATAATTGACAAGGATATGTCAGCAGTTGCAGATGCTGCGATTACCAAAGCTCTTCGTGTTGCGATTGTGTGCGGCGGCAAAACAATTATATTTGCTCCCACAGGCTTTGACGAATCATGCAAGCCCATTGCAAGCCTCACAGAAATAGCAGGTGTTGATGACGGCAGTCAGACAGGTGTTGCCGGCAGTGCGACTGTTGTCGATGTTGCAGATGTAGGAAACACAGACGGTATTCTTATTGATAATACAACTTCCGTAAGCGCAAGCGGACAGAAGATTGACATTTTCATCTGGTATGAAGGTCAGGACAGTAATGCAAACAACACAAACGCAATCAATGTAGAGGAGCTCTCAATCGAGATAGGATTTACATCTTCACTCGAGAACGGTTCATGGAGTTAATTTCAGGCTGTCCTGATATTACGCTCCGATACATTTGAGCGAAAAACTTAAATACAATCGGTCAGACGGTGAGATTTTCGTCGGACCGAACATCCCGCCTTTTCTGAGGGCTGTATCCGCTCGGAAAGGCGGGATACAAAAAGAGCGATGATACACAGAAAACCGATTTTTAAAGCGCAAGACTTTGTTACTTTGAAAATACTGCTTATTTCTTTTGTCAAACATCTGATAAATATGTCAATATAAAAGCTGTATTCGTGATTTTTTTGTTAATTAATCTTGACGAAATATTAATTTTTTGTTATACTGTACATAAAAATGCAGGATTTTCCTTTAGTGTAAATTGCAGGAAGGTATAAACTTATGAATGAAAAAACCAAAAAAATAATGAATATTTGCTTTAACGTTTTTGTTTGGATATTTGTTGCGTTTTCCGTCGCCATGACCACTCTGGCACTTGCCGCTCAGTCAAATGCGGACGGAGTACCTGCTATAGGCGGAAAATGTTTTTTGACGGTATCTTCCGATTCAATGTCTCCTACTTTTAAAAAGGGAGATTTGCTCATTTGCGATATGCTTTCCTCATCTGAAAAGAGTGAGATGCAGGTGGGTGACGTTATATCCTTCTATTCCGACCTTGACGGCGACGGAGTTAATGAGATCAATACTCACCGTATCGTAAGAATAAATTATGACTCAAAATCCGAGGTGGAGAGCTATGTCACCAAAGGAGATAACACCACAACCAATGTTGCTGAGGACAGCCCCGTCAGATGGCAGTATGTGATTTGCAGATGGGGTGAAAACGGAGAGGACGGCGGCAGGATTGGCGGTGTCGGAGGCTTTATCAGCTTTTTACAGCGGCCGACCGGCTTCCTTTTGGTGATTGTACTTCCTCTCACTGCATTCTTTATCTACCATATACTTGTTTTTGTCAAAGTATTTATGTCAGTTAAAAATCAGGGCAAGAGAAAGATTACGGCAGCTGATGAGGAGCTTATAAAGCAGAGGGCGATTGAGGAATATCTCCGTCAGCAAGCTTTGAAAAAATCAGATGATTCTTCCGACCCTTCTCAGCCTGAGAGCGGTAACAATAAGAGTCAGCAGTAATACAGTTAATACCGCACAGTTCCGGTTGCATAAGTCTTAAGCAGGTTTTTCGTTTAAAAATAAAATCAATGTTGATTTATATTTTGATGTTGGTTATTATGTTAACTTTGCTTTTTGAGCCGTGAATTGTGCGGTATTATCTGTAATATCATTATTTCGGCGTTTTTATATCCGGCTTACGGTTTTTATGATTGTGCCGGGCCGCTTATGCGGTTTTGTATTCATCCTTGCAGAATGCGAAAAGCTGCAGGTATTTTTAAAAATTCCGACAGGCCATTCTGTCGGAAAAGAGAAAGCGGGTTTATATGCTTGATAATTTTTTGAGTTGGTTTTATGAATTTATGACCACTATGCTCGGTGGCATATGGAAGATAATATCCAATTTCTTTTTGGGAATAGGACAGATATTTTCGTTCGGCGCATATTTTGATCAGTTTTCAAGGTACAGCAATTCATTTTCCGCCTTGGAGTGGATTTTGGCGGTGCTTTGCTTTGTGCTTTCGCTTTTGGTTTGGGCGGGACTTTTGTTCCTGATAATAATCTTTGTCAGAAAATATATAAGGTTTCGCGCATCGCTTGTATCAAGCGAGGATTTGCTTGAAGAAATAGCGGATCTGCACAGAGATGTCATCCGCCTCACAGCGGAGAAAGAAAAAATGCTTCAGATGAAGCTCGGTGTCAGCGGAGTATCGTATGAGCAGATGAGGGAGCTGTTTTCGGATTCTTCAAATGCCGATACGGAGAAAATTGAAGATAATGAGGCAGGACCGCAGGATGAGTCCGAGGCAGAGTCTAATATAACCGGTATAAGATTTTCCCGCCTTAATGCCGTTGATGAAAAATACACATATTACATACCTCCGTCATATGACAGAAGCATGGACCTCAGAGAAATTTGTGAGGATATCAGAAATTATGCATGCTACGTGTCGCGGCTCTTTTACGATATAAAGACGATCCGCTTGATGTTCAGCGGACTTGCCGCAACAAAAATGATTTTGCTTCAGGGTATTTCAGGTACGGGTAAAACATCCTTGCCGTATGTTATGGGAAAGTATTTTCAGAATGATGCCACCATTGCCTCGGTTCAGCCGTCATGGCGTGACAGAACGGAGCTTTTCGGATATTTCAACGAATTTACGAAAAAGTTCAATGAGACTGAGGTTTTGCGCCGTATATACGAATCTACATATAATGACGATATTAACATTATAGTTCTTGACGAGATGAATATTGCGAGGGTTGAGTATTACTTTGCGGAAATGCTGTCAATTCTCGAAATGCCGGACCCTGCAGAGTGGAAGATAGAGCTTGTTCCGTCGTCCTGGGAGAGCGACCCCAAGCATCTTACCGGCGGCGCTCTTCACATACCGCAGAATGTGTGGTATGTCGGCACGGCGAATAACGACGACTCCACCTTCTCGGTATCCGATAAGGTATATGACCGTGCTATGGTTATAAATCTTGACAGCAAGGGCGTGGAATTTGAGCCGCAGCCGACAGAGGCAAAGCGGATAAGCTACTCCTATGTTGAAAAGCTCTTCAGCAGGGCTGTTGCGGATCACCCCGTCAGCAAGGATATTCTCGACAAGGTCGGAAAGCTTGATCTTTATGTTATAGAAAAATTCCGAGTGGCGTTCGGTAACCGTATAATGAAACAGCTTAAAATATTCTTGCCGGTTTATACTGCCTGCGGCGGTGATGAGACGGAGGCGCTTGACTATCTTCTTGCAACAAAGGTTTACCGCAAGTTTGAGAGCCTCAATCTCTCGCTTATTCGTGACGAGATAAAGGGACTTATAAACTTTATGGATGTACTATTCGGCAAGGGCAGGATGACTGAATGTACGCAGTTCTTGCTTCGCCTTGAGCGGACATACTGATATCTGAATAAAACGGAGGGGGTTTTGCCGTGGCGCAAACAGAGTTTGAAAAAACCGAAAATCACAAAGAGCCGCTCTCAAGCGAAGTTTACCGTGATACACGCTATTTTGTCAGCGCAATGGTAAAGGAGTTCAGACTTTACCCTGAGATATTCGATGCGCTCAGCGGCGGAGATGCATCCGTAAAATTTCGCAAAAGAGTAATGCTGCGCGCAATTGACGAGAGCTGGGTCAGCGCCATAGAGGATACGCTGATTGCGCTTGACGATGTTATCCGCAAGCCCGCAAGGTTTATTGAGCAGACCGAGGAGGTACTGCCGATAGAGCTGACCAAGAGTGTCTCAAGCCTCTCGATCAAGCATTTGTCACAGCATACAGACTTAATATCAAAAGTAGACGGCGACGACGTTTTGCCCTCAAAGCTGCTTAACGTATTCCGGGACGAGACGGTCTTAACCTATGAAAACAAATTTATAAATACACTTCTCAGCAGGCTGTATACATTTGTCAGCCGCCGTTATCAGATTGCAAAACGGGACGGCGCAGATACGAAAAGCACATCCGTGGAGTTCAATAATACCTTTGAGCATAATGAAATCAAGGCAAAAATGCATTTCTCTTTGGAGATAGAGGAGAGGGCTGTCGACGGGGATGTCGCGCAGAACTATGTCTATCAGTCGGATTTGTGGAAGAGGATAGAAAAGCTATATGATGTATGCAATGCATATATGCAGTCCTCTTTTGTAAAGGAGATGGGCAAGAATTATATCCGCCCGCCCGTCATGCGCACAAATGCGATACTCAAAAATAAAAACTTAAGGCAGTGCCTTAATCTTTGGAATTTTATTGAGGGATATGAGAACAGCGGATATTCGACAACCGTTGAGGACAGCTTGTTTGATGCAGACGAGGAATATATCCGAGAGCTGTATTCCACAATGGCTATGGAATATCTGTTATTCAGATATCATATGAAAGAGGGCTTTGATGAGGATAATGAGATAAACAGACTTACCTCGGATATGCCTCTTACACCCCAAATAATCGAGGATCTCATTCCGCCGAGCGCCTCGGAACTTGCATTTCATTTTCCGTCCTCCGACAGCGAGGCAGGGGAGCGCACGGCAGAGGAGGCGGAGATTCTTCGCTCGATAGAAGTTGCTTTGATTGCCGACAGGCTGATACAGCGGCGACTCAGGCTTGAAGAGCTCAGCCCGCGGATAAGATATAATAAATCCTTTACCGCACGGCTTATTCTCGCACAGGAGCCCTCACAGACATATTATACGAGACTGAAGAATTTTGCCTTGTCCTACCGCAAGGTAAAATCGAGGATTTCATGGAGGCATGAGCTGTTTGCCGTCGGCAGAAAGGCGTGTATGAAGCTCATTATGAGGGGCAAGACATTGATTGCTTTGTTCGATTTTGATGTAAATGACCCAGAGCTTAAAAAATACCGTCTTGAGGATATGTCGGAGTATTCGGTACATAAGGCACTTCCCGCCGCAATCCGTATCAGGAGCGAGAGAGCGCTCAGGTATGCGAGGGAGCTTTTTGCCAAGGTTATGCAGAAATACGCCGTGCCACTCTCGGATGATGCCGAGAGCAAGGACTACCATATGCCTCACCAGACTGTCGGGGAGCTTATCGCAATGGGGCTTATAAAGATAAGCGAGACAGAAGATATTGACGATACCGGCGGGGAGTCGGGTTATGAGGCAAACGTTGGGGACCGTGCGGAGAATTCTGACGGTGATAAGACAGACGGATGGAATGAGAGGGATGATAGGGCGGTAAGGTACAGCCGATCTTTTCTTGCCAAGCTTATTCTCGCGCAGAATCCGTCTCAGGCATATTATACTGAGATAAAGAATTATCTTCTGTCTTATAGCGGTGTTAAGTCCCGTGTATCCTGGAAGCATGACTCGTTTTTTGTCGGGCGCTTTCAGGTAGCAAAAATCAAAATTTCAGGTAAAACACTGCTTGTCTGCCTTCCTTTAAATCCAAAACAGTTTAATAAAAACAAGTATCATTTTTATGATATGTCCGCCTATACTCAGTATGAAAAAACACCTCTTGTAATGAGGGTGCGCAGCGGCAGAGCGCTGAAATATACAATGGAACTTATCAATATGGTTATGGGCGAGAGAAATGTCCCGGCAAGCTCGGTCACAAGACAGACTGTTGATTACAGTATGCCGCCGCAAACAAAAAAGCAGCTGTTGCTTTGCGGATTGATAAGGGAAAAGGCAAGCGGCAGGCAAAACCGCTTTATCTTTAATAAAAGGTCTTTTGCACAAAAAAGCAACACGCAAGAGGTGCAACAGACAAATGAACTGAATTCGGAAGGGCTGAATAACGACGGATTATCAGATGCATATCAGCATCACACCGAGGGCGTGCCGCAAAAACGAGAGACAGAAGCTGCGATAAACGGGGCAGAGCAGAATACCGAGGCAGAGGTTTTGTCTCCGACAGCAGAGAGTGTGTCTGAGAGCACTGCGGACGAACCGCCGATCACCGAGGGCGTGTCACAAAAACGAGAGACAGAAGCTCCGTTAAACGAGGCGGAGCTGAATACTGCGGCGGAGGTTTTGCCTCCGACAGCAGAGAGTGTGTCTGAGAGCACTGCGGACGAACCGCCGAGCACCGAGGGCGTGCCGCAAAAACGAGAGACAGAAGCTCAGATAAACGAAGCGGAGCCGAATACTGCGGCGGAGGTCTTGCCTCCGACCGGGACAAAGACAGATGATGTGACCGCTTACATAAAAACTGACTCCTCGGACGCAAAGAAAAGTCCGGTGTGGAGCAAATTATTCAGGGTACTGCGCAAAAGTAAAAAACAGGAGCTTGGCAATAAAGATGAAAAAGAAGATACTTAATGTTTGTGTCGCAATGTTTTTTTGCCTTTTGTCTGTCTTTTTGCTCATAAGCGTTTTAAATAAGGCGGCGGGTAAGATTCCGTTTATAGCGGGCAGGGCGTGCGTCTGGGTTTTAACCCCGAGCATGGAAGAGACAATTCCCGAAAAAAGCTACATTCTTATCAAGAAAGTAGAAGATGCGTCTGATGAGATAGAGGTCGGAGACATTATCACATTTTACTCTGACGACGAGCTTATCGCCGGAAGGCTCAATACCCACAGGGTAGTCGGCATAAACACCGAGCGGGGCACATTTGTCACCAAGGGAGACAATAATGCCGTTGCGGACGCATACGAGGTTCCGTATGAAAATGTAGTAGGTAAATATATGCGCAGTCTCCCGGTTCTGACGGTGCTCGGCAGATTTTTTGCCACGGGTACGGGTTTTTTTGTGCTGATTTTTTCATCTTTACTGATACTTTCGGCGGTTTATTTGCCGGATATTGTCAGAGGCTTTAAAAGTAAAGAAAAATCCGACAAAGAGAAAGAACAGTTGATTCAAAAAATGGTTGAAGAGGAAGTTGAAAAACTTAAAAAACTGAACAGTCAAGATAAAAATAATAAATAACTATCAAAAGGAGCACTTATGTTTAAAAAATTTAAACTTAAAAAGCAGATAAAATCTTTTAAAAATCAAATTGACATCCTCGAGCAAAAGAGGGCAAGGTCGCAGGCGGCACTTGTGGATGCACTGCTTACGCATAAAGATCCTGATGATACCGATGTGGACTTTTTCAATCAGTATACGGCAAAAATCAATGAGATAAGAAAGCAGATGCAAGAGGCTGAGAAACTGCTCGCTCAATCCAACGGAAAATGAAAAAAGACAAAAATAAAAAGCAAAGCTTTAAAAAAGAGTCCTTTTTCTGGGGAATAATCGTGATTTGCTGTGCGCTGATATTTGTTGTGTATATTCTGCTCAATCAGTATTCAATCGTGCTTGATGAACAGGTAAAGACAAAGGCAGAGCTGTATGCGTCGGATTCGGCAGAGCCGCTTAATGAGATTTTTGACGATGTGAAGATACTGTCTTTATCCGCCGCCGAAAAAATGAGCACGATTGTGCAGCTGTCTGACGGGCGGCAGATAATCAGCGATATGATGGCTTCCGACCCGTATATCAAATATATATATTTCTCTCAAGGCGGCTCGGTATTTGATGCGGATCACACCTCTTATGATATTTCATCAAACCACGAGCTTTCCGCGATGGCAGAGAAAAAGGAATTATCCGTTTCGGGAATTTTTACCGACCCTAATGAAAATCAGCATATGATAGCCGTTTTCGCTCCCGTTTCGGGTTCGGAACTCATGGACGGAATATTTCTTTTTTACTCGGCAGGGGCGCTTAAAAATCTCAAACAGCAGATTAATCCTGCTGTTATAGACACAGCTTCCTTTATAGCCTTTTGCGACAGTGAGGGAAATATTATCGACATGATGGCTAACCGCTCCCAGATTGTCAGCTCTAACACCAACTTATTTGACAGCATAAGACATCTTACAAATAACAAAGGATATGTTGACGAAATAAGGCGTATAATTTCATCAGGCGAGAGAGAGGCAATACCCATGCAAATTAACGGAGAGGTATATGCCGTCTCGGTTGTCTCAAGCGACGACAACAACGCATACTGCATTATCGGTTTGTACGAAGCGGATGAAATTTATAAAAGCGGTTATGACATGATAAGCGTCATCATGACATCAATATTTGTAATACAGATTATTATTGTCATTTTTTCGCTTTATTTTATTCTCTCAAACAAAAATATCAAGGCAAAGATTGAAAAAATCGGAACTTACAACAAAAAACTCGCATGCGCCACCCAGCTGGGATTCGAGAAGGAGGCGCAGGAGATTATCTCGAGGCATAAGGGCTCCTCATTTGCCGTAGTCATGGCGGAAATCGGGCATTTTAATTACATCATGAAAGAAAACGGCGAGGAGTATGTTGATAATATCTTGCTGCATATAAACAGACTTATTTCCCGTTTTATGCGTCTTGGGGAAACATACGGATATGTATCGCACGGCAGGTACGTGCTGCTTTGCCATTACAGAAATAAAGAAAAGATAGTACCGCACCTTCACAAACTTTACATGGTAGTTTATGAGAGCGAGCTTCCGAAAAAGCATTTTATAAAACTCAGGTTCGGAATAAGCTTGCAATGTGACAGGAAAAGCAACACCGTCAGAACCATGATTGAGAATGCCTCCGCCGCAATTGAGCGGGTTGCACTCAGCCGGAGCGGAGAAAACTTCATTTTCTATGACGATACTTTTACAAGCGACTACATGAACATAGCAAACCTTGAGCTGCGCATGGAGCAGGCACTGCTCAAAAATGAGTTTCAGGTGTACTATCAGCCCAAACTCAATGTCGAGGGCGGGTATACCGACGGCAGTGAAGCGCTTGTGCGCTGGTATATTCCGGAAACGAATACATACTTTTCGCCTGAAGTATTTCTTTCTTTGTTTGAGTCAAACGGATTTGTTTCAAAAATAGACAGGTTTGTTATCAAAAGCGTCTGCGAGTTTATGGAAGAGCGGGTGTCTAAGGGTTACCGTGTCTTTCCCGTTTCCGTAAATGTTTCCTGCTTTACAGCGCTTGAGCCTGATTTTGTCGAGTATTACTCAGGTATAAAACGCAAATACAATATTCCCGATGGGTTTATCACCGTTGAATTTACGGAAAGCGCGGCTTTTGAAGATTACAACACAATGAAGAATATTACGGACAGTTTAAGGGAAAACGGCTTTCTGTGCGCAATAGATGATTTCGGCAAAGGATATTCATCATACAATTTGCTCAAGATAATCAATATTGACGAGATAAAACTTGATGTATTTTTCTCAAAGCAGGTTCTGAGTGACCAAAAGGCGAGGGATATTATCGAGAGTGTCGTTTGCCTCGCGAAGAAAATGAAAATCAAGGTAACTCAAGAGGGCGTTGAGGACAGAGAGACTTTTGAGTATCTGCAAAAAATCGGATGCGATGTTGTTCAGGGATTTTATTACTCAAAGCCGCTGTGCAAGCAGGATTTTATAAAATTTACAGAAATGCAGAGCTTTGACTCTGAGCTTACTCCGTCAAATATGCTCCTTAATGCCGAGCGTCGCGTCGGAGAAAACCGCAATTCGGACACAAACTCTCCTGCCGACAAAACAACCTGAACGGGCAGTCTTGCAATTTTAATACACGGCACTTTGGGGGTAAAAATTCAGTTTTATTACCCCCGTCAGATGCTTGTTTTTTACAAAAATATAAAAAGAGCGGATATTCAATACCTTCGGGCAGAGAACATCCGCTTTTTCTTTTGAGTTCTGTCAGTGATACGGCGTTTTGGCTCAGCCAAACGCCGTATCGCTATTTATTTTTTGGTTTAGTCAAACGCCGTATCGCTGTTTATTTTGGTTTAGTCAAACGCCGTATCGCTGTTTATTTTGGTTCAGCGAAACGCCGTATTGCTTTTTGGGGTTTTGCAAAACGCATGTTTTTTCATATGTCGGCGTGCTCCGCCGCACATCCTGTTCGGTTATTTACTGCTTGTTATAGCGTATGAAAAATCTCCTTGCGCACACTCCGCCTACAGATTCGGTGCCGAAGCCCTGGTACATATTCTGATCTTCCGTCTCGGAGTTGACAAACAGGAATGAGACCGTGTAAACAACAGAACTGCCGCGCTTGAAGTCATACGGGACGGCGGACAGCGTCAGTACTGTACTGCCGTCAGCCTGGTTATAGAGGCGCATTGAGTCCTCGTTTACCGACTCAATTCCGCCCTCCGCCGCCGCAATCTGCGAGCCGAAATAATATTTTACTCCGCCGACTTCAATCGGCGTCTCATCCGACGCACTCTTTGTGCACAGCCCGAACTCGGTAACGGTGAGATCATAATCGGATAAGTTGGTAAAGCGTATCATAATTCTAGCCTTGTCTGACGGGCGGATTCCGCTGTTTTGAGGTTTGTTGAAGAGGACATCCACCCCAAGAGAGCTGTTTTGATCAAAAGGGAACCACGCCGCACCGTCAAATGAGTACTCTGCCGATATATTGATATTCTGAAGTTCTACCGAGCCGGCAGAGGAATTGACATCCCCATTGTATATGAACCATCCGAGCGATTTGCCCGCAAAGGCAAAACAGCAGAGAAGTAATGTTAAAAGAGTTACCGCAGGTAATACTGAAGCTTTGAAAAGCTTCTTTTGTTCGTCATTTGTCATACCTTTCTATTCGGCTCCTTTCTCAGAATTTCAGTTTGCGGCACCGTTTTCAATTATCAATGTGTCGCTCAGCGGGGCATATCTTATACATTTTATGTATTGCGACTGCCCGGTGTCCGACAGTACTACAATGTATAGCTTTGTATATTTTTTTTGCGGGTCTGTCGGGTCGGTTTCCACCGTTCGTCGCACAGAAACAGAAAACTGATTGAGAGATACAAAACTGCCGTCACTGTTTTTTGCCGAGTTGTCG
>CALWTU010000027.1 GCA_944384515.1 uncultured Clostridia bacterium
TAATCCTCCGTTTGTGTTTTCAGTTTTGACTGGCAGGTCAATTCTGATTATATCACAAACGGAGGATTTTTCTCATCGGTTAACCTCAATTGAACCACGCGACTATCGCGTGGTTTTCGTTATACAACAAAAAAACCGGTCAAACAGACCGGTTTTGGTGCGGGTGACAGGACTTTGACTCAGCGATGTCATTTGCTTTTCATTCAGTTGACATCGCTATAAATTCCCTTTCGGAACTTTTCTCTCGCCGCGTTATTTTGCTTTTCTTTTTTGTTTTGATTTGGCTTCGGGAGCAGGTTCTGCGCCACATCACCCGACAACAAAAAACCGGTCAAACAGACCGGTTTTGGTGCGGGTGACAGGACTTGAACCTGCACGGGGGTGCCACCAGATCCTAAGTCTGGCGCGTCTGCCAGTTCCGCCACACCCGCACATAGATAAAATGCATTTTGCAAATAAATGCAAGATGCATTTGGGGTACGGTTATTTTATCACAAAACAACCGTATTGTCAAGTGTTGAGATTTAAATTGCCTGAAAACAGACCGATTTGACTCATAATGATAAACTATCACTGCCCTATCTCTTTTTTGTACTGAAGATACTCTTCATAAGTACAGCGCTTATCAATAAAGCCGTCCTCTGTTATTTCAATTATTCTGTTTGCGACCGTATTGACTATCTCATAGTCGTGGGATGAAAACAAAATAATGCCTTTAAAGCTCTGCATTGCATTATTAACCGCCGTAATGGATTCAAGATCAAGATGGTCTGTCGGCTGGTCGATTATGAGCATATTTGATCCGAACAGCATCATTCTCGAGAACATACATCTCACTTTTTCGCCTCCTGAGAGGACATTGACACTTTTGAACACCGCCTCGTTGGAAAAGAGCATTTTTCCGAGAAATCCTCTGAGGTAAGACTCAGTTTGATCTGTTGAATACTGACGCATCCAATCAAGAATAGACTCGTTATGTCCGTCAAAGTATTTTGAATTGTCATGCGGGAAATATGATGTTGTTATTGATACTCCGATCTTAAATTCTCCGCTGTCGGCAGTCTCCTCGCCATTAAGAATTTTAAACAGGTTTGTTATTGCAAGCTCGTTGCCTATAAATGCAATCTTATCATCTTTGGCAACACGGAATGACAAGTCTTTAAACAAGACTTTTCCGTCTGAAGATTTGCACAGCCCCTCAACATTAAGTATCTCTTTACCCGGCTCCCTATCCATATCAAATGAGACAAATGGATATCTGCGGCTTGATGCAGGCAGTTCCTCAACTGTAAGCTTATCGATAAGTTTTCTCCTTGATGTTGCCTGCCTCGACTTGGATTTATTTGCAGAAAAGCGTGCAATAAAGTTTTGAAGTTCCTGAATTTTCTCTTCATTCTTCTTATTCTGCATTTTAATCATTCTCTGAATAAGCTGACTTGACTCATACCAGAACTCATAGTTACCGACATACATCTTGATTCCCGCATAATCAATATCAACAATATTAGTGCATACATCGTTCAAAAAATGACGGTCATGGGATACAACCAAAACTGTTCCGAAATAATCCGAAAGAAAGTCCTCAAGCCACATTACGGCATCAATATCAAGTCCGTTTGTAGGCTCGTCGAGCAAAATTATATCCGGGTTGCCGAAAAGCGCCTGAGCTAAAAGCACTTTTACCTTTTCACTTTCTTTGAGCTGAGACATTGTAAGATAAAGCATCTCATCACTAAGCCCGAGTCCCTGTATAAGCTTTGAAGCGTCGGACTCCGCCTCCCACCCGTTAAGCTCAGCAAATTCTGCTTCGAGCTCGGAGGCTCTTATTCCGTCCTCATCAGAAAAGTCCTCTTTTGCGTACAATGCGTCCTTTTCCTTTGAAATGTCGTACAGTCTTTTGTTGCCCATAATAATTGTATCGAGTACTGTATAATCTTCATAAGCAAAGTGGTTCTGTTTAAGGACGGACATTCTGACTGTACTCGGAATGCTCACCTCGCCTTTTGTAGGCTCAAGCTCTCCGCACAGTATTCTTAAAAATGTTGATTTACCGGCTCCGTTGGCTCCGATAATTCCGTAACAGTTGCCCGGTGTAAATTTAAGGTCAACATCCTTAAAGAGCAACTGTCCTCCAAAATTAAAGCTAAGATTGCTAACTGTTATCATTTTTATCTCACTTATATGTTATTATATATTTCTCTTATATTTTTCATTATATAGGTAGGGGGCGTGTCACTTTTCTCGGCATCGGCAACAGTTCCCTCACCGGAAAGAACAAGCACGGTATCAATTCCTGCATTATACCCTGAAGCAATATCTGTATACACCCTGTCACCTATCATTACGCACTCGCTTTTATCATATCCGTATTTCTCAATGGCAAGAAGTATCATTTCGGGCTTAGGTTTACCTATAAACAAAGGCATTCTGCCGGTTGCATGCTCAAGCATCTGGGCAAATGATCCGCAGTCGGGAACATAGCCGAAAGAGGTAGGACACACCCAGTCGGGATTAGTGGCAATATACTCTGCTCCTCTTAAAAGCAAAATACACGCATGCTCAAGCTTTTTAAAATTCAACTCCTGATCATTTGATATGACCAATCCGAAAATATCATCCGACAGTTCGGTTGTCACATTTACTCCTGCATCTTTAAGCTGCTCTGTAAATGATGCCGTTCCCATGGAATAAAACTTCTTACCTTTGAAGTTGTTATTAATATAAAGTATGGTTGCGTCTGTCGAGGTAAGAAAATCATCCTTGGTTGAGTTTATACCAAGTTTATTTAATTTATTTACATATGCGTCTACGCTTTTTGAGGAATTGTTTGTCAAAAACAAATATCTGCCGCCGTTTTTCTTAACTTTTTCAAGAAAATCAAGCGTTCCGTCAAAAAGATCATTATCAAGGTATATAGTTCCGTCCATATCAAGCAAGAACAATTTTTTGTTTTCTAATTTTTTCACCGTTATTACCTCTGACTGAATAAAATCTTACTTATGACACTCTCCGCAATACAAAACATGTCTTCAAAAAAGGGCAAATCAAAAACCGATTTGCCCAAACTACAATTAATTCAAATTAATTATCGGGATATCCGTCAGGATTGTTTCTCTGCCATCTTGCGGAATCCTCACACATCTTGTGCAGATCTCTCTCTGCCTTCCATCCGAGAACCTCATATGCTTTAGTCGGATCGGCATAGCACTCTGCAATATCGCCCGGACGGCGAGGAGCAATTTTATATTTAACGGGAGAACCCCAAACGTCTCCGAACGCCTTAACTATTTCAAGTACGGAATAACCGTTTCCTGTTCCTACATTGATATAATCAATGCCTTTCATTCTTCCGGTATACTCTATTGCCTTAAGATGAGCAAGCGCAAGGTCAACTACATGGATATAGTCTCTGACACCTGTTCCGTCCTTAGTATCATAGTCATCTCCGAACACGCTGAGACATTCCAGTTTGCCTGCCGCAACCTTTGAAACATAAGGAAGCAAATTGTTCGGAATACCGCGAGGATCTTCACCTATAAGTCCTGACTCATGAGCTCCGATGGGATTGAAATATCTGAGCACGCATACTGACAACTGGGGATATGCAACAGTACAGTCCTTAAGAATTCTCTCAATCATAAGCTTTGTCTCGCCGTAGGGATTAGTTGTTGAAAGAGGAAAATCTTCCTTAATCGGAACGGTTTTGGGAAGTCCGTAAACCGTTGCGGAGGACGAAAATACTATCCTGTTGACATTATGCTTTACCATAGAATTCAAAAGATTAAATGTTCCGGTCAAATTATTATGGTAGTAAAGTATAGGCAAACTTACAGACTCGCCTACTGCCTTGAGTCCTGCAAAATGAATTACGGCATCAATATCCTTATGTGTACTGAAAACGTCATCGAGCGCCTGTGCGTCCAAAAGGTCGCATTTTATAAATTCAGGACGCTTGCCGGTAATCTTCTCTATTCTGTCAAGAACACACACTTTACTGTTTGAAAGATTATCAACTATTACTACATCCTGAGAGTTATTAAGAAGCTCGCATACAGTATGTGAGCCGATGTAGCCTGTACCGCCTGTTACAAGAATTGACATAAAAACACCCCTTACATTATAATTTTAAAATAAAAAAGAGTAGTTGACCCACTCTTTTTTAATAATATTAGTCAGCGTAAACACTAACCTGCTTCTTGCCGCCGGAAATGTGTTCAAACTTAACAGTTCCGTCAACAAGCGCAAAAAGAGTATCGTCAGAACCGATACCAACATTCTTACCAGGATGAATCTTTGTTCCTCTCTGTCTAACGAGAATATTGCCTGCAATAACTGCCTGGCCGTCAGCTCTCTTTACGCCAAGGCGCTTAGACTCGGAATCACGACCGTTCTTGGTAGAACCAACGCCCTTTTTGTGGGCGAAGAATTGTAAACTAAGCTTTAACATTTCGTGTACCTCCATAATTTGTGTGGCATATCGCCGTAGATTAACGCTTAAATCTCAGCTTCAATCTCTTTTACATCAAGAAATTCATAGTAATCTTCAACAAGATCCATAAGCTGAAAGAAATAAGCCTGTATAAGACCCGATATAGCGTATTGCTTCTTCTCGTCCTTCTCATATTTGGGAAGTGCGGATTTGCAAATTACCTTAATGTCCGTCGTTGTCTCATCAATCCTGTAATCCACATTCGATCCGTATGAGACCTCAATGGCATTGATAAGCAACATTGTCATACTCGACAAAGCGGCACAGAGAACATCATCTCCGCTCTCACCGTAGCCTGTATGCCCATTCTCTTCAAAACCGTAATAAAATCCGCCGGTCTTATAAAATGTAATTGTTGTCATTAAAATCAGCCCTCGATTTTTTCGATCTGAATCTTAGTATAGTCCTGACGATGACCGATCTTCTTCTTCTCGTTCTTCTTGGACTTGTACTTGATAACATCGATCTTCTTAGACTTACCGTTCTTAACAACGGTTGCAACAACAGTTGCACCATCTACCTTAGGAGTACCTACAGTCAAAGTATCACCGGCAACAGCAAGAACATTGTCAAATGTAACTTTCTCGCCCTCAGCAACGCCAAGCTTCTCAACGAAGATAACGTCACCCTCACAAACCTTGTACTGCTTTCCACCTGTAACAAAAATTGCGTACATGAAAAGCACCTCACTTTCGTGTAAAATCGCTATAATAGGCGTTGCACAAGCAACTTGGAAAGCCTATAAACATGCGTCAAATAATTATAACATTAACAACAAAAAAAGTCAATAGATTTTATAAAAAATATCTAATATTTATACCAAATATTTTTATTACCTGTAATTCGGCAAAATTCATTATATTGAAAATCTGCGGCGCCGTGCTTGGCGCCGCAGTCAGCATAACTTATGTAAAAATCAACAAACCGATTTAAGAGTTCTCTTCATCATCGCAGAACTCTACATCAGAAACCTTCTCGCCGCAAGCGGGACAAACAAGGTTATCGGCATCAAGAGAATCGTCAAAGCAGATCGTCTCTCCGCAGTTAGGGCACTCGAGCTCATAATACTCGTCGTCCTCGTCGCACTCATCGCATTCGTCGCATTCATCGCACGAGCAATCACAATCGTCGGAATTGCAAGAGCATCCGTCGGAGTCGTCAAGATAAACTTCCTCCTCAAGTGCGCCCAGATCCTCATCTATTTCCTCAATATAGCTGCGCAGCTCCGCATTTTCAGCTTCAAGCGCAGATACGGTATCAGCCATCTCGCTGATAAGGTCAAGCATTTCGCTGAGCAGTTTTGTCTCTTTGGTAGATTCTAATTCATAACCTTCAAACAGTCCTTTAATGTAAGCTGCCT
>CALWTU010000028.1 GCA_944384515.1 uncultured Clostridia bacterium
TCACCGAGGCGCAGTACCTCTATCTTATTTCGAGGGTGAGAGGTGCAAATTCCTATCCCAAGCAAATAAAATCCTCCACCAATCCGGGCGGTGTGGGACACAGCTGGGTAAAAGAGCGGTTTGTCGACGGGGCGGCGGCAGGCTGTGCTTTCACCGGGGAGAACGGAATGAGGCGAATCTTTATTCCCTCTCTGCTTGACGACAACCGCTTTTTGCGGGAGGGAGATCCCGACTACAAAAAGAGGCTGCTTGCACTGCCGGAGAGGGAGAAAAAGGCACTTCTTTACGGAGACTGGAATATTTTTGAGGGACAGTATTTTACAGAGTTTAAAACGGATGTGCATGTCATAGCCCCCTTTGAGGTACCCAAAGGGTGGCGAAAGTACCGCAGTATAGACTACGGACTTGACAGACTTGCGTGTCTGTGGATAGCCGTTGCGCCGGATGGGGCGGCGTATGTATACCGGGAGTTTTGCAAGTCAAACCTTCCGATAAGCGTTGCGGCACGGGAAATTGCCGAGAGGACGCCTGTCGGAGAGGATATCTATGCCACACTCGCACCCGCTGACCTTTTCAGCAGGAGCCAGGAGAGCGGAAAGACAAAGGCTTCACTATTTTCAGAGCACGGTATAAACTTCACAAAGACCTCAAACGACAGAGAGACGGGCTGGCTTGCCGTAAAAGAGCTCTTATGCGACACGGGTAAGGGCATAAGGATAAAATTCTTTAACACCTGCACCGAGATCATAAGATGCCTGCCCGCCCTCACACGAGACAAAATCAGACCCACCGACTGTGCCACAGAGCCGCACGAAATTACGCACGCCCCCGACGCTCTGCGCGGATTTGCGATATTTTATATAAGGCCGAATGCCGTAGAGCACACAAGGCCCAGGACAAGGTGGACACAGGATATGTGGGAGGACTACATCAGCGCCGGCCCACAGGAGCAGAAATACCTAAAAAACAAATACGGAGAACCAATGTGAAAACAGAAAACTCAAATCAGCGCTCGAGGCTTGAACACTTCAGGGCGCTTTATGAAAACGCACTAAACTACTATCAAAACGAACTTGAGATGTACGACCTTTATATGAATCAGTACAAGGGTGATCTCAGTATTGACGGTTCTGACGAGCGGGCGGCGACGGTGAGAAACATAACCTATGAGATCATAGAAACTCAGGTCGGCTCAGATATTCCCGCACCGAAAGTCGATCCGTACTGCTACTCCGAGAGGCGTGAGAGAAACGCAAAAAGTATCGAGCGGCTGCTCTACGCTGTCAGGGACAGACTGCCTTATGAGCTGATGAACGACATCGACGAAAGATACACCTATATCTACGGCTCAAGCATATGGTACGCAGAGTGGGATAACAGTATCAGAGAGGGCAGTCAGACGGGTGGAATCAGAGTGCACTGCATCAATCCCAGAAATTTCATCCCGCAGCCGAACATATCAAGCCTGTCGGATATGGAATACTGTTTTATCAGGACAACAACGACAAGAGATCAGCTGATGCGCCGCTACGGGGCAAAGGAGGAAGATATTACTCTTGCACAGACAGAGTTCTACGAGGGGGAGGACCCGTCCTCATCCGACACCGTCACCGTGATACTCACGTTTTACAAGGACAGCGACGGGGAGATAGGCAGCTTTATCTTTTCGGGAGACCTTGTACTCTCGGATATACCTAAGTATTACAGGCGCAAAATCTGCGTTTGCAAAAAATGCGGAGAGGAAAGGGGCAATTGCAGATGCGTAAAGGGCAGTTTTGAAAATGTGGACGAGCCGTTTGAAGAAATTACGCAGGACATCAGGCTTGACGACGGCTCCGTAGTCTCGGCTGCGTCTCCGCTGAGCCGTGACGGATGCATTGTCTACAAAGACGGCATGCCGATTATGGCACAGACGAAAATTCCCTATTATGTCCCCCGCTCTTTCCCAATAGTGATACGCAAAAATATCTCAAAGGACTCTTCCCCGTTCGGACAGTCGGACTGCGAGTATATCCGCCCGCAGCAGCAGGCGATAAACAAGATAGAGACGAGAATTCTCCAAAAGCTTCTCCGCTCAGCTATCACCCCGATAATGCCGGAGGACGCAAGCGTGCAGGTGAACAACACCGTATTCGGTCAGGTTATCAGAATGAAGCCCGGCGAGAGTGCAAATCAGTACGGAAAAGTCGACACGACCCCCAACATTTCTCAGGATATAGCCGAGGCAGAAAGGCTGTACGAGCACTCCAAGAGAATACTCGGCATCTCGGACGCACTCCAGGGCCTTGACTCAAACACAAACGAGTCTGGACTGTCACGGCAGTTGAAAATCGCGCAGGCAACAGGAAGGCTCGAATCAAAGAAAAAGATGAAACACACCGCATATGCAGAGCTCGACAAAATCATCTTTGAGATGTATCTTGCATTTTCGGACAAGCCGAAAGAGCTTATCTACAAGGACAGCTGGGGCAGAATACACAACGCCCGCTTTAACAGATACGACTTCATTGAGTATGACCCTGTGACAGGAGAGTATTATTACGATGATAATTACCTCTTCTCGGTAGACCTCAACGGAGGCGCGGAATACCAGCGCGAGGCGCTCTGGCAGAGAAACCTTGAAAACCTCAAGGCGGGCACACTCGGTGATCCGACAGATAAGAGCACACTGCTAAGATATTGGCAGTGCCAGGAAAGAGCGCATTATCCGCACGCAAGAGAAAATGTGGAGTATTTCAGAATGGCAACCGACAGTGAGAAAGGAGAAATGAATTTTGACGGAGAATAAAAGTATTGAAGATTTTATAAAAAACTACCTCAATACAAAGAAAGTTTCGCTTGATAAAAAATCGTATGACAGCTGGCTCTCGGAGAGCGGTATAGACAGCGCGGGCATACTCTCGGACTCTGTGCGCAGCATAAATTCCGATTACAAACGCGCGCTATCTGAGTTCGGCAGCGGGGCGCAGAACATCCAGAGCCTCGGACTTAGCCGCAGCGGATACTCGGATTACCTCAAGGGCAAGGCGTATTCCCAAATGCAAAAGGGTCTTGAGAGCGCCAAAGATACATACATCAATAACGAAAAGGAGAACAAATCCTCTTATCAGGCATACCTTGAGTCAGTCAGCGAAAAAGAGGAGAAACTCAAAAAAGAGCTTCAAACCCGTTATTACGACATAGTTGATGATATGACAAAACAAAATCTTCTCGAGTATGACGCCGCATACAACTACGCACTTAATATGGGACTTGACAAGGAGGGGGCGGACATGGCTGCCAGGCTTGCAAACACCACCGTAAGGCATAACATCATTGAAGAGATCAAGGGCGACATACTAAAGCGCGGACTTGACCAAAAAATGACAATCTACTATGCCCTCGCAAGAGGTCTGACGGAACAAGAGGCACAAGAGCTCGGTTATTACGCGGACAAAATCAACTCAAGTTTCAGGCTGGATGATAAATATCCGTCCGAAACAGAAACATCAAAGTAAAAGAAAGGAATCAGATTATGAAAAAGAAAGATTATTCACCCTACGGCACATTTTCTCTGAACAAAATCGACTCCCCCAAGGGCAAACCCAAAGGGGATCCGAAAAGCGACAAAATTGTGCGCGCCAACTCCGATCTGCGCAACAAGGGAGGCAGATAAAGATGAGCGGAGAAGCAGAAAAGACAGATTATGCCACCGAGCAATACGGCTCGGATTTTTCTGAGAAAGCGGAGGAAAAGAGCGACAGCGGCGACACGGTTGCCGACGGCGGCGTTCTGACAGGCACAGAGCCGGCGGAAGATGGCAGCGCTGACAGCGAGCCTCAGAGCACGGATGAGGGCGAACAAAGCGGAGCCGCCGAGGGTAACGCAATGAGCGGCAAGTCCGAGAGCGAGTACTATGAAAAACTCATAGAGGAGGACATACGCACTCTCAAAAGAGAATTCGCGGAGCTCTCCGGGCTCTGCAGCATTACCGAACTTGACAACCCCATAAGATACGGAGCCTTAAGGGACCTCGGACTCTCTGCCGCGGAGGCGTATCTCGCCACAAGAAAAACTCACCGCCGCTCTGACAACAGAGCGCACCTGGTTACTGCCCTGCCCCCGATGAGTTCCCTGCCCGAGAACGCAATGACAGACAGGGAGCTTGAGGGAGCGCGAGAAATATTCTCTGACATTTCAGACACAGAGATAAGAAAACTCTACAGAAAAGTTACAAGATAAGAAAGGATAAAATATGTTTAAATTAATTGCAAACGAGGGCGCGCCGACTTCTGCGCCCGCTATAACAAAACAAAAAATCAAGATCGGCGAGACCTACAAGAAAGGTTGCCTTTACTTTCTGACAGACAAGGGACTTGAGAAAAACTACGCCTTTGCAAACGATATAAGATATGTGTCGCTTGAGGACGCGACAGGCTCGCAGGAAAAGGATACTCTTACCTGCTTCAGAGTAACACCGAATATGGTTTTTGAGGCTGACGCACCCGAAAATCCCGGCAGCATAGGCACAGGAATTGTAGTTTCTTTCGCCAAGGACTCAAACGGAAACACAAACGGTATTTCGGCGACGGAAGGCGACGACGCAATGATAATCAACATGGAAAAGCACAAGGCGCTGCATAAAGCAGACGTATTGCTCATGTGGTAAGAAAGGAGTAAACAAAATGATAATTTATGCAAAATCAACCGGTCTCAACAATGCCTCAATAGGCAAGCTTGAGACTCCCATCAAAATGATTATTGAACATGAGAGCGACCTTTTGACAAAGAAAGGAGGTATCTGCTCATGGCTTTTCAATATCGAGAAGAGCTCAAGGTTCGGCGAGACTATCATAGGTCAGAACGAATTTGACATTTTCAGCTCATGTGTTGAAGGCGCGGGAGCTGAAGCTGACAGCACACAGGAGACCTACCGCAAATTCATCGAGCACATCCAGTTTATGAAGGAGTTCGTTATAACCGCAGAGATGATGGAGGACGCCGCATTCGGCGTTGCGCAGGACGCAAAGCGCAGAGCGCAGAGCTTCACAAGAGCATATTACAAAACAATGAACCGCATCTGCGAGCATGTTCTCTCGAACGGTTATGTAGCTAAGTCTTATTTTGCAAAAACAAATCTTGACCTTACCACGGCGGACGGTCTTCCGCTGTTCTCAAGTCAGCATACATACGGTAATGCCCTGGGCACTCAGTCAAATTATTTCTACGGAGATATTTTCAGTCACGGAGCACTCGAAGAGAGAAAGTCCTCTACCGATGTTTTCGAGGAGGCTCTCAGCGCTCTCAGCGTAACCCTCAGAAACATGAAGGATGAAAACGGCGAGGTGCTCGGCTATACCGCAGACACACTTATCTTGCCCGGCAACCGTCCCGTTGCAGAGGCAATCGCAAAGAAAGTATGCGGCAGCGAGGGCTCGCTCAACTCCAATTTCAACGATATAAACCTCCACTACGGCAACTGGAATATCATTATTCTTCCGAGCTGGCAGGCGGCAGAGGACAGAGTTATGATAATGTCGAGCGAGGCGAACAAAAACCTCTCGGGCAATATGTTCTTTAACCGTGTTCCCCTCACCGTCACCAACTGGGTTGATAACCACACAGGAAACTATATCTGGAACGGCAGATGCAGATTCGGTGTGGGATTCGGTACATACAAGCATATCCTTATGGCTGTTGACAGCGAAAACAGTGTGCCGGGCGCAACAAAACTCGCATAACTCAGATTTAATCTGACAAAATGACCTGATTTCGGGGGCTGTCGGTAAAATGCACTGTGCACTTATTGACAGTCCCTTTTAAATCGAAATTCAAAGGAGGAACAAATGACACTTAACGAATTAAAAGAACAGGTTATAGGTCTCGGATTTGAGACGGATATTGAAGACGGGCAAATGTTCTTTAACTCCGTATTCCGCGCCGTGCAGAAAATGTACACGGACAGAGGAGTCGAGACGGAATTGAAACTTCTCCACTCCCCGCAAAAACCGCTCTATCATATAAAGTATATCAGATATACGCCGGGCGGCAATGTCAGATACGGACTTTTCGGAGAGGGGCTGTACTTTAAAACCCTGGGCACGGGAAGATATACGCTCACGGGAGAGGGCTCATCCGTCTCAGAGGAGTTTTCAGGCGAGAGGGAGCACAAAATCATAGTTGACGGGTACAGCGAAATTATCTTTGAGGGAGAGTTTGAGTACAGCATATGGAACCTTGCGCTCTACCCCGCAAAAGTCAGCGACAACCCCGAGGACATTATTCCGCCGACCGAGTCTGTCGAATACAGAATGGAGGATTACTGCGACGACTTTCTCGGTTTTTCGGACCAGGCAAGAGACGGGAACGGACTGCCCATCAAAGGTGCCTCGCTCGTCTTTTCCACCGCAAAAATCCCCGTACTCTACGAGGGAGAGGTAAGAATAAAATACCGCCGCTGCCCTAAGTCGATAGACACCGACATAAACGCCGAGCTCCCGATCCCAAACGGATGGGAACACCTGCTCGCCGAGCTTTGCGCCTCATACATCTGGCTTGACGACGACCCCGAAAAGGCGCAGTACTACCTCGCACTATATAACAACGGCATGAATACTCTCAAATATCTGACAAAGGACAGAGCCGACACGCCGAAAATTGATGTTTTGAGGTGGACATAATGAGCATTTCAAAACAGTCAAAGAGCGGTGAGTACACCGTAATATATCAGAATTTCGGAGGTGTGGACCTGTCCGGCAGCTCAAACCAACGCTTAAAAAATCTGAGGAATATGTATATTGATTATGACTCCGACGAAGAGCTGATACTCGAGAGTATACCGGGATATAGAAAAATAGTCTCTCTTGGCGGCAAAATTCACAATATCTACTCTCAGGTTGCGGATGACGGATATGATTATCTGATAGTCCACTCCGGCAAATTTCTTTACAGACTGAAAATTGATGATATTGACAACATATCCGATATCACGGCGTCGTTTTCTGTCTCGGACAGAAAGTCTTCCGCTTTCAGCGTGGGAAGCAATCTTTACATTCTTGACGGGGAAAACATCACACGGGTCAGCGGCAGCGGCGAGTTTACCCTTGTCGGCGAGGAGATGTACGAGACAAAGCCTTACGTTCCCACCCTGTTTTACAACGGGGAGGAATACGAGCAAAAAAACCTGCTTACAAACCGCTTCAAAGAAAGTCAGGTGCTGACATCCTTTGAGAAAATAAACTTCGGCTCAAGCGGACTCGTATACGCCGTAATATCAAAAGAGAGCCGTGAGTGCAAGGTGATAGGCTACAAGCCCGAGGCTCCCGAGGGAGATGTGTACATACCCGCAACGACAAGTATAGACGGCGAGGAATACTCCGTCACGACTGTTGCCGCCTCATCCTTTTACGAACAGGCAAATATGCGCTGTGTGCATATTCTCGGAGGCGTCAAAACCATCGAAAACAACGCCTTTGCAAAGTGTGTGAGCCTTGAGTCGGTCGAATTTGCGACAACTGTCGAATCTATCGGCGAATACGCATTTTCCGGCTGTATTGCACTTGAGAGACTGTATTTCGGAAAGATGCTCAAGACCATTGCGCAAAATGCCTTTTACGACTGCCCGAGCATTCATTATATCTACTATGAGGGCTCGGAGAGCGATTTTTCGCTGATTGACGGAACGGAAAATCTGCCGGACGCAATGCACGAATATCTCTGGGAGTTTGCAGAAACCACATTACAGGTAAATCTGTACACACCGGCATCAAGTATTTACGATGTGAAAATTGACAAATACAACATTCCGTATATGCCTATCAAAAACGGCGAGTTGATAACCGGAGTTATACTGACAAACGTAAATAAAAAACGCTACCTCGGCGGAACCGCTACCGTGTGGGGTATCATGGCGGAGAGTGAAAAAAGCGACGGCGAGGCGCTTTTGATAGACAAAGCTGCAATAGTAGGATGCACAGTCTGCGAGTGCTTTGACGGAAGAGTCTTTCTCTCGGGAAACAAAAACTTCCCCAACACCGTATTTTATTCTCAGCTGATAAATGAGAACCCACTGTATTTCGGAGAGCTCAATTACTTCAACGACGGAACGGGGCGTTTTTGCGTTACCTCAATGCTCTCCTCGGGCAGCAGCCTTTGCGTATTCAAGGAAAAGGACGACGGAGGCGGAAGTATTTTCTACCACACTCCCAAGAGTACCGGCGAAAACCTGCTGCCGCGGATATACCCTGTAAGCTATGTGCACGGCGGCGTTGAGTGCATATCAGAGTCGGTGTCCTTTTTCGATGACGCTCTGTTTCTCACTCGCAACGGTGTCTGTGCCCTCGAAAAACAGACGGTAGCGTTTGAGAGAAACATTGCAATACGCTCGCATAATGTAAACAAAAGCTTACTGACGGAAAATCTTAATGACGCACGCATCTGTATATGGTGCGGATATCTCGTCTTGCTGACAAGCGGCAAAATATATCTTGCCGACTCACGCTCCGCCTTTGTACACAAAACGGGAGATCATGAGTACGAGTGGTATTTGCTCGAGGATATCGGCACTTATAAATCGGACAAACCCGTATACAGGTACTCCGAGATACCGCTTGAGAACTATACCGTCAAGGTCGGATTTGAAAACGAGAAGGTGTCAAGCCCCGTCGCAACATACCGGCACCCGACATACGGCGAGATAAAGTACACTTTTGAAAACGGTGTCAGATACCGTGTATATTACGCCCTTGAGCGAACGGGCGGAACACTATCCCCCGCCGTCGCAATACACTCTGTGGCGCACAGACTGTTTTTCGGAACGGAGAGCGGCGATATCTGCGTTTTCAATAACGACAAGCGAGGACAAATGGACCCGAGGTATATGCCAAACGAAGAGGACAGAGCCGAATACAGCCGTGATTTTCCGAGACGGATACCCGCCGCATACTATAATTTCTGCGACAGAG
Organism: uncultured Clostridia bacterium; assembly: GCA_944384515.1. Taxonomy (GTDB): domain Bacteria; phylum Bacillota; class Clostridia; order Oscillospirales; family CAG-272; genus UBA1740. Next base: position 8,943 of record CALWTU010000028.1, read on the forward strand.
CTCCGCTCTATGCGCTTGAGACGGTAAGCGACAACTGCCGGATACCTAACCTCACAAAAAACACCAAGAAAAATTCCATGACGCTAAAAGTCAAAAACTTCGGTGCGGGCAGTATAAATCTTGAGGTCAAAACCGACCGATCGGGATACAAGGAAATTTTTTCTCTTGACGGCGGCATATTTGATTTTTCGATGATGAATTTCGGCACTCTGGCATTTACAAATGAGGATGATCCGACATTGCCCATAAAGGAAAAGGAGAAAAAATGGATAGAAAAACAGATAAACATCTATTCGGAAAATATCTCTTCCCCTTTCGGATTTTATTCTCTGACATATAAATTCACGCCCAAAGGAAGAATAAAACTCTGATTTTACTTTAAATGACGAAAAGCGCAGAGAAAACACCCGATTTATAAATAAATAAGGAAAGGAAATTATATGAACACTCAAAAAATCACCGAAAGCGAAATTGAGGACATCAAAATCGCCTCACTGCCCACAAGACCGACTATGCCGCAGGCATACGGCGGAATAGGCTACTCCTCAAAGGATATGAAGGAAGCATTTGACAAGCTGCCCCTTTACATAATGGAAAGGCTCAACTCCCTTATAGGGGACATTGAGGCAGAGGGGGCGGGAGGTGTTTGTGAGAGTATTAAAACAAATATGTTTGAGGGACACAGCTTAAAAGATTTCTTCAACGATTTTTTGCTGGGCACCGCCGCAGGATATATGGGAATATACGACACAAACCTCTTGGAGTACCTGACAAAAATCCGTGAGGATGTTGACAAAATCGCCAAAGAACTTAATGTCGAGCTTAACTAATATGCGAAAAGGAGTTTAAAATGACAAGGATTGTTTACAAAATTATAGGAAAACGGTATGTTATAAGCTCTGTCGAGAAAGAAGCGGGTGCAGGATACAAGTTGATTTTCATGCCGTGGACGGCAAGCGGCGTGACGGTCGACAATAAACTCTACCCCGCAAAAGACGGAGTATGCAAGATTTCCGAAAACGCCATAAAAGACGGAGAATATACCCCGAAAATCATATCGCCGAACCCTCCCGTTGCCGAGTCTTTTATAATCAAGGGCAAAGGCGTGCTGAAAAAACTGCCGGATGAGGCGATTTTCCGTCAGACATTTGACACGGTATACGACCTTGAGATGAGAACCTTAAAGCTTGAGGAGAGAATCTCCCTTATCGAAAAAAAGGTCTTCGGATCATTCAGTTTTTAAAAAAGAAAGGAATAATTTATGAAAAAGAAAAAAGTAAGTTTATTTTTGATTTTTGCATTCTCGCTCATTGCACTGCCCTTTTTTGCCGTTTCCGCCGTTGCGGATACGGACAGAGGCGAGGAAGTTGTGTATGCCTCCGACATTTTCGGCGGCACTGCCGCAAAGGCAGAGTACGGCGGCTCATATCCGATATACGCTAACTCCGAATACGGCAAGAAAAATAACACCGATGACCTGAAAGCATCCGCTTACGGCATAACCGCCGATAAACCGCACAGACTTGGCAACGGCATTGCCCAAAAGCTTTCGGACACCGACATACTGCCCACACAGACTGAGGGCACAGAGACGGGCGGCATACAGAACGGAACAAATGGCGTGACCGTACCTGCGGACGGAAAAGGAAGTGCGGATAACGCACAAACAGGCGGCGGGGCAAACGCCGACAGCACCCAAAATAATGAAGAGACGGGAGCGACCGATGAAAGTGGCGACGGAGCCGCCGACGAGAGCGGCAACGAAACCGCCGATGAGAACGGTAACGGAGCCACCGACGAGAGCGGCAACGAAACCGCCGACGAGAGCGGCAACGGGGAGAACATTTTTGACTCTCTCTACACTGCTGTGACGGATAATCTTGACAAGATACTCTCCTCATTTGCGTTTATCGGCTCACTGCTCATTGCCTTTACATACAAAAAAGGGCTCTTGCCTGCGGTTAATCAGTCGCTGTCGGCGATAGGCGGAGTTGTCGGAAATATCAAAGAACAGACGGAAAAAGGCATTAGCTCCGCCTCCGAAAATTCTGAAAAAATAACAAACGAGCTGACAAACACACAAAATCTCTTAAACTCAATAAGAGAAAGGCTCGAGTCACTCGAAACAGAACTTAACAGTGCGTCAAAAACAGCCTCGGAAATTGACAAATTCAAATCGGTACTCACCGCTCAGACGGATATGATGTATGAAATATTCATGACAAGTTCTCTGCCGCAGTTTCAGAAGGACAGCATTGCCGGTCACATAAGAGAAATCCGTGAAAAATATCTGGGAGTGAGTCCTGATGAATAAAAAACATCTCTATATATTTATCTGTGCTCTGGCGCTTGCAGTTTCGGTAATTGTGCCGCTGTGCGCAATTCTCAGCTACTTTCCGCTGTGGAAAGAGAGAGGAGAGGGGGCGGTAATCTCGGGTTTTGTACTGCTCTTGTGCGTTGTCGCATTCTCCCCTCTTATCAAGGCGGTAAAGAGATTTCTGGCGTCACCGTCGCAGTGCACGGTTTGGATAATTTCGTTTGTCTGCTTCTTCGTACTCTCAAAAATCAGCGATGAGATGACGGTGATATCATTTGTCGGAGCGATAAGCAATATCATCGGAGCGGTTCTTTTTAAAATCGGCAAAAGAGGGCTTAGAGAGATAAGCCGCGAAAAACAAAAAACTCGGGAGAATGATGAATGGAGCATAACAAATTAGGAATAAATCTGCTTGAGAGCGGAAGCCTTTTCAGAAAAAGCTACCTCCTGCTTGTCGAAAACGCAAGCAAGGCCATTGCTCTTATAACTCTCGTCGTCAGCGCAATTATTCTCTTCACCGACATAACATTTCAAAGCTTTGACCTAAATACCTTTACACCGACACTGCTGCTTATGTTAGTCGCCTCATACCTTATGTATTTTTCAATGGAAGATGCGGGAGAGAGGCTGTATATGCAGGATGAAAAATATCTATCGCTTATTGAAAGGCTTGAGAAGCTGAAAGGAGAAATTGCGGCTGACGCCCTTGCAAGGCTCAGAAAATTCTGCACTTCGTTTTCAGCAGAGGAGCGAGACTTCAGACTTGAAAACTTTCTTTTGACAAAGGGCTACTCGGTAAAAGAATATCTTCTTTACAAGGAGCATTATGCAAAAGGCAAATCCGAGAAAAAAAGAAAAGGCGCAAACTGCGCTTTGACGAAAATATCCGACACGGCAGTGCGTGCCGATAATACCGAGAGTCCTGCTGTCCCGGCAGAAGAAACGGCGCAATGCTGTGAGCGTTCAGACCTGAAGAACAAAAGCGAGGAGCTTTATGCAACAGGCTTCAAAGAAACGGAAAATGAGGCAGTTACGGAAAAAACCAAAAAGCCCGAGTTTTCAAAGGCGGCAATACGCACCTTCAAGCGTGCGGACAGGATAAAACCCGTTGAGATATCCTTAAGCACCCTTCTTAACTCCAACTCAAAAAACTCAAAGAGCGAGCTTAGGGACCCGCAAAAATCAAAATTTTGCTTTCTCGCCTTGAAGATGATACCGACAAGCGTTTGCATGATACTTACCGTATCCGTTATGCTGACGGTAAAAGAGAGCCTGACCGCGGGAACGGTAATGGACGCTCTGCTGAAGCTTTCCACTCTGCCGATAATAGGTTTCAGAGGGTACAGCACCGGTTATAACTTCCATAAATTCAACACGGTGCCCTGGCTTGAGACAAAAATACGGCTGATAGAGGCGTTCCTCTGCCAAAGCGAAAAAGAGAGCTCATCTTAAGCGGCAACTAATTTTTATCTGCCGAAAAGACTTTTAAGAAAAGCGAGCAGATTTTATAAAGACGCACCAAAAAGGAAAATCCTTTTCGCCCCGATACTCTCGGGGCGTTTTTTGTTGACTTTATACCGACTGTGTGATAAAATATAATGTGAAAAGCGGCATAATCAAAGATTAAAAAGGAGGTAGTATGAGATATATTGAAAGTGAAAATATATTCGTGCTCAGCACACAAGAGTTTACAAAGCTGGCAAGACTGAAAATGCCCTCATACACTCCGACAGAATACGAGAGTATACCACTCGCAGAGTGGGAAGAGACGGCTCGGCACGGCGGTGCGGTGAGCTTTAACCCGGATTTACTATCCAAAGTATCTCTTACAGGTGAGTTTACCTCGGGGGGATACAACTTCCGCATTGAGGGGGAGTGCTACACCGACAAAGAAGGAAACATATTTCATTTTACAAAAAAGCAAGACATACACACCGCACTGAGGGAGGACCTAAAAAAAGAGGCAAAGGGTGAGGGGTATATTTTGGGGTATCTTTTCACACAGAACTCATCCGAAGAAAGAGTAAATCTCAATATTATCGCTCTCTCAAAGAACTCAAGCGAGCCTGTAATCATAAAAGAGAGCGT
>CALWTU010000029.1 GCA_944384515.1 uncultured Clostridia bacterium
TGACAATTATTTTATCACCGAATCCCTCTCTTGCCTCGTCAACAGCATTGGCAAGAATCTCAATAAATGAATGCTGACATCCTATAAGGTCATCCGAACCGAAAATTACCGCAGGTCTCTTCCTGACTCTGTCAGCTCCCTTTAAGGCAGTAATACTTTGGTCGTCATATATATTTTTATTGGTATCTTTTGACGCCATAATTCCCCCCGTTTTCATTATTGATAAAGCAATAAAATTCATAATAAAATTCACTAAATTACATTTTATCATATTTATATTATTTTGTCAAGAAATTTAACATATAGTTTTACATCAGTGTGTATTGAAAGGAATTACTATGAGATATCTTTATTTTCTCGACAAAACATTGCCTGTTGCATTCTGGCTTATTATGATATTCGGTTTTGATATGCTGTATATCAGTATTTTGACTGTAATATCGGTTATAATACACGAATCCGGTCATATTGCGGTCTCGCTTATCACAAGCACCTCAACCAACTCCCTTCCCAAAGGCAGATTAAACGGACTCAAATTAGCGATAAAAAACAGATCATCCTACAAAAACGAACTGCTTGTTGCAATCGCCGGCCCGCTTGCAAATATTATTGTTTTCCTATTGGCTGTCATTATGGGAGGCGTGTTTAAAATTTCATATCTGTATGACTTTGCATATATCAATCTGATGAGCGGACTCTCAAACTTAATTCCCGTTAAAGGTTATGACGGATATAAAATACTTGAATGCACTGTTTGCAGATACTTTTACTGTAATAATCTTGCGCAGAAAGCGTTGATTTTTATACCTATATTTTTTTGCATTATAATGGTGTATATATCCCTGTTTTTTCTACTGAAGGTCGGAGAGGGATACTGGATTTTTGCCGTATTTTTCACAATGATGATTTCCTCAACACTAAAATGGAGAGAAAATTATCTGAGTTAAAAAAATCGTAAAAAAATAATCATAATTTGTTATAAATATATTGAAAAAGTAATATTGTTTTGTTATAATAGCCCTATATGTATTTTTTTGCATTTAGTGTTGTTTCAGAAAGGAATTTATAAGAAAATGTCAAAACTTATTGAGCTCAAAGGCATTTCCAAGTCTTATGACGGAGAGAAAATACTCAACAGCATGAATTTGTATATCAGAGACAGAGAATTTATAACACTGCTCGGTCCGTCCGGATGCGGAAAAACAACAACACTGCGTATTATCGGCGGTTTTGAATCTGCCGATGAAGGAGAGTTGTATTTTGACGGCGTGGAGATAAGCAATGTTCCCACCTACAAAAGACCGGTCAACACGGTATTCCAAAAATATGCTCTCTTCCCGCATTTGAATGTTTACGAAAATATTGCTTTCCCCTTGAGACTGAAAAAAATCCCCGAGGACAGCATAAGAGAAAAAGTTTCCGAGATGCTCAAGATGGTTGCACTGGAGGGATTTGAAAACAAAAGCGTCAGTACCCTCTCAGGCGGTCAGCAGCAGAGAGTGGCGATTGCAAGGGCGCTGGTATCGCACCCGAGAGTACTGCTACTGGACGAGCCGCTCGGCGCACTCGATCTCAAACTGCGCAAGGACATGCAGAACGAGCTTAAACGAATTCAGCAATCAATCGGCATTACTTTCATATATGTCACCCACGACCAGGAAGAGGCGCTGTCCATGTCCGATACAATTGTTGTCATGGCGGACGGAGAAATACAGCAAATAGGCACCCCGACTGATATATACAATGAGCCCAAAAATGCTTTTGTTGCCGACTTTATCGGCGAGAGTAACATAATTGACGGCATCATGCTTGAGGACAAAAAAGTCCGCCTTGCAGGTCATGTGTTTGATTGCGTGGACGGAGGTTTTGAAAAGAATGAGCCCGTCGATGTAGTCATCCGCCCCGAAGATATAGATGTTGTGCCTGTCGACAAAGGAATGCTCAACGGTTATGTAACAAGCGTTACATTCAAAGGCGTTCACTATGAGATAATTGTAGATATCAAAGGCTTTAAATGGATGATTCAGTCAACAGACTATGTCAGCCCCGACTCCATAATCGGAGTATATATTGAGCCTGACGCATTTCATATCATGAAAAAATCAAAGTATTCGGGAAAATTCGGAGACTACTCCTCCTACTCCGATGAAATTGAAGAACTTTCCAATGCCGATGCGGCGGAAGAATTTTAAATAAATTTCAGAAACGGAACAGAAAAATGAAAAAACTCTCTCAAATAAAACATTCTGCAGCCGCGGCGCCGCATATTGTTTGGGCAGTACTTTTTATACTTCTGCCATTGTTTATCGTCACATATTATGCATTTACCGACGCTGACGGCGCATTCAGCTTTGAAAATGTAACATCTCTTTCAGAGTACCTTAAGATATTCGGACTTTCAATGGAGCTCGCTGTTATCGCCACTTTTGTATGTCTGCTTGTCGGCTATCCGTTGGCATACATTATGGCAAGAGCAAACCCGAAAAGACAGAAGCTTTTCATAATGCTCTTAATGCTTCCCATGTGGACAAACCTTCTGATCAGAACTTATTCTATAATGGCAATACTTGATGACGGCGGAATACTGAACACTATACTCAACACAAGCATGCACATCGTAGGAACAAAAGGCGCCGTTATTTTCGGAATGGTGTATGATTTTCTTCCCTACATGGTTTTACCGATCTATACTTGCATTTCAAAAATAGACAAGCATATGTGGGAAGCAGCCGCCGACCTTGGCTGCAATTCCTTTAAAGTCATTTCAAAAGTAATCTTCCCTCTTTCTATGTCCGGCGTAATTTCGGGTGTGACAATGGTGCTTGTCCCTTCAATCAGCACATTTTATATTTCTCAAAAACTCGGCGGAGGAACATTTGAGCTTATCGGTGACACTATCGAAAGGCAGTTTGTCACAGGCGCTTTAAATGTCGGCGCCGCAATATCACTCGTAATGATGTTGCTTATACTCCTATCTCTTGCTGTAATGAATAAGTTTACGGATTCTGAGGACGGGGGTATAATCGCATGAAAAAGCATTTGCAAAGATTATATCTTGGCTTGATATTTGCCATACTCTATATTCCGATAATCACTCTGATTTTCTTTTCGTTTAATTCGGAAAACTCGACTGCGGTTTTTGCAGGCTTCAGCCTCAGATGGTATAAAGAACTTTTCAGTTCCCCTGAAACATTTATTGCTTTGCGCAATTCAATTATACTTGCAGTTACAAGTTCTGTTATTGCCACCGTTATAGGCACTGCCGCAGCAGAGGGTATTTACAGAATGAGAAACAAACATTTTAAGTCCGCAATTTTGTCTGTCACCAACATCCCGATGATGAATCCGGAGATTGTAACGGGTATGTCAATGATGCTATTTTTTGTTGCCGTGGCGGGAATACTCTCTGTTTCATACGAGAGTATTGGCTTTGCTGCGATGTTAATTGCCCATGTTACATTCTCTCTGCCCTATGTTATCTTGTCGGTTTTGCCGAGAATTAATGAATTCGGCGATTCGCTCTCCGAGGCGGCAATGGATCTCGGTTGCACTCCGATGCAGGCATTCTTCAAGGTAAAGCTTATAAACATTATGCCAGGTGTTCTCTCGGGAGCACTTATGGCGTTTACCATGTCGCTTGACGACTTTGTTATTTCCTACTTTGTCGGCTCATCCAATTTCCAGACGCTTCCCCTTCTTATTTATTCAATGACCAAGAAGAAAGTAACTCCGGATATGTATGCCCTGTCCTCCCTGATTATCATAACCATTTTCATTCTGCTTCTTATTTACAATTACAAAAGCGGAAAGAGAATTAAAAAAAGAAGACTTATCGGAGGATATAAAAAATGAAAAAATACTTGAAGTCCTTTCTTGTTTTGCTATCCTCTTTTATTTTAATTCTTTCAATGAATTCCTGCAAAGACAGCGACGAGAGCGGTGACGAAAATGCAGAAAAAGATGACGGTTCGACAGTTATTTTAAATGTATACAACTGGGGCGAATATATATCGGACGGCTTTGAAGGCTCAATGGATGTAAACCGTGAGTTTGAAAAATATTACTATGAATTGACCGGCAAAAAGGTAAAGGTCAACTATACCACCTATGCCACAAACGAAGATATGTACAGCAAACTCAAAAGCGGTGCCGGTTCATATGACATTGTTATTCCGTCGGATTATATGATACAGAAAATGATATCCGAGGATATGCTCATTCCCTTTGGCGCACAGACAATCCCGAACTATGTCAATATTGACGAGCAGTTCAAAAATGTTTATTATGACCCGGACAATATGTATTCAGTTCCCTACACTTACGGAATGGTTGGAATTATTTACAACGAACAGCTTGTCGACCCTGAGGATTACGAAAGACAAAGCTGGGACCTTTTATGGGATGAAAAATACCGTGGAAAAATCCTTCAGTTCAACAATCCCAGAGACGCTTTCGGTTCCGCTATGTATCTGCTCAGTCTTGACATCAACTCAACCGACCGCGAGGTATGGAATAAGGCTTTGGACAAACTGAAAATGCAAAAGCCCTTGATTCAGGCATATGTCAACGATGAAATTTTCAACAAAATGACCACAGCGTCAGCGGCTATTGCTCCCTATTTTGCGGGAGATTTTGTGACAATGGCTTACACCAACGAAGATCTTAAGTTCTATTATCCCAAAGAAGGAACCAACCTGTTCTTTGATTCAATGTGCATTCCCAAAAGCTCAAAGAATGTAGATATTGCAAAAGAATACATCAACTTTATGCTCACCGAAGAGGTGGCTGTGGAAAACGCCATTTATATAGGTTATGCCTCTCCGAACAAACTTGTTGTCAAGAATGAATACTACATTGAGTCTATGGGTGAGACGGCTATGGATATCCTTTACAGCGCTTCCCCAAAGGATCTCAACGCTGAGTACAACGCGCTTTACGGCACGACATGCTATGAGAGTTTCTCCCCGGATATACAGCTGTATGTAAACACACTCTGGGAGTCTTTAAAAACAGAAAACTCTACCGAACTGTGGATACACGTAACAACGATTGCAATAGTTGTCTCTGTTTTTGCTTTATACGGATATTCAACATATACTAAGAAGAAAAGATCTCGACACTACCGAATTAAAAAATAAACAAAAGCGGTTAGCCCATAACTTCGGCTAACCGCTTTTTAATGCAGTATAAAAATAAGCTCTTTTTATAATCAGATAAACTTAAATGAAAGTGTCATATCTTTGCCGGGTTTCTTAACCTTAAAATCAACAATATAAAGTGTCTTGTGAGATGTCTTTGACTTTACGGAAACCTCTTGTGAAAAAGAGATGTCGAACATATCTTTATCAAATATAAGAGCTGTATTATCGCATACAATCTTATCTCCGTCACATTTTATTTCGCAAAAACTTACGAACCTCTCAACCACACTCTCCGGAAGCTCAAAAAACTTATATGTATCGGTCAGGAGCACTCCGTCATCTGTGCATACAAAATGTCTTTTAAGCGAGTCGAGCGAGGATATTTTATATCCGTTTTCCATCGAAAACTCATACTCATTTTCCGAACTTGAGTAAATTTCCGATTTTTTATCTCCCACTGTCTGATATTCGCCGTTGATAATCGGAACGCTGTGCGATCTTGCTGACGGCTCGAGTATCGTATATCTTTCAGGTCCGAAATACTGTCTTGTATATTCTCCCGTTCCGCAGTCGGTAAATGTAACTTTGTCATCTTTTGAAATTACAAAAGAACCTATATCGTTGTGGTTATGCGGTTCATTGTTGCTTCCGGCTTTGCATGCGAAATTAAATTTTCCGCCTCTGTAAATAAACCACTGTGCATCGGTGTATATCATGCTCTTGGGACTGAGTTTTGAATTTTCATATTCGGGGTTTATAAGGCAGAGTTCCTGCAGGGTATATATTCTTGAACCGAGCGTCATGGACGGTATCTGAATATCGGGATATATGCTCTTCAAAAGGTGTGAGAGAGGTATATCCGGATTAAAATACTCTCCGCAATCCGAGAAAGGTATGCACTCCCTCTCATTTATCGCCATATTCTCCTGGAATTTTGCAATAGCATAAACCTTGGGGTCTTTGAAATAATCAATTTTTCCGTCGGTATACTTTCTGAGCATCTGCGCAAATATACAGAACGCTTTAAATCCGTAAATCCAATAAGCATATCCTTCTTTGCAGCATCCGTCATCGTCAAATCCCGCAAGGAAACACTCCGCAGACTTCATCATCCTCGGCAGTGCATTCTCTATCTCCTCTTTGTCCGCTATGTAAAGATAAGCGCCGAGAACGCCGCACACACACACCGCCGACCAGTTGTTGGTTGAGCGATACCACCAAAAATCATAGTTTTCATATCCGTATATGATTCTCTCTCTGATTTCTTTTTTTACTCTGTCCCTGACAAGTTTCGGGAATTTATCCCCTATCGCTGCCAGTATTTCTCCAAGCTCAAAACCCACCTTTGTAGACACAAGCTCAAGCCAGCATCTTCTGCGCTCAAAGCTCTGGTCCTCGCCGCAGTGAGCGGGCAAAGCCCATGTTTCCATATTACAGATGTTCCATATGGTGTTTACAAGCGGCTCGATATATTTTTCGTCCTCGCTTAGCATATACGCAGTATAGAAGACGTTCATCCTGTTTGTCAGAGCAGTATACGCATGCTGAAATTCCGAACGGCTTCCGTTTATAACATAAAGATGCATATCCGAAAACTTGAGTTCCGGCTCGTGCTCAGAAATCATCTCGTCGGCTCTTTTGATAGTAGCCTCAACGGACTTTGCAAAGTACGGATGTGTTTTAACCTGTTTCCATTTTTCCTCAGTAAACAAGTTATAAAGCGTGTTCATAATAGTTACTCCTTTATTTGTTTTTTTCAGTATTTCACTTATTAACTCTAAAAACTCTTCCTCTGCCACCTCGAGAGTTTTTTCATTGACATAGTAGTAGTCGTATTCATATTCTTCAACACAGTCATCCGCAGAATTGCCGTAATTATCCTTTCTCGTTCTCGCTCCGCCTCTTATCAGAAGGGTGAGCGCTTTGCCGTCCGTAATTTTTACGAACTTTTCTATCTCTCCCGGCTCTCTGATATGTAAAAACATTACATCGCAATCCGAATAGAGAAACTCCTGATACTTTCGATAAGCCCATTTTGTCGGATAATCGTTGTATTCTATGCATAAATTTTTAAGGTCGGACAAAAACTTCCTCGCTCTGTCGTCCTTGCTTCCGTCCCAACCGCACATCAGTGCAATTTCTTTTATCGGCGTAATGGAGGAAACATTAAGTACTTTAAATTTTTTGCTGCAAATATCGCAAAGCGTGTCCTTGCCGACTCCCCCTGCTCCGTTGATAACTATGGCTACTTTTGTCATAAAAAATCCTTTACCGTTCATATTTCAAAACTATAATAGCACATAAATTTATGCAAGTCAACAAGTTTGCGAATATCTATTTACTTTTATTTTGAAATGTGATAAAATTTATCTGAACAATAAAAAACGAGGTCTTTACTATGGAAAAAAAATATTTCGGCAAACTTAAAAGCGGAGAGGATATTTATAATTACACTCTCAAAAACGATAAACTCACGGTTGAAATTTCCGAAAAAGGAGCAACCGTTATTAAATTCTTTGCAGGCGGCAAGGATATTGTAGGCGGATTTGACAATATTGAAGATTACTTCACCGACACATCATATCAGGGCGCAACCGTAGGCAGAGTCGCCAACAGAATAAAAAATGCCGAGTTTACAATTGACGGCAAAACATATCATCTGCCCAAAAACGACGGTGAAAACTGCTTGCACGGCGGCAGCGGATTTCACAGCAAAAAATGGACTGTTACCGAATATACGGACACAAAAATTTCACTGAACTATTTTTCAAAAGACGGTGAGGACGGTTTCCCGAATGATCTTGATGTCACGGTAACATACTCTCTTATCTCAGACGCACTTAAAATATCATACCGTGCCGTACCGGCAGGAGTTACTCCAATAGCCCTTACCAATCACTCATATTTTAACCTTGACGGCTTTGGTGACACAGTGAAAAGCCATATTCTGACTCTCTATGCAGACAGTTTTACCGAAACGGACGAAAACCTTATTCCAAACGGAAAAAGACCTGCCGTTAAAGGAACAAAGTTTGATTTTCTCTCGCCCACGCCTGTTTTAGAGAGAGTTGACGAAACATTTTCGGGATATGACAACAACTACATTCTCTCGTCAGACCAATATGCAGATTTTGGCGGCGACAAGCTCAGACTCTGTGCCGAACTCACAAACGGCAAACTTAAAATGACCGTATATACAGACCAGCCCGGCGTTCAGCTTTATACAGGCAATTTCCTTGGCGGCGGAGCGAATTTTAAAGGCGGAATCAAGCCCGTAAAGCACGGTGCACTTTGTCTTGAGACTCAGACAGAGCCGAACTGTGTAAATGACGGTATAGGTATCTACCGTAAAGGAGAAGTTTATACTCATAACACCGTATACAAAGTGGAGAAAGTTTAATTATGAAAATACGAATGCTCGGAACCGGGTACGGAGAATGCAAACTGACAAAAAAATATTCGAAAGAATACAGAGCAAGAGGCGGAGTTTTAATAAACGAAACCATGCTTATTGATGCTCCGTGCGATGTGGTTTCTACAATTGATCTGCTCGGAATGTCTGAAATCACATCTTCGATAAACCATATTCTCATATCTCACTCGCATCCGTCGCATTTTTCAAACGATACAATAAAGCAACTTGCAAAAAACAAAGCAATACATCTCTATGCAAGCGACTATGTACTCTCTCTCGTAGAATGTGAAAATGTTATAAAGCATCCATTGACGCCGTTTGAGGGCGTCAGGGTGGGCGATGAATACAAAATAATCCCACTGCCCTCAAATCACAGCGGATGCGATAATGAGATTTGTTTTAATTTTATTATCGCAAACGACAGAGTTCTGTATTATGCACTCGACGGAGGACAGATAAATTATGAAAGTTACAGAAATTTTTTGAGCAAAATAAAGGTAGACTGCGTAATTTTAGACTGTGCGCTGGGTCTTGATCCGACAAGCATTAAATCTCTCTATCACAACAACATATACGCGGCAAACGAGATAAAGACGATTTTACTCTCCGGCGGTGTTTGCAGAGATAATGCGAGATTTATCCTATCACATATCCCCACAGACAAAAAACGTTTGATTCACGAGGAACTCTCCCCTATTGCAAAAGAATTGGGTTTTATTCTATCATACGACGGACTGTTTATCAATATTTGAATAATAAGCAGTTACGGCTTTACATCTTTCGTTAATAGTTTATTAACATCTTTGCTATTGACAATTTTTATCAAATACTGTATAATTACATCTAAAGCGATGACAGGAAGAAGTAACAGATAAACTCCGACAGAAAGTAACCGGTTGATGAGAGGTGCGGGCAGTATTATCTGCGAATACATCTTTGAGCGTGTACCGAAAGGTTTTCGAGTAGGCTACAACGGTTGCACCCGTTACAGTGCTATGCCCTTTTTTCGGGGCTGCTAAGGTCGGATACGCAAGTATTCGGCAAATCAAGGTGGTAACACGGTTAATTTCGTCCTTGGGTTTTTCCCGAGGACTTTTTTATTTGAAAATATAAAATATAAAGAGGTATTTATGAAAATTTACGAAGAACTTGTTGCAAGAGGTCTTATAGCTCAGGTAACAGACGAAGAGCACATTCGTGAGATGATAAACGAAGGTAAAGCTACATTCTATATCGGTTTTGACTGTACTGCGGACAGCCTTACTGCTGGTCATTTTATGGCTCTGACTCTTATGAAGAGGCTCCAGCTTGCAGGAAACAAGCCTATCGCTCTTATCGGCGGCGGCACAACAATGATAGGCGACCCCTCCGGAAGAACAGATATGAGAAAAATGCTCACTCCCGAGGATATTCAGCACAATGCGGAGTGCTTTAAGCGCCAGATGGAGAGATTTATCGAGTTCGGCGAAGGAAAAGCAATGATGGTCAACAATGCAGATTGGCTCTTAAATCTCAACTATATCGACCTGCTCAGGGAGGTCGGCGCATGCTTTTCGGTAAACAACATGCTGCGTGCAGAGTGCTATAAGCAGAGAATGGAAAAAGGTCTTTCATTCCTTGAATTTAACTATATGATAATGCAGTCATACGATTTCTACTACATGTTCCAGAAGTTCGGATGCAACATGGAGTTCGGCGGAGATGACCAGTGGTCGAATATGCTCGGCGGAACAGAGCTTATCCGTAAAAAGCTCGGCAAAGACGCATATGCAATGACTATCACTCTGCTTACAGATTCAAACGGTAAGAAGATGGGAAAAACCGCAGGAAACGCAGTATGGCTTGACCCGAACAAAACATCACCTTATGAGTTCTTCCAGTACTGGAGAAATGTAGGTGACAGCGATGTTATGAAGTGCATACGCATGCTCACATTCCTCCCTCTTGAAGAGATTAACGAGATGGACAAGTGGGAAGGCTCCCAGCTTAACGAGGCTAAAGAAATACTCGCATATGAGCTTACAAAAATGGTGCACGGCGAAGATGAGGCAACAAAGGCAAAAGAGGCGTCAAGAGCGCTGTTTGGCTCAGGAGACAGCAGCTTAACTCCTTCTGTCGAGGTTGATGAGAGCTCTCTTGTTGACGGTCAGATAGACATCAACTCCCTGCTCGTACTCGGAGGAATGGTGCCTTCTAAATCAGAGGGCAGACGCGCTATCGAACAAGGCGGAGTTACTCTTGAGGGAGAAAAGGTTACAAGCGTACGCACATTTATTACCAAAGAGCAGCTTCAAAGCGGTGTGCTTATCAAGAGGGGCAAAAAGAGCTTTAACAAGTTTATACTTAAGTAATACAAAGATAATTACAGGGCTGACTCCAAAAAAGGAGCAGCCCTCAAAAAGTTAATTATGGATAAATATGAATTTATTGCAAGCGGACTCACCTCAGAAATGAGGATGTCCGATTTTCTCAAAACAAAAGCAAAACTCTCCTCCGCTCTTATAACAAAAGTAAAATTCGGAGGTGTAAAACTCAACGGCGCTGTTGTAACAATGCGTGCCGCTGTCAGAAATACCGACAAAATTGAGATAACCTTTCCTCTTGAGGAGAGCGAAAACATACCTCCTATTTTTATTCCGCTTGATATAGTGTATGAGGACGAATATATCCTTGCGGTCAACAAACCGCAAAATATGCCGACTCACCCATCGAAAGGAAACAGTCTGCCGACACTTGCAAACGCAGTCATGGCATACTGCAACAGCAGCTTTGTTTTTCGCGCAATCAACAGGCTTGACAGAGATACATCGGGAATAGTGATTATTGCAAAAGACCCCTATTCCGCACAGAAAATGAGCAAATCAATGAAAAGCCGTCTTTTGCAAAAGAAATATCTTGCGCTTGTCGACGGATGCCCGAAGGATGAATACGGAATTATTGATATGCCGATTGAGCGGTGCGCCGAGGGAAGCATAAAACGGTGCGTTTCAATAGACGGAAAACCGCCAGTAACGGAATACAGAGTACTCAAAAAATATGAAAAAAACACTCTGTGCGAGATAACCTTACATACCGGACGTACACATCAGATAAGAGTTCATATGGCTTACATCGGTTGTCCGCTGACAAACGACTTTCTGTACGGCAAAAGAAATGACAATGCCTCATATTTTCTGCACTGCTATAAAATATCA
>CALWTU010000030.1 GCA_944384515.1 uncultured Clostridia bacterium
CAAAGATTGATGGCATATTCGCTACATTGCCCGCAACCATCATTACAGCCATTGCCTCTCCGATAGCGCGGCCGACTCCGAGCACGACTGCGGCGGCAATGCCGCTCTTCGCCGCAGGAACAGACACCCTGAAAAATGTCTCTGTCGGGGTTGCTCCGAGAGCGAGGGAGGCGTACTCGTAATCCTTGGGCACGGCGTCAAGCGCAGTGACAGACACCTTGATGATACTCGGAAGTATCATTACCGCAAGCACGATAATTGCGGCAAGAAGGCTTGAGCCGTCAGGGATGTCAAATACTATTCTTATTGCGGGAACAAGCACCATCATTCCGACAAGTCCGTATACAACAGACGGTATACCCGCAAGCAGGCTGACCGCCGACTCTATGACCTCGCGCACTCTCTTGCTTGCTACCTTTGAGAGAAAGACAGCACAGAAAAATCCGATAGGCACTCCGATGACAATTGCGCCGGCAGTACCGTATATGCTCGTCAAAATAAACGGAAGAATTCCGTATTTCGGCTCTGCGGCGGTAGACGCCCATTCCTTGCCGAAAAGAAAGTCAATAAGTCCGATTTCAAATATTGCGGGCAGTCCGGATACTATAAGATATATGCTTATAACCAAAACGCATCCCACGGTGATAAGTCCGAGAATTAAAAATATTCCGTGGATCGTGTTTTCCATTAATCTTTTTTTCTTCATTATTTACACCTCAAAAAAACGGCAGTAAGCGGCGGCTGTAGCATGCCGTCGCCCACTTATTCTTTATTTAGTTTGCACTGACAACTCCTGCCTTGCTGATTATCTCGTTTACCTCACTTGATGTGATGTAATCAAAGAAATCCTGAGCGCTCTTTGAAAGAGGAGTGTCCTTCTTTGTTACGAGAACGAACGGACGCTGTACTGCATATGTGCCGTTCTTTACGGTAGCCTCGCTCGGAGCAACGCCGCCTACCTTGATTGCCTTTACTGTCTCCTTAACAGCAGACAGAGATGCATATCCGATTGCGTTGGGGTTTGATGATACAGCTGTGATTACGTCACCTGTGGAGGTTGCCTCCTGACGGTACTGGCACTTGTCCTTTGTGCCTGTGATCTCCTCAAAGCCGTCTCTTGTACCGCTTCCTGCTTCTCTTCCGATAAGAACTATCTCACCGTCGTTTCCGCCGACATCCTTCCAGTTTTTGATCTCGCCTTTGTAGATTTTTGCAATCTGCTCAACAGTGAGGTCTGCTATGGGGTTATCGGGGTTTACGATAATTGCGATACCGTCGTATGCAAGAACCGTGCCTACAAGGCCCTTTTCCTTCTCGCTGTCCTTAAGAGCTCTGCTGGCAAGTCCTATGTCGCATCTGCCTGAAAGAACTGCCTCAATACCCGAACCTGAACCTGTGGGGTTGTATGTAACCGTAACGCCTGTTTTGTTTTCATATGCCTCGCTGAGTGCGCCGATAACGCTGCTCATTGATGTTGAACCGTCTGTGGTAACGCTATCTGTGTCGCCGCAGCTGATCATAGCAGTGCAAAGAAGAACTGCCACAAGTACCAAACTTATAATTTTTTTCATATTTATTTTTTCCTTTCATTCGAAACAAGATTTTCATTTGTCCTTGCTACGGCTATATTCTAACACCCATAAGTAAAATCGGTAAGAAAAGCCGTGTAAAATCGGTGTAAAATAAAAAATTCAAAAAAGCGGGTACCGTGCAAAGAAAAAACCTGCACGCTCCGGCAATACACCTTTGCATACAGGTTTATTTTAAAATAATTTATAAGGTTTTACAGATATGAATACAGAAGATGCTGGCTGTGCTGGTCAAGCGCCTTGTAGTCCGCTATCTCATAACGGTTATCGTTTGAGTCACGGATAAGCACCCTGTTTGTACCGCGGAACAGCTTTATATCACTGTGCCTGTTGCGTATCTGAAAGCTCACGTTTCCCCTGTCTGTCTCAACAATCCATTTAAGCGAACCGAACTTTTCTATACTGTCGACAAGCCGTGTAATCTTCGGTATCATATAATACTCTTTGAAGCAGTCGAGAATTGCAGATCTTGAGGCGTCGTCAAGCTCATCAAGGTCCCTGATAAATCCCACCTCATGCTCTCCCTCGTCAAGAAGGGTTATATACATTCTGCTGTTGGTGACGGGAAAGAGGCATCTCGGCTCAAGGTCCTCATACACCGACCCGTTTTTCATCGTAAGGCGTACCTTATATATATCGGTGCGCTCTATTTTTCCCAAATATTTGTTTACATAAACTCTTGCCATACCGATCACCCGCCTTATTCAAAATTCTCAAGTTTCTTTGACTCTGCCACTTTATCCGACATAGACTGTATCTGTACAAGTCTGTAATACTTGCCTTTGAGTTCCATCAGCTCCTCGGGAGTTCCGCACTCGATAATATCGCCGTTGTCCACAACGACAATCTTGTTTGCCTTTGAGAGAGTGGAGAGACGGTGAGCTATCATTATTGTTGTACGGCCTGATATGAGATGCTCTATCGCCTCCTGAATGAGGTGCTCCGTCTCCGAGTCAACAGAGGCAGTAGCCTCGTCAAACACAAGCATCTTCGGGTTTCTGAGCATCGCACGGGCTATCGAGATACGCTGTTTTTCTCCTCCGGAAAGTCCCACGCCTCGCTCGCCGAGCATAGAGTCGTATCCGTCAGGCTGGCGGATAATAAACTCATGCGCATTTGCAATATCCGCCGCATTGATAACCTCCTCGACGGTAAAGCCCTCGTCTCCGTACGCAATATTATTATATATTGTGTCATGGAACATCATCGGCTCCTGCTGTACATAACCGATCTTTGAGCGGTAATACTTCATATCAATATCCCGTATATCCACTCCGTCAATGGTTATACTGCCCTCATAATGGTCGTAATACCTGAGAAGGAGGTTTATCAGCGTGGATTTACCCGATCCCGTCGTTCCGACAATGCCGACAATATCAGACGGCTCAATCGTGAGGTTTATATTTTTAAGCACCTTTTTTGTGCGGTCAAACGAGAATGTAACATTCTTGAACTCAATTCTGCCGCCCATATCGACATCGGTATTGCCCTTGCCGAAATCATGCTCCGGCTCTGCGTCGAGAATATCCATGATACGCTCAGCGGAGGCTGTCGCGTTCTGAATGGAGTCTGAGAGGTTGGCAAAGAAGTTGACAGGCTCATAAAACATTGTGGCATACGAGATAAAGGATACAAGAAGTCCGACCGATATCATGCCGATATTGCCCTGTTGCTGTGCGGTGATAACGAGGTTGCCTCCGAGCGCCCAGATGATAACGCTTCCGCACGCCATAAGACAGTTTACTATTGCGGGATATGCGTTGAGTATCTTGCCCGCCTTCGAGTCCACATATCTCCACTCCTCAACCGCACCGGAAAATCTGCCGGTAGTCTCCTCCTCGTTTGTGAAAGACTTGATTACCCTGATTCCGGGAATTGTATCGGTAAGCACGGATGTAACCGTACTTGACCTGCGCCATATTCTGCGGTAGAACGGCGCAATCTTTATTCTGAAAATACGTGAGCCTACTACTACTATCGGAACAGGCACAAGTGAGAGCAATGTAAGCTTCCAGTTGATGATAAGCATGACAATGACGATACCGACAAGCTTAAAGAGCTGCACCACAACCTCCTGGGTAATACGGAGCATAAACGCCTGAAGCGTCGCCGTATCTCCCGAAATACGGTTGATTACAGCACCGGTAGAGGTCTTGTCGTAAAAACGCATGGGCAGGTGCTGTGCCTTCTCATAAACATCGCACCTTATCCTCGCAACTATCTTGTTGCCCGAAATACGGAGCATATATCCGCGTATTCCGCCGAAAGCATGGTGCACAATGTGAAGCACCACAAGTCCGAGAGCCACATAAAGGAGCATCTCTCTGTTGTTGTTCGGAAGAATATTATCAACAAGCTCTTTTGTCAGCATAGGCGGAACAAGCGCCAGCGCCGTCGTCAGTATGGATATAAAAACAGATACGATAAGAATCGGAAGTTCGGGTTTTACATAAGTACCGAGTTTTTTAATCAGCTTGCCCTTGCTCATACAGCTGATACAGGGCACGCCCGGAGCGGAAAGCGTCCTGCCGCATTTGGGGCATATAGAGAGGAGCTTATCATATGTGGCATTCACCGCCATATACGCCTCTTGCTCTGTTGAGGTCCCGTCATTTATCTCTTTTACATAGTTTACCACCGCATCGCAGAGGGCGGCAACCGAAAAGGTAAATCTGAAAATATCGAGTTTTGTGCCGTCTTTGGTGACAAGACGCATAATGCCGTTTCCGTACATACGCTTGTTGTAAATCTTTTCGATATCCGAAAATTTTACTTTCTCTCCGACAGTGTCGGATGAGATATCATATACAAACATATCCTCCCGTGTCACAAGCAATACGGTGTACCCGTACTTTGCATTCTGAAGTACATCGCTTACAACGGCAAACAAAATCGGATTTTTCTCATCCGAAAGCTCAGTCAAACGGCGAAGTTGTTCCCCGTCCAATTTTTGGTTCAATAAAAATGGTGCTTCCATAGTCCTACGACCTAACAGGCGCTCTCCTTATTTTTTTGAGGGAAAAATCCCCTCACCGCCATTTTAGCACATACGGATATAAATATCAACCGCTTTTTAAAAATTTATTAATCATTTTTTAACAATAAATACTTGTGAGTATTTGACATCCCCGTGCGTACGGCGCTTTAAAATCTTTTTGTCGGTTTTCTTAAAAATCTTTTAAACACGGAAGTTCTGATACAGAGAATTATTCAAAGTGAAGCATGGCGCTCAAAATACCGAAAACATTTTAACTAAGGCTTTAAAAACGGGCTTTTCCGTTTGGCGTATATAAATTTTGTCTATTCGGCAGCCGCTATGAGAATACGGTAAACGCAAGGTTTATCAGAGCGCACAGCAAAAGTCCGAGGGCGGTGGGAATAATGAATGAAAGAAATGTCATCATAAAGGATTTTGTCTCTTTATAGACGGTGATAAGCGTTGTCGAGCATGGGAAATGAAACAGGGCGAAAACGGCGACGGTAATATACTGCACGCTGCTCCAGCCGTGGTTTGAAAAGATCTCATACATACCGAGAGTGCCGATTTCCTCGCCGATAGCTCCCCCGCCTGTGTAAACCATCATTGCGACGGGCAGGACTATTTCGTTTGCGGGCATACCGAGGATAAATGAGAGCAGCATCACTCCGTCAAAACCGAAAACTGCGGCTATCGGGTCAAGAAATTCAACCGCCTCGCCGATGAGAGTGCTGTCCCCTGCGCTGATATTTGCAAGAAGGAATATAACAAGTCCCATAGGGGCGGAAATTGCCATGGCACGCATGAGGAGCGCAAAAACTCTGTGGGTTAGCGAGTTTATGATAACACCCGGGACATTCGGAACACGGAATGAGGGCAGCTCAAGCGTAAATGAAGAGCTCTCCCCCTTCAAAACCGTTGAGCTTAAAAGCTTTGAGATAAGAAAAGTAAAAACTATACTGAGTATAATCATTGCCGATAAAATCAGCGCGACACCCATACCCGTGCCGCCTTCTTTTGCCCCTGTGAAGAAAAGAAACAGAGTTATGAGTGTGCTCAGCATCGGCAGTCTGCCGTTACAGGGCATAAGGCTGTTTGTCAAAACGGCAATCTTCTTTTCCCTGTCAGAGTCAATAATCCTCGCACCGCACACGCCCACCGCATTACATCCGAGCCCCATGCACATTGTAAGTCCCATTTTGCCGCACGCACCGCACCTTGCAAAAGGTCTGTCAAGGTTATACGCTACGCGGGGCAGGTATCCGAAATCCTCAAGAAGAGTAAAGAGCGGGAAAAATATAGCCATCGGCGGCAGCATGACGCTGACAACCGAAAAGAGCGTGCCGAGCACACCGTAAACCAATCCGTCAACCATCATCCCCGACATGTTCAGCGAACAGAGCGCATCGTATATGCGTATTTGCAATGAGCCGAAAATCCGCGAGAGCATGGCGGACGGATAGTTTGCAAGAGAGAGCGTTATCCAAAGGACGACTCCGAGAAGTAAAATCATCACGGGGTATGCCGTGTACTTGCCGACAAAAAATTTGTCAAGCCTCTCGGTAAGTCTGTCTTTGCCGCCTGAAGAGACACAGCACTCCCTCGCCGCACGCTCCCCCGCAAGGACAATGGAGTTGACCTCAAGCTCTTTGAATTTATCTTTGTCTATCCCACGCTCAAAAAGGAAGTTCAAAGCCTCGGATAAGGCATTTTGTACCCGTGCCCTGCCGTCTTCTCCCGAAAATAGAGAAAGGATTTTATCGGTTAAAAAATTATCCTCTTCAAAGAGCTTCAGCGACAGCCAAAAAGTCGGCACGCCCCCGCTGTAATATCTCATAACTTCCCTCTCAACCATCTTTACGGCAGAAGTTATATCCTCATGATATTCAATCGGAGAAGAGAGACTGTACCCCTCAAAGTCCATTCGGTCAAGCGTGTCCGTAATTTCTTTTACTGACTTTTTGCTCTTGCCGTCCACACCTATTACGGGCATACCGAGCATCTCGGAGAGCTTTTCCTTATCTGTTTCAATGCCCCGCCGCCTTGACTGCTTTTCAAAATTAAGGCAGAGCACGCATCTTCGCGAGACCTCTCTTATCTGCATAATAAGCGGCATGGATTTTGTAAGAGCCGTGCCGTCGGCGACAATTACCGTGCAGTCCGCACCGTAAAAACAGATACAGTCGGTAGCTATACGCTCCTCCTCCGAGTTTGTCGCAAGCGAGTACGTTCCGGGAATGTCCGCAAAATAATAATCCCTCCCCTCTCCCGACACCTTGGCGACCGCACTGTCCACGGTTTTGCCCGACCAGTTGCCAGTGTGTCGGCGCAGTCCCGTCAAGGTGTTGAATATCGTGCTTTTGCCGACATTGGGGTTTCCCGCAAGTGCAATCTTGTACGACGGCCTTGCCGCCTTGTTTGCCCCTTTGCCCACCCCTTTTAATTTATCCTTTATAAGTTTATTTATTTTGCTGAGTTTATCCAGTAAAAACAATCTCTCTTACCTCTCTTAAGGCTTTGTCTCGGATAAAGGCTCCACATACACAAGAGCGGCGTCCCTGTTGCGTATTGCCGCCACCGCACCGTTTATGCGGTACGCTTTCGGATCCCTCATCGGCGCCGCCGACACGCAAATAATCTCCGCCCCATCAGTAAAACCTAAATCCAACAGTCTGCGTTTTAATTTTGACGATTTATCTATTTTTAAAATTCTGGCAGTTTTGCCTATTTCAAGTTCATTTAATTTTTTCATCTTTCTTTTTCTCCTACTATATGATATTCCCGTGGGGAAAGTTTGCCACCGAGGCACAGAGCCCGAGCCGAGGCGAAAAACCCGAGCCGAGGCGACACCCACAGCCGAGGCGGACACAGTGCTTTCGAATAAATCAAGACAGTACGAAAATAATAAGAAAAGCACATGCGCTTTTTAAGTTTTATTAAAAAATTTCAAGAAGGCATTTACATTTTGTTTTTTTCGTGTTAAAATTAACTCAGTACTAAGAAAAGGAGTTGTTGTTATGGCAAGAAGAAAAGACTATTTCGGTCTTGGAAGAATTGTATCTATTATTTTGGCTATTATCCCGATTACTTCCATGGTTTGCGGAGCAATCACAAGACTTGGCGAGGGAAAAATCGTAGCGGCTATTCTCCGTGTTATTTTAGGTTGGAATATTATCTGGATATGTGACCTTGTCCTGATTATCTTAAACGGCAGGATTTTAAGACTTATAAACATTTAAATATCTCAGGCACTCTGTTATGTGCGCCCAAAAAGAAAAAGCGGCGGTCTTTTATCAAAGGATATCAGACCGTCGCTTTTTTTCCTTAGAATGAGGCTTTTTTATCTTTTCAGTTTGATGAAAAAACTCTCGGGCAATTCTGAAAACCGAATTTAATAAGCTTATTTTTATTAAAACCTATACTTTAGATTTATATATATGAATTTTAAACACATTATATATTAACGATTTGTTTATACAGTAAAAAAATTTTCACACTTTGTGCATTATATTAATGAGGACATTTTGTTATAATAAACACGAAAGGAGATTTTTTTATGGACGGTGAACAAGAAAAACCAACACGGGATTTTCATCGCTGTAAGAAAAGAATTTAAGAAGTACCCTTCAGGCGCTCAGAGAGTTCTTGTCTTTGGCTGAAAGTCCCCGATTTTAAAAAACACGGAGGTGAAGCTATGAAGAAAGAATTCTTTTTAAATCAGAACATTGATGTTAATTCTGAAATTGACGAGCAGAGAGACGAGGAGATTATAGCCGACGTTATAAGTCAGAACTATATTGCAGTTAAAAGAGGCAGCAGCGTGCGCGCCGCAATGCGTGAGCTCGTCAAAAGCGCAGGCGAAAACGACAATATCTCTATAATTTATGTGCTTGACGAGGACGGAAAACTCTACGGCACGATAGAATTAAAAGCGCTTATACTCGCAAGAGAGGGAGACGATCTTGAAAAGATAATAGACAAGGATTTTCAGTATGTGTATGCGCATGAAGAAATATCCCTCTCTCTTGACAAACTGACGCAGTGCGAGGACAGCTGTATGCCGGTGCTGGACGAAAACGGAAGGCTTGTGGGCATTATTCCCGCACAGGATATATCAAAGCTTATAGATACCGAAATGGGAGAGGACTACGCCATGCTCGGAGGTCTGACAGGTGAAGAGGACCTGATGGAACCGACCGTAAAGAGTATCGGAAAGAGACTGCCGTGGCTTATGGCACTCCTGGGACTCGGACTTTTAGTATCGAGCGTTGTGGGTCTGTTTGAAAAGACGGTTGCCGCACTGCCGATTATCATCTGCTTTCAGTCGCTGGTACTCGACATGGCAGGAAATGTCGGCACGCAGTCGCTGGCGGTGACAATCCGCTCGATAAGCGAAAGACAGCTTACCAAAAGAGAAAAAGCGCACCTGATCTTCAAAGAATCGAAGATAGGAATTCTCAACGGACTGTGCCTTGGCGCAATCTCGCTCGCAGTGGTATTTTTTTACCTTACCGTCTTAAAAGACCAGACAGCAATTCTCGCCCTGAGGCTGTCCGGCGCAACAAGCATTGCCCTTGCCGCCTCAATGCTGCTTTCTGCCCTTGCCGGAACGGTAATACCGCTGCTGCTCGCTAAATTAAAGGTTGACCCTGCGGTTGCATCCGGTCCCCTGATCACAACGATAAACGACCTTGTCGCCGTTGTGGTTTACTACACCCTTGCAATCCTGCTTGTGCTCAGAGTCAGCGTTTAGAAGTGATATTAAATAGAAAACTGCAAAAACGGGTAAAAATACGCCGCGAGAGCGTATTTTTACCCGTAAATTTTAATATTTAAGATACATTTTATAATTTTGAGTATACGGTCAGTTTTGAAACTGACGAAACCTTTTTTATATATGATTTACCAATTTTCTTGAATAAGAAAGTCTGATATATGCACAAGTTTAACTCCGTTTTCATTGCCCGAAGCCAATCTATCCATACAAACCACATATTTGGGATAGTGGTCTTTGATTTCCAAAAGATTAGCTATTTCTCTGTCTGATTCTGTGGGTAACTGCCTGCATACCTGAACATATACCTTCTCGTCACGACGGACAGCGACAAAGTCAATTTCCTTGTTTGAATCTTTACCGACATATACTTTATATCCTCGGCGACGAAGTTCAAGATATACGATGTTTTCAAGAGATGCCGCAATACCTTTCGTATCGTAACCAAACTGCGAGTACTTTAACGAAATATCCGCAAGATAGAATTTTTCTTGTGTCTTAAGTACTGATTTTCCCTGAATATCGTATCTGTTACAGCGGTAGATTATAAAGGCTTCCTCGAGCCAGTTAATATAGTTGTATATGGTCTCCACCGCGATTGATCTGTGCTCGCTTTTAAGAAACTTAACTATTGAATTTGCGGAAAAGGTCTTGCCCATATTCTCCATTATAAAGCGGACGACTCTGTCGAAAAGTTCTTTGTTGAGTATTCTGTGCCTTCTTGCAATATCATTGCTTATAACAGTCGAATATATTCCCTCAACAATTTGATATGCGTCACTCGTGTCGTTATCCAATGTAGCAACTAAAGGAAATCCGCCGTAAAGCAAGTACCGCTTAAACAGCTCATCATTTGACAGGCTGCGATTGTCACGGAATTCACGGTATTCGGCAAGCGAAAGCGTAAAGATGTCAATTTGGATAAAACGCCCCGAAAGATATGTGGATATTTCGCTTGAAAGCAATTTAGAATTTGAGCCTGTAATATATATGTCAACATCATACCCTTCAAACAAGCTGTTAACAACCTTTTCCCAACCGTCTATCTCCTGAATTTCGTCCAAAAGCAGATAGCAACGCCCCTTGCCATCTATTGCCGCTTTGATATCGTTGTACATGTCAGATGCATTATAGTTTTCGGAAAGCTTCCAGGTGGTATATTTTTTTTGAAATATATTCTCTTCTGAAATGCCGTAGTCATTAATGAGAACGGTTTTGTACATGTCAAGTACAGTGGATTTTCCGCAGCGTCTGACTCCTGCGAGAATTTTTATAATATCGGCATCCTTAAACTTCAAAAGTCGATTGATATAATCCGGTCTTTTTATCATGGCGCACACCTCCTCATGCCCTTATTATACCACAAAACATTAATTCTTACAATAGTTTTTATGAAAAGTAAGTAAAAACTTATGAAAAAATATACTTTTTTAGGCTTTAACAAATAAATTATTTTAAATTAAATTATTTTATTCTTCAAAAAAGCCGCTGTGACTTTTTATTAATTGCATAATTACAACACCGTTTTTAATCAATGACTTTTTAAAGCAAATGAGCTTGCATAATTTATTATCGCAATCCGTCAGTCAAAAAAGTCTGTCTCAAACAAACTTTACAGAGCATTTGAGGCGGATGTTTTCAGTGCCTTCTGAAAGCGGTGGAAAACAAAAAGCCTCAAAACTGAGGCAAAGATATGGCAAAATACGAAAAAAATAATTTTGTGGGGCTGTCCTTCAAGGCAGCCCCGATTTTTGCTGTTGTTGAATGAATAAAATTTATTTTATCACATCACAAACTGCACGGTGCAGAATGCCGCGTATATAAGAAGCAGAAGTATGCCGACCGAGCGGTAGAGCTTCTTGCCGATAAGGGCGGGGACTGTGAGCAGGAGCATGACCGTGAGCATGACGGGAATGTCAAGCACGAGGGATGCGTTATGCCCGAAGAGAATACTCGACGAGGGTATTTCAAACGGAGACAGCACAACGCTCACACCGCTGACAAGCACGAGGTTGAAGAGGTTTGCGCCGATGATATTTCCGAGAGAGAGGGACCCGTGACCTTTTATAAGGGAGGTTATCGCCGTTACGAGTTCGGGAAGAGATGTGCCGAGGGCTACAAATGTAAGCGCTATAACCGACTGCGGCACGCCGAGCTCGGTGGCAATAAGCGTTCCGTTATCGACAAGAAGATCCGCGCCCAGCGCTATGACCGCCGCACCGACAACAAGCAAAATTATCTCTCTTGCGACGCTGAGGCGTCTGCCCCTGATGTGGCAGAGCACTTTGCCCCATCTGCTGAGCTGACGGTATTCGCTGTCATTTATCAGCTTGCGCTGCCTCTCGATGTCCTCTTCCTTTATTTCCAAGGTCATCGGGGTTTTCTTCATCCTCAAAACGACGGACACCATGTAAACTATAAAAATCAAAACGAGAACTATGCCGACCCATCTGTAAAAATATCCCCATATGTATGAGACGGCAACATAAAACGCCGCCGAGACAAAGAAGAAGGACACAGGCAATATAAGACTGTGCCTGTCAATCTCACAGGGTCTTACGGTAACGGTAATTGCGGCAATAAGCGCCGTGTTGCATATAATCGAGCCTATTGCATTTCCGTAAGCCATCTCGCCCTGCCCCATAACGGCAGATGTGGCGGACACCATAACCTCCGGCAGTGTCGTGCCGATGGAAACAACGGTGGCGCCGATAAGTATCTCGGGCAGTCTGAACCGCCTTGCTATACCGCACGCACCGTCAACAAACCAGTCTCCGCCCTTTATCAGCAATGCGAGACCTAATATAAACAGTAGTACTGCGACTAACATTTTTCCTCCGCAAAAATATTTTCCGAAAACTGGAATAATGATATCAAAAAAACAGCAAACGGTAAATATTATTTAATTTTTCCGCTGAAATTAATCAAAAAGCCACATTAACAGAAAAGAGCGAAGCCTTAGTTTCAAAGTGAATGATCAAATGCCTGTCGGGACGGTCAGTTAAAAGAATCGGTGAAATACGCATTTGTATTTGCGCGCCTGCCCTGCCCGTCAACCACGTCGAACCTTATATACTTTACTCCCTCGAAAATCGGGAATTTTGCGGTAAATCTTACCTCTCCCGAGGTATTCTCTATTTTCATGCACTTTCTTGTATCGGTGCTCATTGTCGCATAAACGCCGCCCGAGAATGTGATGAAGGCATATCCGTCCTCGACATAAAGGCTGTGAATAACGGGTGCTTGCGAGCAGTAGAAATTATGTTCTTCAAGCGCGCGGATAATGCTCTCATAGTCGAGTTTATCCGAATTTATGACAGTATAACCGCCGAGGGTATCCTCGGGTTTGTGGTTGTCATCCGTCATAACGCATGCGACCCTCTCGCCGCCCCTGAGAATATCGTCATAGACATTGATATCATACTCGTACATACCGTCCACGGCACAGCCGTGATTATATACTTCAACGGCGAAAAGCCCTTTGTATCCCATATACTCCTGCGCTGTCTCAAGCGACCATCTCGGGTGGTTATAGGTAACGAGAAAGCCCGCCTCGTTTGCCGTTTTGATAAGCTCGGATATCCCTTTTCCGGAATACTCCCTCTTATAGTCTATGCCCGACAGATTAAGCTTGTCAGTCACATTTTCGTTTATAAAGTGGTCGTACACCGAGCTGTAAACCGGAAGGAGTGTGTTGTGCGGGTCCCGTGAGAGGAGATTCAAGTGGCAGACCTTCATAACAAGGTTGCGGCGGGTTGTTGAGTTTTCCGCTTCCTTTATCGCAACCTCAGCCGCGGTAATCGCAAGAAAGTTTTCATCACTGAGAGAGGAGTTGTCCACAATATGCTCATGGTCGGAAAAGGCAATGACCGAATACCCCGCCCTCATATAATGCTCCTTGAGCTCCGAGACTGACATCTTACCGTCGGAATATGTGCTGTGACAGTGAAGATTGGCTTTGTAGTAATTCTTGTTTTCGTCAAGTAAAATCTTCTTCATTTTCACCTCGCGTAATGTATTTTAGATTTGAACGCTGAAATTATTTCATCGGCTGATTTGCTGTGCGGTTATCTTTTTACGCCACCGCTTATAAAGAGCCTGTATTTTCCGTTTGATACGGCACAAAAGAGCGCCCCGAGAAGCGCAACAGACAAAATGGCAAGAGAGGCGATATTCCATCCGTAAGACTCGGACAGCTCGGAGAGTCCGTACATAGAGACCGCCGCGCCGACATAAACGCATGCGTTTGTCAAGCCGCTTGTCGTGGCTGTCCTGCCGTACGGCTTAAACCTGTGAGGCAGGCAGGAAATCAAAAGAAAATTTGCCGCATGCATTGACGAGAGAATAACCGATGAGAGAATAAGGCTGAGTATTTTGAGAACCGTATTCCCGGCGCCGAGAATAAAATACAAAGGCACGGCGCAGAGGGCGGACACGGCAAACAGTATTCCCGAGCCCAAGGTCTCGGTGTTGAAAAGAGTGTATTTATAAAGCGCGGTTGCAAGAAGTATGCCGATAAACGCAAATATCGGCATTACGGCGCATACAAGCACCGACACCTCCGCCGCTGTGCCGAATGCCTCGGTAAACATAGTCGGAAGCCATGTCTCTATACCGTCTCTGAGAAATCCCACCGCCACTATTGCAACGAATATGCCGAGCACGCCGCTCTTTAAAATTATACCGAAATATCCCACTTTTGTGCCCTCGGACAAGACTTCGGCCTTCGGCGCTCGCGGAGCGTTAATATAAACTTGCTTTTTCTCACTCGGAATTATACGGTTGAGGGATATGACAAAAATCACGAGAGAGATTAGCGTTATACCGCCCGCGGCGTAAAAAACATATCTGTAATCTCCGAAAAAGAGACACAGCGGAACAAAAAGGTATAACAGCAGAGTGGCAACGTGCGCCGCGCATGTCACAATGAAATTTGCCCCCACAAAGCTCTCGCTGTCGAGGTAGACGGAGAGCAGCTTTACAATAGGCGGCCAGAGCATTGCCTGTGCAAAGCCGTTGACTGTCCAGATTGGTATCATCAACACAGCCGACGGAGTAAGAGGTATAAGCATATTACATAAAAATGTGACAAAAAGCCCGAAGCTTATAAGATAAAGCGGCTTTATTCTGTCTCCGAGGTAACCGCTGACAAGTTGCCCTGCTCCGTATGCAACAAACATACCCATCATCGCATAACCGCCCACGGCTTTATCAACAGCGCCGCCCTCTATCATGGCGGCAAGAACTGCCGCAAAATCCTTCCTCGCAAAATAACTGACAAAATACACAAGAGAGCATAAGCCTATAATGCCCTTTTTTGAGTATGTAAAATCTGCTTGCATAAAATACCACTACAATAAATTTATAAATATCCTTGCCTGAGCTGACAGTTAAATTTTCTCGCCGACAAAGCCGCCGTCGGTGAGATAATACAGGGTGTCAAAGCCCGAGCTTTTTATAATCTCCTTTGCCTCGTCAAAGCCGCAGTCGAGATACCTCTTGTCATGACAGTCGGAGGTGAGCACCAAGCGGCACCCGAGTCTTCTCATCTCTTCGAGTATAAATTTCGCGGGGTACGGCTTTGTTTTGTATCCTCTTGAGATAGCGCCAGTATTGACCTCAAACAAATCCCGCTTTTCCCTTAAGGCGTGCAGCGCGGAAAGTGCCGCGTCCCTGTACTCCCTGCTCTCCGTATCGAAAAGAGAGGAACATTTTTCCGTGTTCTTTGTCACAAGGTCAAAATGACCGACTATATCAAAATCAAATCTCAAGGCAAGCTCGGCGAGGTATGAGTAATAGCTCTTTGCAAACTTCATTCCATCGCCGCCGTAATACTCCCTGATGTATTTTACGGTATCACTGAGTCCGCCGTCAAACGGAATAAAGGTGCCGTCGGGCAGTCGGTCGTAATGCACGGAGCCTATCGTGTAGTCAAAGCCGTCAAAATCCATAACACCCGCCGAAAAATAATCGAGCTCGGTACCCAGATATACCGAAAGGCGTCCCTTGTACTTTTCTTTGAGAAAATTAATTCTGTCCCGATATGCCGCGATGTCTTTTATCTCAAAATCCTCCGCGACAAGCGATTTTGCGTGGCTTGAAAAGCCGACGGAATCAAACCCCGTCTCAATTGCCCGTATTATAATCTCCTCCGGCTCGTCCGCCCCGTCGCAAAAGAGTGAGTGAGTATGTAAATTCTGAAGCATAAATCCTCCCGAACAACCGGTATGGTCAAATATCCGTAAAACTCCGCCGCCATACCGAAAACAAAAACAAATTTACATTACAAATTATAGCAAAAACAAATGCGCTTTGTCAATAAAAAAAGGGTATCTTAAAGTTGTATAAAAAAGATTTAAAAAAAGTTATAAAATCTGTTAATTGTACTATATTGACTTTTTCCCCGTTTTGTGATACAATATTGCGGAATGAATTGAAAAGAGGTATATACATGAGAGTGATTTTCAAAAACGCCACTGTTTACAAAAGCGGCTCCCTTGTTAAACATGATATGTTTTTTGACGGGGCTTCTCTTTCTCTTTTTTCCGGCGAACTGTTTCCTATGGACGCCAAAGTTATTGAAAATACGGTTATTTTGCCCGGTTTTTGTGATGTGCATGTGCATTTCAGAGAGCCGGGTTTTTCTTATAAGGAGACAATAAAGAGCGGATGCGCGGCGGCGGCGCACGGCGGATACACGGCGGTTATGACCATGCCGAACCTTAGTCCCGTGCCCGACTGCCACGAGAACCTCGAAAAGCAGCTTCTGAAAATCAGAGAGGACGCTTTTATAAACGTCTATCCGTATGCGAGCATCACAAAAGGCGAGCTCGGCAAGGAGATCTCGGAGCTTGAAGGGATGAGCGGCAGAGTGCTTGCGTTTTCCGACGACGGAAAGGGTGTTCGGGATGAGAGCATTATGCTTTCCGCCATGCAGAGAGCAAAGCGGCTCGGCAAGGTCATTGCGGCGCACTGCGAGGATATCTCCCTTGTAAACGGCGGATATATCCATGACGGAGAGTACGCACGGCTCAACGGTCACCGCGGAATTTGCTCGGAGAGCGAATTTCTGCCTATCATGCGTGACATAAAGCTGGCAAAAGAGACCGGTGTAAAATACCATGTCTGCCATGTCAGCGCAAAAGAGAGCGTCGAGGCGATACGCGCGGCAAAAAAAGAGGGTGTGGATATCACCTGCGAGACTGCGCCGCATTATCTGGTCTTTAACGATATGGACATTGCAGACGAGGGACGCTTCAAGATGAATCCGCCGATAAGGAGCGAGGAGGACAGGCTCGCACTTATCGAGGGAATAAAGGACGGCACAATAGATATGATTGCGACAGACCACGCACCGCACTCCGAGGCGGAAAAGTCAAAAGGACTTGAGGGAAGCCTTATGGGCGTTGTAGGTCTTGAGAGTGCCTTTGCGGTACTGTACACCCACCTTGTGAAAACGGGCATCATAAGCTTAAGCCGACTTGTTGAGCTTATGGCGATAAATCCGAGGGAGAGATTTCTCATAGACTCGGATAGCGGATATACCGTTTTTGATGTGGGAGAGGAGTACAGCATAAACAGTGATGATTTTCTGAGTATGGGAAAGGCGACGCCGTTTGAAGGAATGAATGTTTTCGGCAGATGCCTCATCACATGTCTTGACGGTAAATGCGTGTATACCGACAAGAGACTTTCAGAGTAATAACCCATTTAATTTGACACGCCCCACCTTTTAATTAAGTTTTTTAAAAATATGTGGATATAAGAGAGGAATCGTTTATGCCAAAAAGACAGGATATTAAAAGAGTTATGATTATCGGCTCGGGCCCTATTGTCATCGGACAGGCGGCAGAGTTTGACTATGCGGGAACGCAGGCGTGCCTTGCGCTCAAGGAGGAGGGATACGAGGTTATACTCGTAAACTCAAACCCCGCAACAATTATGACAGACACCACCATTGCGGACAAGGTGTATATGGAGCCTATAACCCTTGATTATATTGCAAAAATCATACGCTATGAAAGACCCGACGCAATTCTGCCCGGTATCGGCGGACAGACAGGTCTCAATATGGCAATGCTCCTTGAGAAAAAGGGTATCCTCAAGGAAAACAGAGTTGAACTTCTCGGCACATCAAGCAAGAGTATCGAGAGAGCCGAGGACAGAGAGCTTTTCAAGGAGCTCTGCCAGTCGATAGGCGAGCCTGTTATCCCCTCGGAAATCGCAAACACGCTTGAGGAATGTATCAGTGCGGCAAAATCCATCGGATATCCCGTTGTACTGCGCCCCGCATTTACCCTCGGAGGAACAGGCGGCGGCTTTGCAAACAACGAAGAGGAGCTTCTGAACCTTGCTCCCGGTGCGCTCACCTCATCCCCCGTTCATCAGGTGCTTATCGAGAGAAGCGTCAAGGGATATAAGGAAATCGAGTTTGAGGTTATGCGTGACGGCGCGGACCACGCAATCACAATCTGCGGTATGGAAAACATCGACCCTGTCGGCGTACATACAGGAGACAGTATCGTTGTAGCGCCTATAATGACTCTGTCCGACAGCGACCTCAAAATGCTCAATGACAGCGCAATAAAGCTTATCCGTGAGCTTAAGATAGAGGGCGGATGCAATGTACAGTTTGCACTCAATCCCAATTCAAGCGAATACTACCTTATTGAGGTAAACCCCAGAGTTTCCCGCTCCTCTGCCCTTGCCTCAAAGGCGAGCGGTTACCCGATTGCAAGAGTTACCGCAAAAATAGCCGTAGGAATGACGCTTGACGAAATTGAGGTTGCAGGCACAAGAGCTTCATTTGAGCCGAGCCTTGATTATGTCGTTGCAAAAATTCCGAGATTCCCGTTTGACAAGTTCACAACCGTACCAAACAAGCTCGGCACACAGATGAAGGCAACGGGAGAGTGCATGAGCATCGGCTCAAACCTTGAGGAGTGCCTGCTTAAATCCGTGCGCTCACTCGAGACGGGCGTATATCACCTTGAGATGGCAAAATTCAAGAACATGAAGGATAGAGACATTCTCGCATATGTTCACGAGTTCCACGACGACAATATTTTCGCAGTGGCAGAGCTATTGCGTAACGGCCACTCAACAAAAGAGATAGCCGATATTACAAAAATAACCGAGTACTTTGTTAAGTCGGTTGAAAAAATTGTCAGCATGGAGAAAAAACTCGCCGAGAATGTAAAGGATAAAGAAGTGCTCAGGGCCGCAAAGACAATGGGATTTTGCGACAGAATGATAGCAAAGCTCTGGAATATGAGCGAGCTTGAAATAGCAAATATCAGAAAGGAAATGGATCTCAGACCCGCATTCAAGATTGTTGATACGGCGCATGTCGGCGCATACATTCCCTATTTCTACTCATCCTACACAGGAAAGAATCAGTCAATCCTCACCGACAAAAAGAAGATTATAGTTCTCGGCGCAGGCCCGATACGCATAGGTCAGGGCGTTGAATTTGACTACTCCACAGTACATGCGGTTACGACAATACGCAAGATGGGATACGAGTCCATCATCATAAACAACAACCCCGAGACGGTTTCGACCGACTACACCACAGCGGACAAGCTCTATTTCGAGCCGCTCACCGTTGAGGATGTCATGAACGTTATCGAGTTTGAAAAGCCGCTGGGCGTTATCGCATCCCTTGGCGGTCAGACCGCTATCAACCTTGCGGAACCTCTCGCAAAAAGAGGAGTTAAGATTATCGGCACAGACTGCGACGCAATAGAGAGAGCGGAAAACAGAGACGCATTTGAAAAGATCCTCGAAGAGCTCGATATCCCCCAGCCCAAAGGTCAGGCGGTAACCAATATCGAGGACGGCGTTAAGGTTGCAGAAAAAATCGGTTATCCCGTACTTGTGCGCCCGAGCTTTGTTCTCGGCGGCCGTGCAATGCAGCTTGTAGGAAACGAAGAACAGCTCAGACAGTATCTGCGCACGGCAGTTGAGATCGACGAGGACAAGCCCGTGCTTGTAGACCACTATATTCAGGGTAAAGAGGTTGAGGTTGACGCAATCTGCGACGGACGGGATGTATTTGTTGCGGGTATTATGGAGCTTGTTGAGAGAACGGGTATCCACTCGGGCGACTCAATCAGCGTTTACCCCTCCTTCTCTATCTCAAACAAGGTTAAGGGCAAAATTCTCACCTACTCCAAAAAACTCGGTCTCGGAATCGGCATTATCGGTCTTTTCAACATCCAGTTTATCGTTGACAGCAACGAAGAGGTTTATATAATCGAGGTTAACCCCCGTTCCTCAAGAACGGTTCCCTTCCTCTCAAAGGCAACCGGCTTCTCTCTTGCGGACATCGCAACAGAGGTAATCATGGGCAAAACCCTCAAAGAGCAAGGCATATTCGACCTCTATCCCGAGGAGAAAAAACGCTGGTACTGCAAGGTTCCCGTATTCTCATTCAAGAAGATAAACGGAATTGACGCATACCTCTCCCCCGAGATGAAGTCCACTGGTGAGGCAATCGGTTACGACAACAACCTCAACAGAGCGTTCTACAAGGCGCTTCAGGCATCCGGAATGAGCGTGCTCAACTACGGTACCGTATTTGTTACAATCTCAAACGAGGACAAGGAAGAGGCACTTCCCCTCATACGCCGCTTCTACAACCTCGGCTTCAATATAGAGGCGACGGCAGGTACTGCAAAGTTCCTCAAGGACCACGGAATCAGGACCCGTGTCAAGAAAAAGATTTCTGAGGGCTCCTCGGATATTCCAGACGCAATAAGATCCGGTCATATCTCCTATGTAATCAATACCTCCGACCTCTCCTCATCCAACCAGCAAAAGGACGGACACGAGATAAGAAGCCTTGCAGTCGAAACCGGCACAACAATGTTCACATCCCTTGATACCGTCAAGGTTCTGCTTGACGTGCTTGAGGATATCACAATCACGATTTCTACAATAGACAGCTGATATGAAAACAGGAATTTACACACTTATTCAAAACAAAAAGATAGCGGAAAATACTTATGAATGGGTGCTTATGGGTGATATGTCATCCATAAGCCGCCCCGGTCAGTTTGTAAACATCAAAATTGACGGTTTCTATCTTCGCCGTCCGATATCGGTGTGCGACTGTCGCGCCGACAGACTGACGCTCATTTTCAAGGTTGTCGGAGACGGCACCGGGAAGATGTCACGGATGAAAGAGGGAGAGACTGTTGACGTTATGACAGGACTCGGCAACGGCTACGACCTCTCCGTCGCAGGCGAAAAGCCGCTGCTTATCGGCGGAGGCGCAGGCGTTCCGCCGATGTACATGGCGGCAAGACTGCTCTCGGAAAAAGGGATAAAGCCGACGGTTATCTTAGGCTTCGGAAATGAGAGCGAGGTATTTTATAAAGAAGAGTTTGAAAAGCTCGGGTGCGATGTCAAGGTCACAACCGTTGACGGAAGCTGCGGCATCAAGGGCTTTGTCACAAACGCCATGGACGGCATTGAATACAGCTATTTTTACACATGCGGCCCTGAGCCTATGCTCAAGGCGGTATACGATAAATCAACGACTGAGGGACAGTTCTCATTCGAGGAGAGAATGGGTTGCGGCTTCGGAGCATGCATGGGATGCAGCTGCAAGACAAAGTACGGCTACAAGCGCATCTGCCGTGACGGCCCCGTTTTGCTCAAGGAGGAGATTATATGGTAAGCACAAAAACAACTCTTTGCGGTATAACGCTTGACAACCCCGTAATTCCCGCAAGCGGAACATACGGATTCGGATATGAGTTTGCCGAGCTTTACGACATAAACATCCTCGGCTCGCTCTCATTTAAAGGCACAACACTCAACCCGAGGTTCGGCAACCCCACACCGAGAATTGCGGAGACAGCATGCGGAATGCTGAATGCGGTAGGACTGCAAAACCCGGGAGTCGACAAGGTAATCTCACACGAGCTGCCCAAACTCTTTGAGGTTTTCAAAAAACCGGTTATGGCAAATGTCAGCGGTTTTTCAATAGACGAGTACACCGAAACGGTCAGAAGACTTGACACGGTAGAGGGTATCGGCTGGTTTGAAATCAATATCTCCTGCCCTAATGTACACGGTGGCGGAATGAGCTTCGGAACAGATGAAAAGGCTGCCGCCGAGGTCACCGAGGCGGTGCGCCGTGTCACGAAAAAGCCCGTTATCATCAAGCTCTCGCCGAATGTTACGGATATCGTCAAAATAGCAAAGGCATGTGAGAGTGCCGGAGCGGACGGTATCAGCCTGATAAACACTCTGCTCGGTATGAAAATAGATATAAGACGCCGTGCTCCGCTCCTTGCAAACAAGACAGGCGGACTCTCCGGCCCCGCAACAAAGCCCGTGGCGGTAAGAATGGTATATCAGGTTTATGAGGGAGTGAAAATTCCGATTGTCGGCATGGGCGGAATTGAGAGTGCGGAGGATGTCATCGAATTCATGATGGCGGGTGCCAGCGCCGTTGAGGTCGGCGCCTCAAACCTTGTAAACCCCTATGCGTGCAGAGATATTATAAACGACCTGCCTAAAGTTATGGAAAAATACGGCATTACAAAACTTGAAGATATTATCGGAGCCGCGCACAGATAAACATATAAAAAAAAGGAGGAAAATATGGGACGAGATGTCATCATAGCCTGCGACTTTAACAGCAGGGAGGAAACTTTAAGATTTCTTGATAAATTTGAGGGCAAAAAGCCCTTTGTAAAGATAGGTATGGAGCTGTTTTACGCCGAGGGACCGAGCATTGTCCGTGAGATAAAAGCACGCGGACATAAAATATTCCTTGACCTTAAGCTTCACGATATCCCCAACACCGTAAAAAAAGCCATGGCTGTGCTCTCAGGACTCGATGTAGATATGACAAACCTGCACGCCGGCGGCACATCACTTATGATGGAGGCGGCGCTTGAGGGACTGACGAGAGAGGACGGCACAAGACCGATTCTCATCGCCGTTACACAGCTGACCTCAACAAGCGAGGAGAGAATGAAGTCTGATCTGCTTATAGACAAGCCTATGGATGAAGTTGTTATGCACTATGCAAGCTGTGCAAAATCCGCAGGACTTGACGGAGTTGTTTGCTCTCCCCTTGAGGCAGGAGCAGTACACGAAAGGTGCGGCAAGAACTTCATAACCGTAACACCCGGCATCAGATTTGCCGACGGCGCAAAGGGTGACCAGGTAAGAGTTATGACTCCCGCCGACGCAAAGGCAATCGGCTCCGACTACATCGTTGTGGGCAGACCCATCACTGCGGCAGAAGACCCGGTCGCTGCATACGAAAGATGCCTTCGTGAGTTCGTTGACTGATAATTATTATCGGTTATTTTATATCGGTGCCGATTAAAATCACGGTCGGTTAAAAATATTTTTACTGATAAGGAGACTAAAAAAATGACAGATATGCAAAAACAAATAGCAAAAGACTTGCTTGAAATAAAGGCTGTTTTCTTCAGCCCCGACAAGCCCTTTACATGGGCAAGCGGTATCAAGAGCCCGATTTACTGTGACAACCGCCTTACCCTCACAGCCCCCAAAGTAAGACTTGATGTTGAGGAGGGACTCGCCCGTCTCGTAAAAGAAAATTACCCCGAGTGCGAGGTTTTGATGGGTACTTCAACAGCCGGAATTGCGCACGCCGCAATTGTCGGACACCTGATGAACCTGCCTATGGGTTATGTTCGCTCAGGCGCAAAGGACCACGGCAGACAGAACCGGATCGAGGGCAGACTTGAGCGTGGACAGAAGGTAGTTGTTGTCGAGGACCTCATCTCAACAGGCGGCAGCGTTATCGAGGTTGTAGAGGTACTGCGTGAGGCAGGTGCGGATGTTCTCGGCGTTGTTTCAATCTTCACATACGGTATGAAAAAAGGCCTTGAGAGACTCAGCGAGAAAAATGTGAAAAATGTCTCTCTTACAAACTTTGATGTTATCGCCGAGGTTGCGGCAGAATGCGGTTATATCAAGGAGAGTGATATCTCCCGCCTTATCGCTTTCAGAAACAATCCGTCTGACGAGAGTTGGATAAGCGCTGAGAACGCTTGAAAATCTTAGAGGGGAAGGAGCCCTATTGTGAGAAGAAATTTAATAGATATACTCGATCTGTCGGTTGAGGAAATAGACGAGCTTTGCGCAAAAGCCGAAGATATTTATCATAATCCCGAAAAGTACACTGATGTATGCCACGGAAAAATCATGGGAGCTTTGTTCTTTGAGCCTTCTACAAGAACAAGACTGTCATTCACCTCTGCCATGATGTCTCTTGGCGGAAATGTTCTCGGCTTCTCAAGCGCCGCATCCTCCTCGGTAAGCAAGGGAGAGACTGTAAGCGACACTGTGAGAATGGTCAGCGCATACTCGGATATTATCGTAATGCGCCACCCGAAAGAGGGCGCGCCGATCGTCGCAAAGATGTCAAGCCGTGTTCCGATCATCAATGCGGGGGACGGCGGCCATTATCACCCCACCCAGACTCTGACCGACCTTATGACAATAAGGCGCAGGCACGGCAGATTTGACGGTCTGACCATCGGCGTGCTGGGAGATCTCAAATACGGCAGGACCGTACACTCTCTTGTCGGCGCAATGTCGAGATACAAGAATATAAAATTTGTATTTATCTCCCCCGACGAACTTAAAGTACCGCAGCATATTCTTAACCTCTACAAGGAAAAAATCAGCTATATTGAAACAGAAAACTTAGAGGATGTCATAGGAGATCTTGATATTCTCTATATGACAAGAATACAAAAGGAGAGATTTTCCGACCTTCTCCAGTACGAGCGGCTTAAGGACTCATACGAGCTTACCCGTGAGAAGCTTAAGAATGCAAAAGCGGATATGTCGGTTATGCACCCCCTGCCCCGTGTCACCGAAATCAACACGGATGTCGATGACGACCCGCGCGCCGCATACTTTGAAGAGGCAGAGTGCGGCAGGTATATCAGAATGGCGCTCATACTCAAACTCCTTGCGGACAAAACCTCTGACATGCCCCTCGAGGGAGAAACCGTCACGGGTAAAATCTGCGGCAACCCCCGCTGTATTACAAGCTGCGAGAGAGGAATAAAACATCTGATACATAACGGCAGATGCATCTACTGCGACAGGAAAATTGACTGAGATATGTATAACGAAATTATAAAGAGCAATATCCCCAACATTTCAAGTATAGTAAAGATAATAAGCGGCAAACGGGAAGAAGCCACCTTCTGTCCCCTGCACTATCATGACGAAATAGAACTTCTTGTAAACTTCGAGGGAAAGTTTACCGCCGTGGTTGACGGAAAAGAGTATCACTCATCTGCGGGAGATATTATTTTCATAAACTCCCGTGTCCCGCACTCGACATATTCGGAGGGCGGATACGACCAGGCGCTGATACAGTTTAAGGAAGAGGATTTCCTTGAGGAGAGTATTACAAAAATCGTCAGATACTCCGCTAAGTTTCAGAGTCTTGACGACCAGAGAATTCTGATAATCAAGTCGGACGAGCTTTTTAAAACTCTGTGCGATGTTGTCCGTGAAAAGGCGGAGGAAAAGGAGAGCTTTGAGCTGTTTATCAAGGGCGGAATATACAAGACCTTAGGCACACTGTACCGAATGGGCGTGCTTAAAAATTACGAGAAAATCTGGAAGACCAAAGAAACCCAGAAGATACTCCCTGCTCTCTCGTATATCAACACGCATTACAGCGAGAATATTACGCTTAAAGAGATGAGCGATCTGCTCGGCTTTGACAGCAGTTATTTTTGCCGCCTCTTCAAGCTTTCGACAGGCGCCACCTTTACGGAATACCTGAATTTTGTAAGAGTTTGCCGAGCCGAAAAAATGCTTGCGAAAACAGACCTCAGTATACTCGAAATCTCGGAGAAGGTCGGATTTTGCTCAATATCATACTTCAACAGAATTTTTAAAAAATACAAGTCGGCATCTCCGAGCTATTACAGATCCGCACAGTATTGCAAAATATAGTTTTATCTTGAATTTATATAGTTTTATCCTAAATTTTATAAAATTTAAATCGGCGACCGAAAAACGGAAGCCGATTTTTTCATGCCTTGGTTATATGATTTCAGATGAAGTTATTCGTATATATTTCTTCAATAATAAAAATTTGTTTTTCTGTACCGTGATGGTAAAATACCGCTGAAATCTTTGTTTTATTATATTTTTCAGCTTCAACTCGGTGATCTCGACTTTTAACTTAATGAAGCCCATCCTTTATCCTCTGCGGTATTATAACCCCAAACGGCAAACCCTCACAGCAAAAGCGCAAGAGTACCGCGGGTGACCCATCAGAGGAGCACCGATATAAAGAAGCGCACGGCAGGCAAAGCAAAAAACGGCATATGTAAAAAACGCAAAGGAAAAAGGCAAAAGTTCAAAAAGTTAAAGCACAAAATACTAAAGC
This sequence comes from uncultured Clostridia bacterium, assembly GCA_944384515.1. GTDB lineage: Bacteria > Bacillota > Clostridia > Oscillospirales > CAG-272 > UBA1740. The sequence goes on from CALWTU010000030.1 coordinate 25,761, forward strand.
ACATTAAGCTAAAAGCAATATGCAAAAATATTGTGCTGAAATTAATAGACTGAATAAACCAAAAACAACAGGCTGACAAACGAAAAAATGAAAAATATTTAACACAGATATCACATCTGCTTTTTGTTTATTGAGCGCAGAGCAACAAAGTATAAGAGCGGCTTTAAGTCAGAGTATCTACATATATGACGGTGTAAAAGCAGAAGAAAAAAATGCAAAATGTTGAAGCAGGAATAATAAAAAGAGAAGGAGACGGAAGTAAATCACCGGACGGCGGGCGGCTCAAACAATGCACAGTTAAAAGTCCCACTGTACATGAGAGTTGCAAAACAGTGCTGCGTCGTTTTTATAAGATAAAACCGTATTTTTTCAGTTTTCACTTTGCCGAACCTCTCTCGTCTTTTTATACCGTGACGGTAAAATACCGCTGAAATCTTTGTTTTATTATATTTTTATGCAATTTTTACAAGACTTAAGCATTATTTGTAATTTTTGATCGTCAACGTGTTTTCTCTCCATATTTTCTTCTGTTTTGGACGAATTTACGGTTGTTTTTGCTTTTTAGATTTTATGCTGTTTGCAGTCTGGCGCGCTTTCCGTGTATTTTTGGTTGGTATACATGCAAACCGAGCCAGAGCCGTGCAAAAAGTATAACACCGCATTAAGTGGCAACAAAAACCGCGATGCGTTCCAACTCTGCACCAAGGGCGCAGGTTAATACAGGTAGACCAAAATTTTAAATTTTACACCAACGGCAAAAAATATATAACCTCTGCCCGACTGCTAAGCAGACATAAGCTTAGAGCAACTGCAAAGCAGATATAACCTCAGCCGAACGGCTGAAAACAATAAGCTCAGATGCCCTTCGGCGCTGACTGTATCGCACGGTGTTTTGGAAGCGAGTAAGGACGAGCGTCGAGTTGGAACGGGCAGGTGAGTGAAGACGACAGGTAAGCGAGGTCGGGCAGGCGTGCGAGGTTGAGTAGGTGAACAAGGTCGAGTAGGTGAGCAAGGTCGAGTAGGTGAACGAGGTCGAATAGGTAAGCGAGGTCGGGCAGGCGTATTAAGACGATAGGAGAAAGCTAATCGGAGACTGCAAAATAAAAAACGGAGTTTTCCTGAGTCGGTTTTCTCCGTTTTTCTTAGTATAGCTCCGTTGCCGCTGTCAGTGGCTGTTTTGTTTTGTCGGGCGAGTTTTTTGCACGCCGTCTTTTTTTGCTGTACCGTCTGCCGATATATTCGACTGCGTCACACTCTTGCTCTTCGTATGCGCTTTGCCCTTTGATTTAGTCTCGTTATATGCCATAAGATAGAGCGTGATAACACTCTCAAGGCTGTCTTTAAGCGCGCTCCTGAGCTTTTGCGGCATGAGGCGGGATTTGCGGTACATCATCAGAAGGTGCATTTCCTCATCCGAGAGCTCGGTGCTGTCACCCGAAAGCGGGATATCCAGAAGATCTGTTATATTCACCTTGAAATGCTCCGCAAGCTGCGGAAGAATTTTCATAAAAGAAGAAGATCTGCCACGGCGCCAATTGTTTACGGTTTTATCCTTGAGACCGAGCGCTCTCTCAAAAGCCGCGTCACTCTCAAATTCGGAATCTATCAGTGACAGAATCCGCCCTCTTATTTTTTCGTCATTTTCTTTCATCAGAGTTCCTCCGTTGCGGTGTTAATTTGTCATCATTCCCGCCTCATCGGCAAAAATGCTTTGCCGTCAAAAATTTTTATATCTCGGTGCCGAGCCGAAAAAGACATCGCTTTAAAATCCGCTATATCAAATGCATTCAAACTGCGCGGCTTTTGCCAAAATTATTCAGCCGTTTTTTCTCGCTTCACCGCGCCATTTTTTTGCGGCTTTTCAGCCTTTTGTTTTCTTCGCTTTGGTTTTGGGCTTTCTTCTGGGCGTATCGGTATTTTTGCCGCCTGCCCGTTTGGCTCTCATACCTTTTCTCTCAAGACTTTCATAAAACTGCTCCGGCTTTGTTTTTGTGCTGAAGCCGAATTTTCCGAGCAGCTTGCCGAGAGTGTAATACTCGCCGTGCGAGTAGCAGATAAGATTTGCTTTTTCGTAGCAGATCTTGCCGTTTTCGTCCAGGATACTCTCGTCACAGGAGACATTGACTATATCCGCAAGGAAAATGTCGTGCGTTCCGCTCTTTATAACCTCAAAGACACGGCACTCCATTGCGACAGGCGCCTCGGCAATTGTCGGGGGCTGAACGCTCTTGCTCTCCTCTTTTGTAAGTCCGAGCGTCTTGAATTTATCCACCTTGGCGCCCGTGTAAATTCCCGCATAGTCGGTAGCATAAGCAAGCCTCTCGTTTGTCAGGTTAATGACAAATTCCCCGCTCTTTTCAATTATATCATGCGAAAACCTCGACGGACGCACCGAAATATACGCACGGGGTGGGTCTGAGGACAAAATTCCCGTCCACGCAACCGTAATTATATTGCTGTTTTCCTTGTCTCCGACAGTTACCATTACCGCCGGCAGGGGCGCCATAAGCGTGCCCGCTTTAAAATGCTCTCTTGCCATAATTTCTCCTTGCTGTGTAAGTATTATTTACATTCATACTATGCCAAAATCCGAAAACCGTGAATTTTTACAGGCGCATATCTTCAAAAATCCGCCTTTGTAGCTCCGCCTCACATATTCTCAATTAAATAATCAACCTCTATGACATGGCGGCATGCAGAGGGGGCCGTGTAATAAATATGATACTGCAAAGGCGCCGTTACATGGAATTTTTCGTCAACGCCAAAGTTTAAATCCACATCAAACTTATCCGTAATCTGCACGTCTGCGTCAAGCCCCGACCTCGGAACGACCGTCAGTTTTTTTGAGGAGCGGATTATCTCGACACGGTTTTCACTTAAGAGTGTCGGCCGAGAGAGTGCGTGCAGAGGATATGTTATCTCAACCGGCTCATCCGCCTCAACCGTATCAATTATCTTTATTCCCGAGGGGGTCATAAATATCTCTCTTTGCCAGAGCTTTAAGTTTCGGTAAGAGTCGGAGAGATCCATTTTTATGTATTTTCTCTTGCTGTCGTAATCGGTAAATTTACCGACAGAGTCCATACTGAATGTCGGCTGTCCGATGCCGTTTACCAATATGGCGTTATGCGCCTTGGTGGTATTTGTCCACTCGAAATGGTGCTTTGTGCCGTATGCACGCCCGAAATATCCCGAGGGAGATATAAGAGCCACGCCGGAGGCAAAAAGAGCAAACGAGCCCTGGTCAGCATGGCGGTGGCTGTCCGAGCCGTATCTTGAAGCGCGCGCCATAACACAGATATCGTTTTTGTCCGAAATGTCAGAGTGCATTACGGCAAATCCGCCCTTATCAAAGATTGCAAAATCTCCCCTCTCTCCCCTGAGCGTTTTTTCCTCCCGCCTGAGTTTCGGGATGAAAAGATCAAGCAGGTGAAGTCGGTAAAAGTCGCATTTGTCGAGTTTTTCTCTGAGTTTTATCTGCTCATCCGTGCCGAACTTATCGGCATATACACGAAACGGGTTCTGTGCAAAGAAGCCCGGCCATTCGGGGGATGTCGGACTGCACCAATATCCGTCTCCAAAGGGGTGAATTTCATAGTCGGGGTTTGCAAAGTGGTAAAGGAAGTTTACATATCTCTGATAAAACGGACGGATAAGGAAGCTGTGCCCCGTGTAGCGTTCTACCGCCGCAAAGAACGGCAAATACCACTTTGTGTAGCTTGTGGCATAGAATGTTCCCTCAGCCCAGCTGCCGTCGCTTGCACCGTAAAACGGGAATATTCCGCCGAATATTCTGACGGCGCCGTCAAGCAGTTCATTCAGCTGTGCCTGATCGATATAATCCTCTCCGTAAAGACAAAGAGCAGTCTCGCCCATATATGCCGGAAGTCTGCCGACATGAGAGTTTGAGGGATTTTTCATATAGTCTATCTTGTCAACTCTCTCCTTGCAGAGCTTGCCGTATGTAAGAATGGTTCTGCCGACAAATTTTCTGTCCTCGTAAGAGAGAAGCGGATAGAGAAGATCAAAGACTGCGGGCAGACATCTGGCATTTGAAAGTCCTATCTCGTCGCCGCAGTACTCGGTTGGGGATGCGGGTCCGTACGGGTTTTGCGAGCAGATATTAAAGAGCCTGAGCTTTGCCGCCTCACCGACGCTCTCATCCCCCGTCAGCGCATAGTAAAGAGAGAGCGCCACGAGGTCACGGTCAACATAGTCACGGTGCACTCCGAAATACTCACGGTACGGCAGTGCGTTTTCGTCGTACTGAAATGCACACGGTGCCTCAAATCCCGCCTTCAGTGCGATTTCAACATTTTTTCTAAGCACCTCAAATGCGTCCTTGCTCTGTGAAAGAAGCGCGGGGATATCCTCTTTTGTAAACAGGTGTCTTGGGCGATCCTTCGGTATGGCGGCAAAAATCTCCTCCGCCGTCGGACGGAGAAACTCGACAGCGCTCTCGCTGACGGAAAACTCAAGCACATCCCTCGCCTCAAAGCCCTCCGCCTCGACCTGCCAAGTATATTTTCCTGCGGGAAGAGGTTTTGTTATATTCGCAAAGTTAAATTTACATTTTTCGCAAAAAACCTCTTTACCGGAATCATCCCACACCGATACCGTGTAAAGTTTTACGCCGTCTTCGGGTATCCATATCAAAGTGGGAGTACTCTCGAAAATGATTTCTTTAGCCTCGGGAAAAGTAAAATTCTGTTTGTAGTTATGTCTCTTTGTCTGAAGTTTCATTGTCTCATTCTCCTTTAAGAGGGTTACAGCTTACTTTTTGTCGTATATGTACTTTCCGCTTTCGGGATCGATCCTGCCTATTTTTTTTGCGGGAACACCTGCCATTATTGAGTAGTCCTCGGTGCTTTTTGTCAATACGGATCCTGCACAGATAAGATTGCATCTGCCTATCTTAACGCCGCCTGTTATTGTGCAGCCGCTGGCTATCCATGTTCCGTCCCCGACGACAATGCTGTCGTCGCCGTCACCCTCGGTGCGTGCGGAAAACCAATCGGTTTCGGGATCGTATTTATGATTGCCTGCCGCAAGAGTGCACTGCGGTCCGATAAGGCAGTTCTCCCCCACCTTTACATCTCCGTTGAGGTAGCAGTAAAGTCCCACAAAACTGTTTTTGCCGATCTGATTTCCCTTAATTCTGATATTTGCGCCGGGGGCAACCTGTACGCCCGGCTCGGTAAATCCGTATATCTTCGCCCTCTTCTCATTGCCCTCTTTGTTGTTGGTAAGAGAAAAATACTTTGTTATCTGCTCAAAAAGCTCACCGTCCATTACATCCATGATAAAACTCCTTTATAAATGTATTTAATTTTTGCCGCCCTTTGTCCGCTCTTATGCTTTGGCTTCTCTCTTTCCTATTCTTCTGACATCCCCAAGGCTCCTGCCCGCCTTGCGGCTTGCCAGCAGTCGACATACCGTATCCGCATCCTCCACAGAGAAGATAAAATGCTCATGCCAAATGCCTGCACGGCGAAGCTCGTCCGCCTTATCGCCCATGTAAGTCAGTTTGGAGTTGAAAATAACATTTCTGTGCAGATACTCCCGCATTATCGGAAACTTTTCGCCCCTGCGGTCAGTAAGAGACGCTTTATTGCAGTTTTCGCAGCCGAAGTTCTCCTTGATGAAACAGCGCTCCGTTATCATAAGCGGCACTCTGCCGAGCGTAAAGACGCCCGCACCGATATCCCGTGCCATCGGCAGTGTAAGCTCGGCGGAGACAATGCCGCCCGCCGCTCCTCTGCCAAACAGCTCCTTTGCGGTAAGGCTGTTAAAGACATTGAGTCTGAAATCAAAATAGATTTCAAATCCCATTTTTTCCTTATAGATAAACTGACCGACATTTGAGACAAGAAGTTTTCTGACGCCCTTTGATTTTGCAAACTCAAGCCGTCTTTCGACAGTCTCCGTCTCTGTGCCCTCCGCAATAACCGGAGGAAGATATACGCCGATTTTCCCGGAAGTCTCACAGTCCTCAAGCATCATCAGCGGCAAAAAGGCAATATCGATCATGTCAATACAGCCCCCCTTCCGCCTAAGAGTAAAATACACATCCTTGTCAAAAAACTGAGCTGTAATAAGTTTGCCTGTCCCTTTGTTATACCCTGCCGCAGTGCTCGGTATATAACCGCCGTCAAATGATATGTCCCTCGATGTGTCCTCAAACTTATCTGCCGCCATACGGCGCAGATTGTTTATCTCGGCGGGGGAGAGATTGAGACCGTCCTCAAGCTCAAGCTCTATATCCTCCTCACGCAGTGAGAGGAATGTCGCCCCCATCTTTGCAAGCCGTGCCTTGACCTCGGCGCCGACAAGAGGCTTTGACTGTGCCGGCTGCGGTACGGCACCCAAGACCGACACTCTCTTCTCGGGAGAGAAAAGAGTGAGCTCTGACGGTGCGCCCGCCGTGATCTTCGCCTTTGCACGCACGGATATTTTATCGGGTTTATTTGACACGGGTTCTATCTCCCTGCTCTTTTCCTTATCCTCTTCGCTTCTTATCCCCGTCATTTTTGCAAGGCTCATTTTAAAGTATCCGTCGGTAAAGCCGCCTCTGCTGAACACTCCCTGAAGCAGCTGTGCCTCAGCTTTATTGCAGTCACGGTACTCGTCAAGCAGAATTCTGTATATCCTGGTAACATTATAAACATACTCCGGGGATTTCATCCGCCCCTCGATTTTGAGCGAGGCAACGCCGCTCTCGCAAAGCTCTCTTATGTGATTTGCGAGCGACATATCCCTGAGCGAGAGTATATACCGACCGTTATTATACGGAAGTCGGCAAGGCTGTGCGCACTCGCCGCGGTTTCCGCTCCTGCCGCCGAGCATACTTGACATAAGACACTGCCCGGAATGGCAGACACACAGCGCCCCGTGTAAAAATACCTCTGTTTCAATACTGCACTTTTCTGTTACGCTTTTTATATTTTCATAAGACAGTTCCCTCGCAAGCACAACACGGGTACACCCCAGCGAGGCGGCAAACTGTGCACCGTATCCGTTATGAACCGACATCTGAGTTGACGCGTGTATCTCAAGGTTCGGAACACGGCGCCGTATCTCAGAGATTGCCCCGACATCCGTACAAATTATCGCGTCAACACCTATCCCGTAAAGGAAAAGCGCGTAATCCGACAACTCTTTCATTTCTCTGTCATAAATCAGCGTGTTTACCGTAACATATATTTTTACCTTGTGCAAGTGACAGTAGCGCACCGCACGATGAAGTTCCCCGCTGTCAAAATTCCTGGCTCCCGCTCTTGCGTTAAAGCTCTTTCCGCCCACATAAACTTCGTCCGCACCCGCACGCACGGCGGCAACAAGCGAGTCATAATCCCCGCACGGCGAGAGAAGCTCAGGCAATTTCTGTGCTCTCCTCATACATTTCCCCCCCACGGGCGTAAGCTTGCCCGCATTTTTTACACTTAACCGAACCGATTTGCATTGTCTCTGCCTGCCGCCGTTCAATGTCGGCGGCGGCACTGTCGCATTTTGCGGCGCACAGCGCCGCTTTTTCATATCTTCGTAATTTTTCGGATTTTCAAAACTATTTTAACAAAATTTACGCAGAATGTCAACCGAATAATTAAAAAGCGTGGGTACAAAAATTCCCCACGCCTTGCTTTTATATGCTGTTGTTTTATAAAAATACGGGATAGAGCTGTTCCCCGTTTTGCATTGCCGAAAAAGCGCGGTGCATCAGATCGAAGTTTGCCACAAGGGAGTGCGGTTTGTTTATCGCGTCATCCTGGCGCATGGGAAGAAAATACACCGATTTTCTGCAAAGGAGTTTGCCTATGTTGCCGAGATTTTGCGACATGGCGTCGTTTGTTGCAAGCGCTATCAGCGTCGGTCTGTCCCGCCTTAAATGCGCTTTTGCCGCCATTGTAACCGCCGTATCGGTAATTCCGCCGGCTATTTTGGCAAGTGTGTTTCCGGTACAAGGGGAAATAATCAGCGCCTCAAGAGGCTGCTTCGGTCCGAGCGGCTCGGCATCGCATATCGTATGAATTATGCTCCTGCCGGTCACGCTCTCGACTTTGCGGACAAGTTCGTCTGCTACGAAAAATCTTGTATCGGTGCTATACACTATCTCGCTCATTATGGGTTGTATCTCAAAGCCGGTCTCGCATAACCGCTCCATCTCTATAAGAGAGCGGGACAGTGTGCAAAAAGAGCCGCAAAATGCATAGCCTATCATATAATGTCCTTTCTGCTTGTTGTTTCTTTGCTGTTTTTAATTTTCTTTATGCTGTATATGTTTTGTTTTATTTTTATGTTAGGGGTGTTCTTGTATATTGCTTTTATGCTGATGTGATATAGGGATATTTAGGTATTGGTGACATTTTCACCCTTTTAAGAAGCGAATTATGCTGTTAAAGTACACACGCCCCCCGCTGTACCCCAAAATTTTTTCCGGAATTGAAGCAAGCTTGGTTATGTTTTTTCCCTCCGAAAACAGTACGCCGGACGCAAGGTCGATAATGTGCGGAATGCTCTTTTTTTCGCATATCGGCAAGTTCTGAAGTCTGAAAGCCACGGTGCATTTTTCTTCTCCGACGCAAAATTCGCGACACGGGCGCTGAGCTTTGTCGGTTTTTTCCCCGTTTTGCTCGGCTTTGCCGTTCGTTTTTTGTTCCGCCGTCTCATCTGCCGGTGCGGCAAGCTTTCCGGCGCAGTTTGCCCAAAAAGCGTCATATATTCCGTCAAGCTGTATCTCGGATGTGTTGAAAATTATGTCGGCGTCAGTCGCTCTCTCGGCTATATCCTCAAGGGGTGAAGCACTTATACCGTTCTCGTTCAGTTCTCTCAGAATTTCCCGACGCCTTGTAAAAACACGGATCTCGCCCCCGAGAAAAAGTATAATGCGGCAAAGCTCCGCTCCTATCCTGCCGTAGCCGATTATGCCGATTTTCATATGCATCGGGGCTTTGCCGTATTTCTCCATAAGATAAGCCACCGCCCCGTGCGCCGAAATCACGGCGTTTTCCGCTGTAAACTCACCGTCCAAAGTAAGGTCGAGGACCCTGCCCGCCCGGCTTTCGGCAAGCGAAACAAATTCCTCGCTAAGCCCGTATCCCACAACAAGACTGCCTGCACCAACATTTGTAAGACATTCCTCAAGCTTTATATCTGTGCCGTTTATGTGCACGCCGTCCCGTGTTGTCACAACAGGCAAAAGCACAAGATGGTCTGTTCCGTGAGAGCGAAGAAGCTCCTCTTCTCCTGCAATCAGACGAGCCGCCTCTCTCAGTCTTGTACCCATACCCCATGTTTCGATGTTCATAAAATTACCTTGTATATTTATTTACCCTACACGGGTACAATATCATAATATGCAGAAAAGTGCATTTTGCCAAATTAATAAATTGTACTTGTGTTTGTACAATCTCTATAAAATTTATCGGTAAAATATGTAAATAACGGAGATTTTATCTGCTCTGCACGCAATATCATTGACATGGCGTACAGCAGACTGTATAATTAATGGTACAGTTGAATATTATTTTAATTGTGTTCAACTAAGGAGGTTAATTATGAAAAAAGCAAGGAAGATTTTAGCAGCCGTTTTAGTATGCGCAATTCTTCTGGGCATGCTGGTTGTGTCTGCATTTGCATCAGGCAATCAGCTTGTTCCTCAAGGCAGCTACGACGGAATGAAGCAAATCACAGCTCAGTCGTCAGACTTTGAAGGAGCATCAGGCGAATATTTGTTCGGTCAACCTAAGAATCTGACAGGTGCGATAGGTGAGTTCACCGGACCTGTGGACCGTTACTCAAGCTTTAAGGTTGAAAACTACTCCGGCAACAAGTTTATGAGCTGGTATCACGACGGTCAGTATGGTACCTCAACTCAACAGGCTTACTACGGCCTCAAATTCGGCGGCTACAACAACTCTTCATACGGAGCAATTTACTACGACTTTATCACAATTGATTTCGACTTCACCGCTACCAAGTACCTTGACGAAAACGGAAAGCTGACAGACACCGACACAGGCAACCCCGCTTATCTCAACAACTTGGGAGTTAAACCCATCGTCCGCTATTACAACAGTTCCAACAAGCTTACTGCGATCTGGGATGTACTTAACAATCAGGTTAAGTTTGTAAATGAAGACGGAAACTGGTATTTTGCGGCAGGCGAAAACAGAGTTAAACTCAGCAATCAGATATACAACTGGTCGCACGTGACAATTCAGTTTAAGATAGACAACACAGTTACATACGGAGACGGCACCGAGGGAACGTTTGACTCCTCGAAGGTGGCGGACATCACATCATATCACCTCTCAAGATCAGAGGCTTATATCTACTTCAACGGTGAATATGTTTGCACAATCACCGGTTGCTTCCCCGAAATTTTTGATGACCCCAACACCTTCATCCAGACAAATTCAACCACAGGCGCAAAAACATATGTCATTGATAAGTTCGGTTTTGACCAGATGCGTCTGGACAGCATGCTGTCAGAGGCAAGAAAAGCCGAATTTTCAATGGGTATCGACAATGTTTCGGTATACTATTTTGAGTCAGACTACAGCGGACCCCTTTCCACAAAGGCTCCCGAAACACCCACATATGAGAGCGACGACATGGTCTTCTACGGAAACTATAAGCTCCCCGCTCCCACAAAACCCGTTATCAGCATTCAGAGAGGCGATGAGACATTTGAATATTACATCACGGGTGTAGGACTTAAGAGCATTCAGGAGGGCGACACTGTTGACATCACAGGAGACATCTTCAGCGTAACACCCACATGCTCATTTACGGTAAATGCCAACGGACATAAATTTGAGGTTGATCCCGCATCAGGATACAAGGCGCTGTATGACGCAGAGCGCGACATTTACTCGGTATCGCCCGCAGAGGAAGACGACCAAATCCTCATTGTTTGGGGCACAGACGGTACAACTTCAAATGCTATAGTAAACACCACTCCGACATCTCCCGCCGATATCAGCACAACACCGACATACAAGGGTACCGACGAGAACGGCAAAGGTCTCTATGAGATAGCCTACGGCTGGGCAGTTGTGGGCGGAAGCCTCGACGGACAGGATATTACCAAAATTGTTCTGACCCCCGAGATAATACGCGAGTATAAGAACGACTACGGTGCAATAGAGGTAACCTTGATTTCCGAAACCGTTACCTTTGACTACGCCGTAACCGATGAAAACGGCGTTATAGCCCCCGACGAGAACGGAAGATATGACGCATACAGAGATATAACTACATTTAAGAAGGCTCTTGAGATAGCTCCGAGCAATTCGACAGTGAAACTGTATGCCGACGCATTTATCTCAAATAACACAAACCTCGGAGAGAGAAACCTCTTTATCGACCTGAACGGTCACAAGATTGTGCTCTCTGCCGTTACAAGCAAACCCGCATTTATGACAATTGACAAGAGCAACACAACTCTTGTTGTTTACTCATCTGTTCCGGGCGGAGAGATCCACGGCTCATCCTATCAGACAAGCGGCGCTATTCAGGGTGCAGCACTGTTCCAGATCAAGCCGATAAAGAACTCAACCCTTCAGATAGGTGCATATGACGCATATTCCGGCGACAACCTCAGCACCTACGCAATAGGTCTTGTTGATGTAAACGGAGCGGGTTATACTGAGGGAAATCAGTATGACTACTCTAACCCCAACCGCGTTATAATTAACGGCGGAAGGTACTTCAGAAACATATCCGACTCGTTCGGTCTGCTTATAGTTCGCGGAAATGCGGTAATTGAAGCAAAGGATGCGTTCTTTGCGGCAACTGCTTCCTCACCCGTTCTTGCAATGGACGACAGATATGTCGCAAAGCTTGAAGCAGTGTTTGATAGCTGCACTCTTCTGACAAACGAGCAGAGCAACATTATCAATCAGCTCTTTGCAAACTCCGGCGTTGAGTTTAACGGATGTAAGCTCATCGGTACTCTGGGTATTTCACAGAGTAAGCAAGGAACCGGTAAAATCCTGCTCGGTGAAGGCACAATGCTCGCAGGAAACTCCATTCACATGGACGAGTTTATTTCATGCGCAGGTGATTGTCGCCTTGTCCGTGACGGCGAACTTATAAACATTGACCTTACAAGCTATGTAATGTCTTACGACAAGTCGACTCAGACTCTCAATCCTTCATCCTACACCGACCTCGTTGAAAAATATGCAGACTATGTATTCGGTTATATCGTTATGACTAATGCGGACGCTAATATTGCCGACGGACGCGAGACCGCTACCGTAATCTTCAAGGACGGCGAAGGCAATATACTTGCAACGGAAGAGTTTCCCGTAGGCGTTTATGTATCAAGACCCGGCACGGATGTTCCCGATTGGTATGACGCAAGCGGCTGGATCAAGTATGTATTTGCAGGTTGGGAAAATGAGCACGGCTCACAGATAGTAGAGGCAGGCGAGAATGTATTCACACCCGTAAAGGATAATCCCGTTCTCGATATCAGAGGAATAAAGGTTAACCTTGACACAACAACAAACTATCAGTTCAATTTCTACCTTCCCAAGACATGGACTGAGGCAGGTATAGAAAATGTCATAATATGCGACGGTACCGGCACAACGCCTATTGGATCTTACAGAATGTTTGATGTAAAAATTGACGGTAAGGATTACATCCGCTTCTGCTCATGGCCCGGAGCGAATGATGTTAAAGACACTGTCTATACAATAAGAGCAACAATAGACGGCGTCGAGCAGTCAATGAGGATTGCATTCTCGATACCTAAGTATTTTGAGGCGGCACTCAGCGTTCCGCAGAGCGAATCCGCAACGCGTATGCTCGTCAATGCGGCAAACTACAACAACGCCATCCTCAAGCTCTCAAATCCTGCTTATTCGTCAGGACACGAAATATACAACAAAATCATCAGCGATTACGGCGAGTACCTCGTTGACTCAAGCTATGATACAATAAGCAAAAGAGAAGATTTTATAGCAGCTCTTGACACGGACACGTCCGCTCTGGCGCCTTATATCACCGGTGCGTACTTTGATCTGAGCGATTATTACAGACCGATATTCAGATTTTCATATGACCCAGAGAAGCTGACAAATCCGCTTCCGTCAAATATGTGGAACACACCGGGCGCAGGAATTCTTCAGATAGAATTCAGCGGTCTTAAGGGCGATGTAAAATACACTGCCGAG
>CALWTU010000031.1 GCA_944384515.1 uncultured Clostridia bacterium
CTGTATAAGGATCTTGAGAACTTTGAGCCGAACTGCGAATTCAATGTAGAGAGCAACGGATATTCGTTCAGTATAAATTCTACAGAATTTACATATGACAGAGACGGAGACAGTTATATTGTAAGACGGGCTGATTCCAGCGAATATTGCGATGTGTATTGGTATATTGACAAGGGCGCAGACCCCGTGGTAACAGAGCCGCAGCAGTACGGTACTTATGTAAAAAATGCGGATCTTATATATACCGGCAATCTTTTCTTCCCGTCTGAAGATCCGTCGGTATATAAATCCATTGTTGGCTGGCAGTGCGACTATGATTTTGACGGTGTGATGGACGGCGAGGTGACAACACTGACCGATGAGGTTTTGACACAGGTGCACAGCAACTACGGAATACTTGTTCTTTACCCGATATATGAAGATACCACACTCAGTTACGGCATTTATGACCAAGGCACGGGCGAGCTTCTTATGCCTGATATGGTTGAAAAATATTTTGACACCTCGACTCTGGCTGAGATGCTTGGTAATGCCATGACACCCGGAGCAGATATTTATGTAAAGCTTTACTCAGATGCCAGAGTATCTAACAGCATATACATGCCTTCCGGAAGTGCAGGGGATTTGACGGTTCTCAGATTTGACATTAACGGTCATACCCTTACAAGAGATAACGGAATGACAAATTCAGGATTTATATACACTGCAGACTATTCTGAACTTTACGTGTTCTCCTCAGCGCCGGGTGGTCAGATATTTAACTGCACAATGTCCGGCTCAACATTATACGGTGGCGGATTTATATTTCAAAACAGAGCTGTCGGAATTAACGATACCAATATTTATCTCGGTGCGTACGATGACGGCAGTGTTACGGCGGACGGAGGAAATCTTGCCATTTACACGGGCGTACTTATTGACCTTATCGGATGTCATAACGATGATGAAGAGCGCAGAAATGTTGCCGCAAATGTAGTGATTGACGGCGGTTATTATGTGAGGAGCGTTGTTACTACATACGCTTTGCTCTGTATGCGTGACTTTGTAAATCTCACAATTAAGGACGCAACGCTTGTTGCGCATCCTGAAGATGCAGGAGGTTGTGCGCTTATAACCGATGACGAGAGATATGTCGGACCTTTGAATGCGACTGTTGAAAATTCTACTCTTGTGTCGGTAAATATGAACGGTGAAGTATCTGATGTGTTCAATTACCTTGGCAGTAACGATCCTGACGGAACCATAGAGATAAATAATTCACTCGTTATAGGAAAGTTGAACGGAAAGATTTCAGACGGTTACAAAATTATTCTCGGTGACGGAACAAGAATTGCATCCGACACATATCATTCCGCAGTCAGTGCCAAGGAAGGCAGCAGTATTGTAAGCTCAGGCGAGAGCATTGAATTTTCGTTTAATTACAACAGATTCGCATACTCAGCAGGTTCAATGACAGAGGATAGCAAAAATATCCTTACCAATACAAGTAATTATACAATATATTTTACGGTATCCGGTGCACAGGGTTTTGCAACCATTAATTGGTGCAATCCTGACGGAAGCATTGTAAAGACAACATATGCGACTGTCGGCACAACAATAATTCCTTATGACGGCGCGGATGTTGAGCCTATGGATATAGGAAACGGATGGTTCTCTCTCGGTTTCCTGAAGTGGGATTCGGAGGACTTCTATATCGGTGAGGCGGGAGTGTATACATACACTGCGGTTCTCGGCAAACCTGTTGCAAATGTTTCGGGTATAAAGATTGGACTTACAATGTTCAGCCGCTGGGAAGTAAACGCATATGTTCCTACCGACACACCTGAGAATGTGGAATATATCGGTATGTTCAATGACGAGGCATGCACAAAACCCTTTGGAGCATGGCAGTATAAGGATGTTGTCATTGACGGCAGACCGTATCAGTCGGGCCTTGCTTATCAGGATGTTGACAAAATATATCAAGTAAGATCATTCTATGTTCAGTACAAGATTAATTACGAGGGTATGGAAGTTTATACCGTACAGAAAATTCAGTACAGCGTGCTTGATTATTTTGAAGCTGTTTTAAGCAGTGCCGATTTTGCTGACGACGGCATAGAGAAAAAACTTATTATGAATGTCGCAAATTATGCAAACGAGTGTATGAAACTTGCGGGTACCTCCGACAGTCAGCTTACTGCTATTCTTGAGGGCGAGTACAAGGGCCTTATCCTTTCCGACCCTGTGATTGATGAGGCAGAGCTTGATGTGGATTACTCAGCGCTTGGCGAATATATCGGCTCGGTTACATTCAAAGTAGGCGGCGATATGGCATGGCTTGCTATCTCACCGAAAGACCTCGGCAATAAAAATCTCTCATATATGTTCAGTATAGATACTCTTGAGAGCGGAGTTGTTGAGAGTGAGTTTAACCTTGACAGACAGTGGGAGTATGAAGGAAACACCTACATTATTACTACGAGCGAACATTTGAAAGTATTTGATTTGACTGAAGTCATAACTATTACTGTTTATAATGAACTCGACGAAGCGGTTGCCTCCGGAACATACAGCCTTGCGGCGTATATCACCGCTATCGAAAACGACGGTGCATCCGACAGTTCGGGACTTGCAGCGGCTAAAGCTCTCTATTCCTACGCTAAACTCGTTGAGGAATTCAAATTAACAAAATAATAACTGATTAATTTAAAACTTAAAGAAGCATGACTGATTGCAAAGCATATTTCTTGTGAGTTTTAAAATATGAAAGTCGAATGCGCGAGGCGTTCGCAAACGACCGCCGATATCGGAAATCCGAGCCGGCGGTCGTTTTTTTCAAGCATTTTTTGTAAAAGGACTTATTGATGATTGTTTCAGAATAAATTTAATTATCGTGAGAAACATCAAGCTTATTGTTTAAAGTATACAAATTGATTTGTATACTATGCGGATTTTTCTCATATTCGTTAAAAATAGTTGAATTTTTTGAACTAACAATGTATAATTAGAGTGGAAAAAATTTTTAGAAAGGGAGCAATTTATGAAGAAAACAAGAAAATTTTTAGCTGCAATTATCATGCTTGCTTTGATGGTATCTATGCTTGCTTTGAATATTCATGCTGATACCACTGTTGTTAAGCCTGATGGTGCAAAAAATTCTACAGCAACCGATGGCAAAGATATGTTGCCTGAAGAGGGAAACGACAGATTGTTTTATAATGTAAACCGTCTCTCAAACACAACAAATTTTGACGGTTCAGTAACATTCAGCGGTCATGCAGATAAGGGAAATGTTCAAAAAACGCATGCATCATACGGAGGTAATACTTTCTACCGCATCTGGAGTGAGAAGTACACCTACACCAGCGGCCCGTATTTCGAATTTAAATCTGCAAACCGAACTGACGGTAACAGTCGCAAAGCTGACCAGCAGATTAAAAAGTTTGATTTTATGACCTTTGATTTTGACATATGTGCGGATATGTATGTTGCACCGGACGGTACGCTGACAGATGATTCTTCACTCAGCACAAAACTTTCGTATGTCGACGGAATGAGGCTCTTCC
>CALWTU010000032.1 GCA_944384515.1 uncultured Clostridia bacterium
AGGAGTTTAAAATGAAGAAAAGTGCTCGCAAATATTTTCCTTTGACAGCGACTTTATTATTTTTGGCAATCATTTTCACTACCGTTATATCGGCTAACTTAAAATCTTACAGAACAAGTGTCAATGTAACTGATCTATCCTCCGCGGATGAAGATTTTATAAAAGACGCAGAGCATTCCGGCGCAAGGCTGCCGGGATTTGAGATGGTACCGAGAAACTGCATGCAATATACAGTAAGCAGTACCAATGACAAAAACAAGTATATCCGCCTCGCTTTTACAAAAAGCCCTGACGGAGACAACTGGACAACCGGCGAAAGCCCGACAAACCCGTATTTCGGCTTGTATGCTTTCGGTTTGCCGAGCATAAACAGCACAAACAAGATGACAAACTTCAGTTATGTCACCTTTGACGTTGATTTCATGAGTGAGAGCGGTATGTATCTTTCAAACGCAAATTTCTCGGTTATGACACGTTCTATCAATGCCGGCGGAGCCATTTTTACACCTGCCACAAACTTTAACCTGAGTTTTAAAGAGGAAAGCGGCGGTTACACTCTCGGCGGTATCAATCTCAACTCTGACCCTTACGGCTGGAATCATTTGAGCTGCGTATTTAAAATTTCAAGCACGAATCTCAACGATACTACATATCAGGTCTTTGTAAACGGAACTTTGGCAAGAGAGGGATATCTCTTTAAAAACCTCAGCACTGATCCCTCAGACTATTTTTACGGAGACAAAAATTTTGTTTTCTTAGATCAGCTCAGATTGAATATTCCCGTATCCGGAGCGGATTATAACAGAGATATATGCTTTGATAATCTTCAGGTTTACTCATATCCGGCAGGATATGACGGAGAGCCGGATACTATTTTTGACGAGAACTACACATTCCCGAGAGGACAGAGCGTCGTGGAAGTAGACGGCGTATACTATGAGGATATGAGCGAGGCGTACCTTGCAATGCAAAGTGCAACGGAAAGTATTACTCTCTTTGACAATCTCACCGAGACGGTGCTGATCTCCGGACCGCTGACGGTTTACACCAACGGTTATGCGTTCCCGTATGAGACGGTCGGAAACTATCACCCCCTTTATGAGGACAGCGACACTCTGGAGTTTGTTGATTACTACATTGCAACCTGGCACCTCGGAGACGGTGTTTCTTACACGACAGAAGTAAAGCACGGCGATGTTCCCTCTTTTAACGGAGAGGTTCCCGAATTTATCTTGATTGACGGAGAAAAATACAAGACTCTTAGCGGATTTTCAAAGAGCGGATAT
The DNA here is from genome assembly GCA_944384515.1 of uncultured Clostridia bacterium. Taxonomy (GTDB): domain Bacteria; phylum Bacillota; class Clostridia; order Oscillospirales; family CAG-272; genus UBA1740. The sequence continues at coordinate 1,287 of CALWTU010000032.1, forward strand.
TTCAGTGCCGGGGAAGATTTGCTCCCAATATACGAAAACACAGACTATTATATTACGGTTGACGGGTATATTTATTACTTCAGCGTAAAGCATACTGACGGAAGTGTTACATACGCTACAAACAATAACGGATATTCAATAAGCGACGCTTTCTCAGATGCAAAGGACGGCGATATTATTACCCTTTTGTCCGACTATACAACAAACACGGGTGTATACATGAAAGAAGACACCCTCGTATATTTTGACCTCAACGGATATAAATACAGTCTCAGCGCATCCGGTACGCACAAATTCGACGGTAACGGAAATATCGTTCAGTATGATATCGGAAAAGTACATTGCTTCTATATGACAAGCGGAAGCACTCTTAATATATTCTCCTCCGAAAAGGGCGGCATGATACTTAACAGTTTCTATAACTACGGCATAGACGCAAACACCGGAAAAGAATACGGACTGCGAGGCGGCGGAATAATAGACTGCAACGTAAACACTGTCGGCTCTGCCGTAAACTTCGGAGACATGTATGTTGACGGAAAATTCCATGACGGTGACAATCTCACAACCTATTCTGCAGTACTTATTTATCACCTGGGCGACAACACCAACAGCGTAAATATCAATGGCGGAAGCTACTACCGTGTTATAAGCGATTTTTTGGCACACATAATTATCGGAAAAGACTGCTCCTTTGAAGCAGAGGACGCAAAATTCATAGCCGGTGCAGGCTGTATTGTCTCATCATACAAGACGGCTCTTAAAAATCCTGACGGCACATATTCCGACTCAAAGATGAACCCCGTTTTCAAAAACTGTATCCTTGTCTCCCCGAGCGGAGTTGCAAATGAGCTTTGGGACGGCGCTCAAATTACGCTTTATGACTGCTTTATCAAAGCAAAAGTCGGCAGCACATACGGCGGCGGAATAATTAAACTCGGACACGGTTGTACCGTGCTCTCGGATTACCCCATTTCGCAAGGCACAGACTTATGCGGCGGTGTGCCGGTAAAGGTTAAGAAAACTCTTTTGCTTGAGGAAATTTATGCTGAATTTGTATATGAAGGAAGCGGTGAAAACACAAAATTCGATTTGTCTTCCTTAAAGATAAACACCGTGTCAAACCTCTACTATATCGACACGGTATACGCCTCGGCAGAATATTACGACACTGTAAACTGGTATTTTGGCGGTCAGTCTGTCAGCGAAAAATGGTATGCCGGCTCGGTACCCGAAATTCCGTTTGACATTCCGGGCGACACTGCCGAGTACCGTTTTGTATGCTCTCCGATAAAGCCTGTCAAGGGCGGTCTTACATCAAACTACACCGTGACCCAAAGAGCAAACGTCGATATAAAAATGAATATCTCTCTTTACACCGACTTTGTATATAACATTTATATCGGAAAGGACACTCTGCTCTTACCGGAGAGCCTCAAACTCAACGGTGGGGCTGTTGAGCCGTCCGCAACTGTTACAATAAACGGTAAGGAATACTATCAGATAAAAGTTTCGATTATCGCACGGGACGGTGCGGAGACTTTCACACTGTCGCTGAGTTTTGTCGGATATGACGGAGAGACGTATGAGGACAGATACGAGTTTTCAATTCCCATGTACGCAGATCTTGTACTGTCGGCAGGCTACAGCGAGACGGCAAAAAATCTTATGCGCTCTACCCTTTCATATATAAAGGCGGCCTGTGAATATTTCGGTACCGATTCATCCTCAATAACCGGCACGACAGACGCCACAACTGCCCCTGCACTTAAGCCGACAGAACCGTCGGAAGAGATAAAATCTCTTATATCCGGAATACAGCTCTCTCTCGGCGAGACCATAAAATTCAGATTTAATATAAGAAGCGGAATCAGCGAAGGTTCGGTTAAATTCACATACCATGACAGGGGCAAAATTGTCTCTGTGACAATGGACGAGACGCAATGGAAAACAGACTCAAACGGAGATTATCTTGAACTTGCACTCAGGGCGCAGGATCTCAGAGAGGACATCACAATTGAAGTTTCGGGAGTGAAATATATTTACAATCTCTCACATTATAACTATTTTGTACAAAATGACCCGACACTCTCAAAGGACGAAAAGCTGAATGCTCTGCTCAACAACCTTTGGGCATACTCCGAAAGCTGCTACAGTTATGTAACGGAGATCCCCAAAAACGAGATATTTGTCTCGGATACTCCCATTACCGAAATGAATATCGTAGCTCAGACGGAAAAAGAAATCAAGGCTGCTAATATCCTTGCGGACTATATTGAGTTAAAGTTGAACATCCGCCCGCAAATTGTGGATTACAGCACACAAAAGTCTGTTATCATTTCCATTGACAAGACTTTTCAGTCGACTGATTTTCTGGCGTATGTAAGCGGCGGAAACCTTTATCTCAACTGCTCGTACGAGTCATTTATTGAAGATGCAGTCATAAAATTTGCGGAAAAATATATTAAAAACGCCACCGAAAAAGCGGTATTTGACGGCGATTTCTCCGTTTCATACAAAGCGGAATACATCACATACTATGATTTCGGCGCCGTAGGTGACGGTGTCACTGATGATTTTGACGCAATTGTGATGACACACGATACCGCAAACAAGTACGGATACTCCGTAAAGTCGGGAGAGGGATTTTTCAATGTCGGTGCGCACACAGAGTCGATTATAATCAAAACCGACTGTGATTTTTCCGGTGCGACATTTATTATTGACGACAGGTTTATCGCACCCGAAAACAAGGCGAGAAGCACACCCGTTTTCCTCATTTCCTCAGACTACTCCTCAAAATATTATTCATCCTCCTCTTCCCTCGTGCAAAGCATAAACAAAAACGGCGGTTTAAATGAGGATACTCAAAATATTGGCTATGCGCCGGGATACGAGGCGATGTATATCCCCGCAAACGACAATCATTATGTTTACATAAGATACGGTTCAAATGCCAACAGCGGAAGCAAACAAAAAGAACTCATTGTGGTTGACGAATACGGCAATATTGATCCGACAACAAAAATTATCGTGGATTTTGAGATGCTGACAAGTCTCACTGAATACCGCATTGACGACAAGCCCATAACAATAAGCGGCGGCACATTCATAACAAAAGCAAATGCCGCACCGAGAAAATACACATCCTACTCCCGCGGTTTCAGTATCAAGCGCTCAAACGTAACGATATCCGGTATTGAACACATCATCACCGATGAAGGCAGCACCGGTGCTCCGTACGGAGGATTTATAAGTCCGTCTTACTGCAGTGATCTTCTTGTTGAAAACTCGGTTCTCCAAGCTCACAAGACATACACAGACTATCAGACGGGCGTGTCAATGGGTACATACGATATCGGCGGCTCGTTTGCCAACAATATTTACTTCAAAAACTGCACCCAGTCCAATTTCTACAAAGCAGACGGCGTAACGCCGCAACCAAGCTCTGTATATTGGGGTATTATGGGTACAAACTACTGCAAGAACATCACATATGATGCATGCACTCTTTCAAGACTTGACGCACACTCCGGAGTTTACAACGCAACTATCAAAAACGGCTCCCGTGTAACATACGTCAGTCTTATCGGCGGCGGTCTTGCGCTTATCGAAGACAGCACGATATACAACAACACTCTCTGCTCTCTGCGCTCCGACTACGGCAGTACATGGAAAGGAGATCTCGTTGTGCGAAACGTACATCTTGTCAACACATCAAACACAGTTTACGTTGTCGGTGCAGTGTGGAACTATCACCACTTCGGTTACACAACATACCTGCCGCAGAATATCACAATTGATAATCTGACACTTGAGAGAGGTGCAAATGTATTTGTTTTATCCGATGTGACAGGCACAACATATACCGATGCAAACTATCAGAACAAGGTAAGTATCGGAGATGTAGACTTTACATCCGAATATGTAATGCTCGGAGGCTCTGATATGAAAAACCTTAACCCGCAGGTTCTGACAAAATCAATTGTTGTTAAAAACAATCTTGCGAACCTGAACTTTATTGCTTCGCCGGATTCATGGATTAATGGAAAGCTCTCCATAATCTACGCATAACAAATATCAAAAAACAGTATCTGCGGATTTTTCGGTTTACCAAAACTTAAAAAGCAAAGATAAATCTATTTTTATCTACGGAGGAGCAGTTTTGTTCCTCCGTTTTTAATTTTGTGTTCTCTGCCGAAGGTCATTATCAACACTCCGTCAAAAAACTCCTACACTACAAGACAGCTCTTTGACTCCCCCGAGCTGATGCTGAAAAACGCCCTTGACAATATACAGTCGCATATTGACATAGGGGATGACTACATACCAGAGTTGCGTGTGGAGTTCGGCACAGGTCAGGTCGCAAATGCATACGGATGCGGTCTCTATTTTCCCGAGCGCTCCCCGATTTGCGCACACGGGAATGTGCTCAAGAGCGCTGAGGATGTGCTCAAACTCGAAGAGCCTGAGCTCGATGCGGGTTTGTTTAAGAAATATACCTCAAAAAAGAAATATAATTTTAACCGTCGGAGCAAAAAGTGTCGAGGAAGGAAAAGAACTCTATAAAAAATTAAAAGAGAGCTTAGACGGGTACTATCTCGGCTGAAGGCGCCTTTAGTAAAATACGCAAAATTTTTCTGATTCAAAAAATGTGCCGCATGCGGCACCAAATTAAAAGAAGCGACAGTTTTACCGTAAGGTATTAAACCGCCGCTTCTTTTGTTATAAAACTAAAAGATTTTAGTATTTTACTGACTTATAAATCAATAGTTTTTATCTTTTCGCTTAACAATTTTTTAATGCTGTACTTTGTACAAAAAGCGAATGTTTTCCGCTTGCACGCTCACCGTTTTTGCGTCAAACTCCGAAAAATACTGTCTTTAAAATTCAGTTTTTTGGATTATTCTGTTTTTCCGCTCTCACCGCGAGAGGATACTATATCAAGATTTCTGCGCAGTATTCCCTCACCTCTCCACGAAAACGCCCGCTTTTTAAATTCCTCTTTTGTCATACTGTCTAATACGCCGTGAGTCAGATTTGTAATTGTGTTTTCATGAAAGAAATCTATCGGTGTGATTTGAGGATCTCTGTTATGCGGACAGTGTCTCTGGCATTCGTCACATCCCCAAACGGTATTGTATTTTACCATGAGCGCTTTCTGTGCGTCGCTCAGCTCACCTTTTGTCTGGGTGATGGCAGACAGACACTCACATCCCTCTCCGGAGAGAATTTTTGTAGGGCAGCTGCGCTTACATATTCCGCAATGCTCGCAAAAATCTATCTCCTGAGGCTCCGCCGCACCGAGCTTTTCCGGCGGAATATCCGTTACCACATCTCCGATAAATATATATGAGCCGTATTTTTCATTGATAAGCAACCCGTTGTCCCCAAGTATCCCAAGCCCCGCAATCAGTGCGGCATGCCTCTCATCTATCGGCGAGTGATCGCCGTAGCTGTGATATGAGTTGTGCGCAAAATGACCTTTTAAAAAGTCAATAAGTCTCTCCCCTATTCCCCGTATAAAGAGGTGATAATCATATGAGGCGGCATACCTTGATATATTGACCGTCTCTGTGCCGTAATACGGCACGACATATATAATGACACTCTTCGGGACAAAGCTCTCCCTTGCCATTATATTTGGGTTAGTCTCTCTTACATCTTTGTAAGCGAGTATATTAAAGTATTCGATTTTTTCCCGCTTAAAGAATTCTTTGATTTCATTTTTCATACCACACCGCCAAGCAGTAATATATATATTCTATCACAGTATTTTTATCTTTGCAATATATTTATTGACTTTATGAGATTTTTATTGTATAATAGCTTGCGGTTAAAGTTAAAAAAAATAAGAAAGTGACGGTATATTATGTTCTCTTTAAATAAAGGTTTACTCATGCATTTATTTGAAAATACAGATAAATACACAGCATATTATATCACTTACGTGTCTTTTATCGTAATTGTAATTGTATCTTCATACCTTCTCGGCAGTATCAACCCTGCCATAATGACATCCAAAATTCTCTATCACGACGATATCAGAAATCACGGCAGCGGAAATGCAGGTCTTACAAACATGCTGCGTACTTTCGGTAAGAAGGCGGCTCTGTTTACTCTTATCGGCGATATGCTCAAAACAGCTTTGGCAATTTTTATTGCAGGTTTTCTCTTCGGTTTTAACTACATCGGCTTTATCAGCGACCACGACGGATACTGCTATATTGCAGGTCTGTTTGTAGTGCTCGGACACATATTCCCCGTTTACTACAAATTTAAGGGCGGAAAAGGTGTTCTTGCCGCCGCTACTATGGCTCTTATACTCTCACCCATACCGTTCCTCATTTTGCTGATTATATTTGTAGGCATTGTAGCCTTGACAAAATATGTCTCTCTCGGCTCGGTTTGTGCGGTAATAATGTACCCCGTTGTCATAAACGGTTACTTTAACCTTGTGCTTAAAGCACAGATACACGGTTTTATTTCCGCTACAACAATCATTCTTGCGATACTCATTGTATGGTGCCACAGAGGAAATTTGCAGAGAATATCCAATCGCACGGAGCGCAAGCTGTCCATCGGTTCAAGAGGAAAGAAAGACAGTGATGAAAAATGATTTTTTAAATCTCATCCTCTTATGCTTTCGCAAGGAAGTAATAAAAAAACTCGTTTTATCAAGACCTGTCGAGGGTGATGTATCAAAGATTTCCGCACGGCTTGTTTCGCACCGCAATAACAAGTTTCTCTCTTTTGAATACTCGCTGCCCGGGAACACCGTGTCACAAAAAAATGTCACCGAAAACGACCTTTTTGAGTTTTTAAGCGTTCTGTACGACAGATACAAGCAGATAAATCTAATAACAACGCTCGGTGACGCAGAACGAAAAATATCAAAAAGCGGAAAAGAAGTTTTGCTCGGGGCGGACGCTTTGCAAAGAAAACTTCAGGGCTCTGTTACCCCGTTTCATGTGGCGGTAGAGTCACTTGACACTGAGAAAAATTATATACTCACGGGAAAAGAAGATTTTCTTATTACGCTTGGAGTTTCGGACAAAAACGGCCGTGTGCATGACAAAAAACAGGGCAAATTCAGGCAGATTAACAGATTTCTTGAGTATATCGGAGATATATACGATAAACTCCCCCAAAGCGGAGATATTGTAATATATGACCTGTGTTCCGGCAAGAGTTATCTCAGTTTTGCCGTCTACTACTATCTCACCGAGAAAAAAATCAAGAAAAGTCAGTATGACATGTATTGACTTAAAACGGGATGTAATAGATTTTTGCGAAAAAATCAGGACAGAGCTTGGCTACGGTGGCATGAAATTTATCACGGCGAATATAAAGGACACACCTAAAAACTCGCACCCCGACATGGTAATTTCTCTGCACGCCTGCGACATAGCCACAGACATTGTTATAAATACGGCTGTACTTATGGGTGCAAAAATCATACTCTCTACCCCGTGCTGTCACAACTATTTAAACAAGAGAATAGACAATAAAGAGCTGGGTTTTGTGACAAGATTTCCGAAACTCAGGGACAAGCTGTGCGAGGCTATAACCGACGCCCTGCGTCTCAAAAGGCTTGAGAGCTTCGGCTACAGTGTTACGGCGCTGGAGTTAACCTCGCCTGATAACACTCCGAAAAACACGCTCTTGCGTGCAATAAAAGATGAAAACATGAGCGAGAGCAAAAAGCAAAGTGCGAAATCCGAGTATGAAGACGCGCTGAAATTTATACTCTCCGACAAGTGGGAAGATTATCTTAAAGAAATTGATTAAAGGTTCTTAATATGATTTTTACTTCAAACAGTCCGACTGAAACGGAACAAACAGGCTATCAATTTGCCGAAAAACTTTACACGGGTGGCATCCGAAAGGCTTTTATCGCCATGAAGGGCGAGATGGGAGTCGGCAAGACCGCATTTACCCGCGGATTTGCCTCTTACTTCGGCATAAAAAGTGTCAAAAGCCCGACATACACAATAGTTAACGAGTACGGCTCAGACAAGGTTAAAATATACCACTTCGACATGTACAGAATTGAGAGCGAGGACGACCTTTATTCAATAGGTTTTTACGACTATATTGATACTGACAGTTACTGTATTGCGGAGTGGAGCGAAAACATACTGGAGTTTTGCCCTGACCTCGAATATTTTACCGTCAGCATAAGATGTGTGCCTGATGACGAAGAGAAGCGGATAATCGAAATTTCTTATCCTCAGGACTGATATTGAAAAATATTATTAAAGCAGGTTTAAAATGTATATTTTAGCTTTTGAAAGCACGGCAAAGGCTGCATCGGTTGCCGTTTGCAAAGACGAAAGATGCCTTGGAGTTTATACGGTAGACAACGGTTTGACGCAGAGCGAACTTTTACTGCCTATGGCTCAGGATATGCTAAAGTCACTAAAGCTCAGCTTCTCCGATATTGACCTTCTCTCTTGCACGGTGGGACCCGGCTCTTTCACCGGAGTCAGGATCGGGGTAAGTTTAGTCAAGGGTATTGCTTTCATGCACGGTATTCCTACCGTCGGCGTCAGCACTCTTGACTCCCTCGCCGAAAATCTCAGCGGTACAAGAGGAATTATTGTGTCCGCAATGGATGCAAGACGCAACCAGCTTTATGCCGCAATATACAGGTGTGACGGGGAGAGGACTGAAAAACTGACAAGCGACCTTGCTGTCAGCGCAGCAGAACTCGCCTTGATGATGAAAGAATATGACGGGGAGAGGATATATATTGTCGGCGACGGCGCAAAAATCGCCGAAAAACATCTTTTTAAAGACGGAATAAAGACGGAAAAAGTCCCGCCGCTTATTCAAAATCAAAACGCATATTCCTGCGCCGTGATTGCTCTGAAAAAATACAGAAGCGGAGATTTTTGCCCCGACATATCACTTGAGCCGTTGTATCTGCGCATGCCGCAGGCAGAGCGGGAGAGGCTTGAGAGAACGGAAAAAGGCATTTCCGAAAGTAAATGACACGGAAAATGCAGATTGCGTAAGCAAACAATTTATTTTACATAGAGGAACACAAAAATGCAGAAAAGAAAAATTTACATCGGTGCGGACAGCGCCGGCCTCCCTCTCAAAGAGGAAATAAAAAAGCACCTTGAGGCGAATGGATACGATGTTACCGACTGCGGCACAAATTCTACCGAGTCATGCCACTACCCTGTATTCGCATCCGCCGTTTGCGAAAATGTACTGAAGAATTTATCAGACAGCTTCGGAATTCTGGTTTGCGGAACCGGTATCGGAATGTCGATGTGCGCAAACAAATATAACGGAATCCGCGCGGCTCTTTGCTCCGACACGTATTCCGCAAAAATGACAAGACAGCACAACGACGCAAATGTGCTCTGCCTCGGCGGAAGAGTTATCGGTCCCTGCCTCGCTCTTGATATTGTTGACAGCTTCCTTCAGAATGAGTTTGAAGGCGGCAGACACAAGACAAGAGTTGATATGATGACGGAAATAGAAAACAAAAATTAAATCACTTTAAAACGAAGAGAACAGGCTTTGGAATAAAAACCGTCTCTTGATACACTTTTTAAAAAAGCGGATGAACTTTACCGTAAGGTATTGAGCATCCGCTTTTTATCATACAGGCGAAATATAATTAATGCGAATATTTCTGCCATGACAAAATTCTCTCCCTGCTGCGCAGCAGGGAGAGATGAAATAATATCTTATCTTTTTTAAATATGTCTTTTCAACTGTCTTTTATCACGGGGAGCATTGGCATCCGTTTAAGACAACCCGTTTTCCGAACATCAAAATACTTTATTGTAAAACTGCAAGAAGATATTTGTGGCTGTGCGACGGTGATAAGGTTACACCCTCTTTACCGGTCACTCACCCCTGAGCCATCTCTCAAGATTTTCTTTTACAAATTCGTCATCATTGAGTTCGGGGTACATCTCGTATACACGGTTTATTTCCTCAAGCTGTCCGTCCGACATCTTCTCATCGGGATTTAAGCACCATGTTCCCTTGAACAGTCCCTGACGGCGCAGCACTTCATGAAGTCCCGCAATACAGCCCTTAAAGCCGTTTGCGGTATCGAAAAATGCGGCGTTGGTATCCGTCACCTTGTTTGCAAGCGCAAAAACCTCGCTTGGCACGGTTTCTTTTTCCCTTATGCTCTTAAGGTAATCAAAGAGTTCTACCGCGCGTTTTGTCCAGACCGACCAATGTCCGAGCAGTCCGCCGACAAATCTCTTTTCATATGTTTTACCGTCAACGGTAAACTTATAGTTTGAAACAAGGTCGATAACAATGTTATCGTCGTTTCCGGTATAAAGCGCAATCTCATCGCTGCGCTTTGAGAGAGCCGCCGCACGGACAACATCAAATGAGTAATATCTGTTAAACGGTGCCGCTTTTATCGCAACGACGCCGTCTATTGCGCAAAGGCGCTCCCAATAATTATAACTGAATTTTCTGCCTCCGACAGAGGTCTGAAGATAAAATCCGATAACGGGAAGCACCTTGGCTACCTCCTCGGTTCTGTAAATGAGGTCGTCCTCGGAAAGATCGGCAAGTCCGCCGGGACTGAGAAGAACCGCATCATATCCGAGTTCTTTTGCAAGCTTTGCCTCTCTGACAGCCTGCTCTACCTTTCCGCAAGCTCCGGCAACCATAACTATTGTTTTTCCGGTCTTTGCCTCGTACTTTGCCGCCTCATCCTTTGCAACCTTGAGCACCCTCTCAAAAAGGTTGTATTTGGGGTCTCTTATCTCAAACTGTGTTGTATGTACCGCAACAGCAAGTCCTCCGACTCCGCTGTCAAGGTAATATCTGCAAATTACCCTCTGTCTTTCTTCGTCAAACTGCCTGTTTTCATCAAGTGCAAGCGGGTTTGCGGGAATAACCGTTCCCTCGTGCAATTTTTTAAGCGCAATTTCATGTCTTGTCATAATCAATAACTTCCCTTTCTCTCTTCAAAATGAGTCGGTTTATCTATTACTCTTCCGCCGTCAAGAATATATTCTGCCTGCCATCTGATAAGCGTCTCGCATGATACTTCGGGATATCCGAATGTCTCCATTGCCAATGAAGCGTTATTAAGATAAGCATTGTTCTGCTCTTCTCCCGTAAATACAGGCTCTTTGTTTAAAAGTTTGCCGAGCTTCTTTGAGGCATATTTGATTGATACGGTTTCAGGTCCCGTTACATTCATTTTTACGGCAGGTGAGCCGCAGTGAAGCAGTGCCCTGATTGCTATCTCGTTAGCGGAGCCCTGCCAGATGAAGTTAAAGCACGGTGTTGTAAGAGAAATCGGCGTTCCGTCCATAATCTTCTTTGCGCAGTCATAGAGCACGCCGTATCTCAAATCAACCGCAAAATTAAGTCTGTAAATGAAAACCTTTGTTCCGTACTGTTTTGCCGCATACTCAAACGCACGCTCACGAGCAAGACAGCTCATGGCATACTCGCCCACAGGTCCCACTTTATCTTCCTCGGTGCATCCGCCGCTTGAAAGAGGCACTATCGGATATATGTTACCGGATGAGAATACCACGATATTCGATTTTCTGAATTTATATGCCACAAATGCCGGAAGTGTTGAGTTCATTGCCCATGTAAGATATTCCTGCCCGTCTGTTCCGAATTTTCTGCCCGCCATATATATTATGTTTTCAACCTCGGGAAGTTTGTTCAGTGCCTCAACGTCAAGCAGGTCACAACTGATTGTAACAATACCGTTTGAGTGAAGATAATCAAGCGCAATAGGATCGCTGAATCTTGAAACGGCAATAACCTTTTTGCTGACTCCCGCTTTCTCAATAGCCCTCTTGGCGAGTATACAAAGCGTCGGTCCCATCTTTCCGCCCGCGCCGAGCACCATTATATCGCCTTTGAGCTTTGCGATATCATCGACAAGTTTGTCCGAGGGGGTTGTCAGCATCTCGTTAAGTTTTTCTTCTGTCCACATAAAACCGCTCCTTTTTTTCTTGTTAATTTTATTTATTTAAATATTCTTCTTTTGTCATCTTAGGTTTAAAGTTTTCTTTTATCTCAAGTCCGACTTTTGCACCGTCGGAAAGCAGGTCAACAACCGTCATAGCCATCGCCTTTGCCGGCTCAAGATAAGCCGCATCAAAATCGGATACTGCAAACTCCGAACTGTGTGCAGAACCGACAAATCCGCCCATTGTAGGCTGTATTGTAGGAATAAGATGACTGAGGTCCCCGACATCCGAGGAGCCAACCATATCTATTCCGTAATAGATGTTTTCTTCACTTATGAATTTCCTGCAATTGTTTGCAAAAAGCTCACTGAGCTTCTTATCCTGAAAAAGCGGAAGATATCCTTTAAAATTCTTTATTTGGGCAGTTGCGCCGATAGCATACGCCGCACCGTTTATCGCCCGGTCAACTTTAGCGTCGGCATCCGCAATTCCCTCGTAATTTGCACCTCTGACATATGTTTCCATGGTGACGTTTGCTGGGACGATATTCACAAGTTCGCCGCCGTTTGTAATAATGGGATGCACCCTGATTTTATCCTCATCCTTAAATGTCTCTCGCTGTGCGTGAATACACATCATGGCCGCCATCGCCGCATTGAGAGCGTTGATACCCTCATATGGTGCGCCGCCCGCATGCGCCGCCTTGCCTTTGAAGGTCACGGTCTTGGCGACAAATCCCAGACTCGAACCGTCTATAAAAGCCGCCGATTTCGGCGTCGAGCCCTGTGCATGAACCATCATTGCCATGTCAATATCGTCAAACTCTCCGAGCCTGATAAGTTCCTGCTTTCCTCCGAGAAACTTTATCTTTCCCTCTTGTATAAGGCTCTCTCTGTAACCCATCTCAACAAATTCCTCTGCGGGGACCGCAAAAAAGTATATGTCTCCGCATAACTCTTCCCTCACCGCATTAAGTCCTATCGCCGCGCCGAGCATCGCCGCAATCTGCGCATTGTGTCCGCATGCGTGTGAGGCAGATGTATTCTTATCCGCTTTAGGGTGGCTCTGGCACGCCACACCGTCCATCTCACCCATAACGCATACACTGCACTTGCTTGCCGATGTCCGCATTTTTGCCTTTACGCCGGTTATTGCCAGCCCTCGCCTGTATTCAAGTCCGAGCTTGTCAAACTCCCCCGCAATATACTCTGATGTTTTTATCTCCTTGTATCCGAGCTCAGGACTATTTAATATGTCCTCGCCGATCTTTATTATTCTGTCACGGTTTTTATCTATTTCGGATATAACCTTTTGTTTCAGTTCTTCTTTTTTCATGCCAAAATCCTCTCAAAATAAGATTATTTTGTAAGATAGTTTATCAATATATCACAGACAAACTCCGCGCGCTTTGAAACCTCTTCGGGTGCGCCCAGATCCTTCTCCAAAATGAGCGAGAGCGTATGGATATTCGTAAAATACGCAAAACCGAAATTCATAAGAGAGACCACTATCTGTCCGTTATCCACATCCGCTTTGAAGATGCCCTGCTCTTTGCCTCGGTTTACCTGATATTTTATGTACTCGAAAGCCGGCGCTTTAATACTTTTTAATTGCTGTACTGGAATAGAGTCGGCATTGTTCAGATTTTCCCACATAAGAATTCTGACAAAGTCAGGGTTGTCATAAAGAAACTTGAAGTATATGCGCACAACATTCCTGATTGCGTCCTGCGGCCGAAGATCTTCACTGAAGAACTCCCTCTCAGACTCTGCGCACTTCTCATATACTGAGGTAAGCACCTCTTTATATAAATTTTCCTTGTTCTCAAAATGCTCGTATATCATCCGCTTGTTTACTCCCGCATTAGCGGCGATACTGTCTATTCTCGCTCCGAAAAATCCCTTTTCGGAAAACTCTTCAAGAGCCGATGTCAATATTTTGTTTATTGTAATTTGCGATTTCGGTTTTCTGACTTTCATTTTTACTCCGTTCAAAAGTAACTACATAGTTATTTTAGCATACAGAAAAATATTTGTCAATAGCAAAGCCGATTATTGATAAATATTTTGCTTCTGTAAATTTAATCGCATTAATATTGTATTTTTCTGATTTTTATGATATACTAATTAGACGTTCAGTTGTATGCTGACTTATAACAATTATTGATTTTAACTGAAATAAGGTGAACTTTTTTGAAAATAAAAAATTTCTTTTTGCATATTTGGCTTATAACCAAACACCGCCACACAGTGTTCATACACTGCTGTAAGTGCGGTATACCAATCAGGGGGCTCGTGCATGACCTGTCAAAATTCTCCCCGGAGGAACTCTTTGAGAGCGTAAGGTACTATACCGGAGTGCGCTCGCCTATCGGCGTTTGCCGACGGGAGACGGGAATGAGCCGTGCCTGGCTACACCACAAAGGCAGAAACAAACACCACATCGAATACTGGCTCGATCCGGACTGCAAGGTCACGCCGATGATGCCCTACAAATATGCAGTCGAGTGCGTATGCGACAAGCTTGCCGCAACGAAAACCTATAACGGAAAAAGTTATCAACCCCAAATGGCTCTGCAACACTGGGAAAAATACGGCAAGTATGTCAACGGCAACCCCAAGACCATGCTATTTATCGAAACGGTATTCAAAGACCTCACAACAAAGAAAGAAAAAGATGTGCTGAACAAAAAATACATGAAAGAAACTTACAGGCGTATCTGTCTTGACGACAACGATATTAATACGGATGAACACTGAAAATACCGCGGTTTAACTCAATTTTCGAGAAAACCGCGGTATTTAATTTTCAGGAAGAATCAGAATTTGTAAATTTCCCCATCCTTTTTTAAAGATGTAGAGTAAAACTCACGCAGTGCGTCAATAAGGCTCTGAAGATCTACGGCGCCCGCAGTTTCAGTCGCAGAGTGCATTGCAAGCTGAGCAAGACCGATATCTACCGTCGGAACGGAGACATTTGTATTTGAGATAGAGCCGAGAGTAGAGCCGCCCGGAATGTCCGCCCTGTTATAGTAGGTCTGAGTTTTAACATTTGCCCTTTTGCATATTGTCCTGAATATTGCGTCCGAGACGCCGTCGGTTGCATATTTCTGGTTTGCATTAAACTTTACCACAACGCCGCCATTCAGAACCGGGGCATTTGCACGGTCGCTGAGCTCGGGGTGGTTTGGATGGTTGGCATGAGCGTTATCGGCGCTGACCATAAAGGATGAGGCGATCATACGGCGGTAGCGCACGCCTGCTATGCGTGAGAGAACATCATAAAGGAATGTCGAATCAGCCCCCTGCTTTGTGGCAGAGCCGACCTCCTCATTGTCAAAAACCGCAAGCACAGGCACCGAGCCGCTCTCACGGCATGACAAAAACGCCTCTGTCGACGCAAAAACGCACTCAAGGTCGTCAAGCCTTGGGCAGAGTATGAACTCACCGTCCCCGCCGAAAGTCCTGCCCTCTTCTCTGTTGTAGAGAAATATATCATGACTGATGATACTGTCCTTATCAACCGAAGCCGCACTTGCTATAAGATCGATTATACTGCCGTTTTTGCCGCTGAAAAGAGGGAGCATATCAGTTTTGGGATTGAGAGACAGAGAGTTGTTGGCATCTCTGTTCATATGGATTGCGACGCTCGGTATTACCGCAATATCCTTTTTTAAGTCAAAGGTCTTGGTATACACACCACATCCGCCGTTCTCCTCAACTACAACACGCCCCGCAAGTGACAGAGGTCTGTCAAGCCATGAGTAATACAGCATGCCGCCGTATTTTTCTGTATCGAGCCTCACATATTCGGATTTTAAATCCAAAGACAGCTTCAGCCTGAAAGAAGGAGAATCGCTGTGAGAGGCGCATATCATAAATCCGTCTGCTGACGGGCGCATTACAAACGCAATAAGAGATGTTCCGTTGCGTTTTACATAATAGCCACGCCCCTCTTCAAGTTCCCATTCATCCGCCTCAGAAAGCTCCTTAAAGCCTCTTTCGGAAAGTTTATTCACTACCGTATCAACAGCCTGATACGCAGTGGGCGAAGATTTTATAAATTCAAACAGTTTTTCAGTACTTGTCATTTTTAACTCCATTAAAACAGTATTGATAGCATTCACATAAAATATTTTACAACTTTTAATCAAAAAAGTCAACTTTACTGTTGAATTTTAAAGCCAAATGTTATAATATATATATTGAAATAAAGATAAGAGGACTGAAATATGTTGGATATCAAAGATTTTAACGCAGACGAAAAGGTATATCGCTTCTTTGAGCTGATATCCTCGGTTGCGCGCGGTTCCGGAAACACCGCAAATATTGCAGGGCTGCTTGTAAGCTTTGCAAAAGAAAGAGGACTTTACTCTTACAGAGATGCAAGCGATAATGTTATAATAAAAAAACCTGCCACGGCAGGATATGAGTCGCACCCCGCACTAATTCTGCAAAGCCACACGGATATGGTGCTTGACAAAACCGCTGACTGCACAAAGGACCTTGAAAAAGAGGGAGTGGAAATCTACCGTGACGGCGATTTTCTCCGTGCAAGAGGCACAACCCTCGGAGCAGACGACGGAATAGGCGTTGCGCTGACGCTTGCCGTTCTGGATTCAAAGGATCTCCCGCATCCTGCAATCGAAGCGGTATTTACATCAAATGAGGAGACGGGACTTATCGGTGCGACAAACCTTGACGCATCAAATCTCACGGCAAAGCTGATGATAAACCTCGACTCAGATGAAGAGGGTGTATTTACGGTGGGATGCGCAGGAGGCGGAAGAATTGACATACGGTTTGATTTTGATAAGACCGAGGAGACCGATTTCTTCTACAAACTTACGGTAAGCGGACTCAAAGGCGGTCACAGCGGCGCCGAGATCCACAAAAACCGTGCAAACGCAATTAAAGTTTTAGCAGAGGCGCTCGCAACACTTCCCAATGTTAAAATAGCCGAGATAAACGGCGGAAACGCTGATAACGCCATACCGAGAAGCGCAGAGTGCTGTTTTGCAAGCGATACTATCTACAAAAATTATCCCGGTAAGGAAGGACTGTTTTCCTTCATTACAGAGAAATACTCTAAAATCGAGCCGGATATTTGTGTAAAAATCGAGAAAGTTATAAAAGAGGCGCGCGTATTTTCCGTTTCCGACAGTGCCGAGATCATACGCTATCTGACAGAGACCCCATATGGCGTGCTTGAAATGAGCGGAGAGGTAGACGGACTCGTTGAAACAAGCGCAAACCCCGGTATTATCATGTCCGACGGTAACGGCGTCACCGTCACAACATCGGTACGCTCCGCAAAAAACGCAAAAAAAGAAGAGTTGTGCGGCAAAATAAACGAGCTTAGCCGACTGCGCGGCGCAAAATACTCCCTGAGATCTCCCTACCCTGCCTGGGAGTACAAAAAGGACTCCGTTTTGCGTGAGAAAATGAGAAATGTCTATTTTGACATGTACAAAAAAGAACCACAGATACTGATTATTCATGCAGGTCTTGAATGCGGAATTTTCTCAAACAAAATAGACGGACTTGACTGTGTATCCATGGGACCTGACAATTTTGATATACACACAACCGAGGAGCGCCTGTCAATATCATCCGTTAACCGTGTTTGGGAATATCTGAAAAAAGTACTGAAAGAAATATAAGAGGATTTGAAAATGAACAAAAACAGACTTAAAAATTATGCAAAGCTTATTGCAAAATCAGGTGTAAACGTACAGAAAGGACAGGATGTAATTATAAGCTGCGAGCTTGACCAGCCCGAATTTATAAAGATGCTTGTCGACGAGTGCTACAAGGCAGGTGCGCGTCTTGTGCGTGTTGAGTGGTCATATCAGGATCTTGCAAAGCTGCACTATAAACACGCAAAGGAGAGCGTGCTTGAAAAATTTGAAAAATGGGAGATAGAGAAACTGAACCATCAGGTTGAAACTCTGCCGTGCAGAATATATATCCTCTCAGAGGATCCCGACGGGCTTTCCGGTATAAACCTCAAAAAGTTTGCCAAGGTAAACTCTGCCCGTGCCAAGACAATAAAACCGATAAGACAGAAAATGGAGAACAAATATCAGTGGTGTATCGCCGCTGTGCCCAGCGTGAAGTGGGCTAAGAAGCTCTTCCCCGACAAGAGGGCAAGCGTTGCGGTCGAGATGCTGTGGGAGGCAATCCTCAAGGCATCCCGTGTAGACGAGGATCCTATCAAGGCGTGGGAAAACCACAACAATAATCTCAGCCACAGATGCGACTACCTCAACTCGCTGAAGATAAAGGAGCTCTGCTACTCCGCATCAAACGGAACCAATCTGAGAGTAGGTCTTATCCCCGAGGCGCAGTTCTGCGCAGGAGGAGAAAGGACGCAGTCCACAGGCTACTATTTCAACCCCAACATTCCGACGGAGGAAACATTCACATCCCCCAAAAAGGGAGATGCAGACGGCATTGTATATTCCTCCATGCCTCTTTCCTATCAGGGACAGCTTATAGAAAACTTCTACTTTGAGTTTGAGGGAGGAAAGATCGTAAAAGCAGGAGCGGAAAAGAACGAGGAGCTGCTCAAAGAGATGATAAGCATAGACGAGGGTGCAAAATACCTCGGTGAATGCGCTCTTGTACCCTACTCATCTCCTATCAGGGAGAGCGGAATTCTCTTCTACAACACTCTCTTTGACGAGAACGCCGCATGCCACCTCGCTATCGGAAGAGGCTTTACAAATCTGATTTCAGACTACGAAAAATATACCGACGAGCAGCTGCACGAAATGGGTATAAACGACTCTGCAACTCATGTAGATTTCATGATTGGAACAAAAGACCTTTCAATCAAGGCTAAATGCGAAGACGGCAGAATAGTGGATATTTTCAAAGACGGAGAATGGGCGTTTTAATGCCGTCTTTATTCCGCAACAGTTTAACTCAGATATATTTTAATGAAAAGTCAAAATAAAGATGACAGATACGGAAATTATACGAAATAAAATAAAAATCTTATGTTTTTTCAAAAAAATCAAAAAAACACTTGCATTTTTGCGTTATTTATGGTATAATACTGTTCGTCAATTTGTGATAACAAATAATATTAATATAAAATTCCGACTTTGTCGAGATTTTAGGAGGTGTCATAATGGCTAAATGTAGCATTTGCGGTAAGGGCGTTACTTTCGGACACAACGTTTCCCACTCCAACCGTAAGACAAACAGAACTTGGAAGCCCAACATTCGCAAGGTAAAAGCAGTTGTTAACGGTACAAACTGTTCCGTTTATGTTTGCTCCCGTTGCCTTCGTTCAGGAAAAGTTGAGCGCGCTTAATCGTTCGTCTGGAATAAAAAGAGATAGCTTTGATTTTTGCGGCTATCTCTTTTTTTCTGATGTATTTGTTTTTTATCTGAATGTTTTATAATTTACGGCTTTTCGGTCGGTTAATTTTTCGAGGTGCGGTATGAAGGTTGCTGTTGTTGACTGCAGAATAACAGAAAAATGCGAGGCGGCTCTCATTGATGAGGGGTTTGATGTAATCAAACTTGCGCCGTACCCGACGGTTGCAAAGCCTGTTGCATCGCACACAGATATCATTATTTTTAACCACGCAAACACCCTGATTATATCGAAAGAGTACGCAAAGCTCTATCCCGACATATATGAAAAATTAAAGAGACTTGAGCGCTTTGTAAACATCATACTCTCGGATACGGTTCCGACAGGCGATTATCCGACCGACGCCGTCTTTAACGCCCTTGCGGCAGGAGATAAGCTGTTTATAAAAACAGACAGCGCCTCCGAGAGTATCATAGAATACGCAAAATCAAACAACCTTAAGATTGTGCACACAAAACAGGGTTACCCAAAATGCACTGTTCTGTCGTTTGCAGGATGTGCCGTTACAGCCGACACAGGTATGGCAAAAATACTCAAAAGAGAAGGAATAAAGGTCTTTAAAATATCCGACTCCGACATTTCACTCTACCCGTACAAATACGGCTTTATCGGCGGATGTGCCGGGGTTTACAAAAAGAATATATTTTTTCTCGGCAACATCGAAAAGCATCCCGACTTCTCGATAATCCGCGAGGCAGCCGCCGCACAGGGATACACGCTAAAGAGCCTCTCGGATGAAAATCTAACCGATCTCGGCGGAATCCTCTTTTTTGATGATGACATTCATAATAGCTGTGAAAACAGGAATGAGGAGCAGTCCCAAAAAACCGAAGAAGTAGTACCCCGTGTAAAGTAAAATGATGCTCAGCACCGGGTGCAGTCCTAAGTTTTTACCGAGAATTTTTGGTTCGGCAATCTGCCTTATTATCTGATGGACGACTAAAAGAAGTATCAGTCCGACGCACATGAAAACATCTCCCCATATAAAAGAGTATATACTCCACGGTATAAGCACAACGCCTACGCCCAACAGCGGCAGTGCGTCAAGCACGGCGACCACAAGCGCCAAAATAAGCTGATACTCAACTCTTAAAATCAAAAATCCGACCAGCATAACGACAAATGTCAAAATCATAATTATAAGGTAGGAACGCAGATATTTCAATAAGATTTTGAGAAAGTTGTTTTTGAAATTTACGATTTTTTTCCTTTGATCTTCGTTGAATATACTTAATACTCCCTTATTTATTCCGTCAAGGTCGAGAGAAAAATACAGTGCGGATATTACTGTTGCAAGTATGAACAGAGCCACTCTCGGAACCGAACCTATAAAGTTGCCGATAAAATCCATTAGTCTGTTCAGTGCGGCATTTGCCATACCGATAAGAGCGTCTGTTATCTTCTCAATAATCTGTTCCCTGTTCTCCCCCTTAATAATTGTATCAAACGGGTTAAGTATTTTATCAAGTATATCGCTGATATTCATGTTGTTGTTTTCTACAAGGCTTACAAGTTCTTTTATTCCGAGAACAATTCCCAAGCTCGTCAATCCCAAAATTGCAAGCACTAAGAATATGGTCAGTACCAGACTTACGATTTTCGGCGGTATATGGGTGAGATCTGACAGCTTATACGCCAGCGGCCGAACCGAAAATGCCACCGCCCATGCAATCAAAAACGGCAGTACCGCAAAGAAAATGTACTTAAAGAAAGCATACCCTATAAATGTAAAGGCAATAATCACAATGCCGATGTAAGCTAAGGTTTGTATCTTTTCTCTATTCATTTTATCCCTCGTTTTTTTATTTAATTATAGACTGAAATAAACAAAAATATAACAAAAGGAGACTTTTTATTATGGTTGTTATCGAAATGGAAAACGGCGGTGTAATCAAACTCGAATTATACCCCGAACACGCACCCAAAACCGTGGAAAACTTTTTGTCACTTGTAAACTCAGGCTTTTATGACGGACTTACCTTTCACAGAGTAATTCCGGGATTTATGATACAGGGCGGCGACCCTCTCGGAAACGGTATGGGCGGCTCTGACAACAAAATCGTCGGCGAATTCAGCGCAAACGGCATAAACAACCCCTTAAAGCACACAAGAGGAGTTATCTCCATGGCCCGTGCATTTGATCCCAACTCCGCTTCAAGTCAGTTCTTTATCATGCACGAGGACGCACCCCACCTTGACGGTCAGTATGCGGCATTCGGAATGGTTGTAGAGGGAATGGATACGGTTGACGAGATTGCGTCAATACCCACGGATTTCAGAGACAAACCCAAAGTTGCCGTAAGAATAAAGAAGGTTTATACTGTTTAAAAGATAAAATTACAATATACCTATAAGTAAACGGGCGGTCTGCTTTTTGCAAAGACCGCCCGTTGGTTTATTGCTTTCGATTTTTAAATCAAAACGGCGGGGCTTGAGTTAACAAGACCCGCCGGCTTTTATTTATTTTAAGGTCAGTATAAATTTCTTTATCTGCTTCAGTTTGCTTTTACGGCTTCGGGATGCTTTTTCATTATAACCGAAAGAGCTGCACGGTCTGCGCAAACAACAACCTCGCCCTTAAAGAACTGAAGTATTGATGCGGGAACCTGAGGTGTAACCTTGCCGAAAAGCGCCTTTTCAAGTATCTCTGCTTTTCCCTCTCCTATTGCAATAAGCAGAACCTTATTGCTCGCCATAATCTGGCCGACACCCATAGAGAGCGCCTGTGTGGGAACCATATCACGGGTAGCGAAGAAACGGGAGTTTGCGTCAATAGTAGAGTCTGTGAGCTGTACAAGTCCTGTACCGAGTGAGAAATAATCGCTCGGCTCATTAAATCCGATATGGCCGTTGTTGCCGATACCGAGTACCTGGATATCTATTCCGCCCATGCTCTCGATAACCTTGTCATATCTCTTGCACTCTGCCTCGGGGTCCTTGCAAAGTCCGCACGGAAGATTTGTATTCTCCTCTTTTATATCTATATGGTCAAAGAGGTTTTTGTGCATAAAATATGAGTAGCTCTGGTCGTGGTCCTTGCTCAGTCCCACATATTCATCAAGGTTGACACTTCTGACATCCTTAAATGAAATCTCGCCGTTTTTACACATTTTTATAAGCTCACTGTACATTCCGATGGGGGATGAACCTGTCGCCAAGCCGAGCACCGCATCGGGCTTGTTCTTTATAACATCCGCCATAACCTTGGCTGCGCTTACACCAACATTCTCTGCATTATACGAATAAATTATTTTTATCATATTCTGCTCCTTTATCAAACGTACTTCTTAACGATTGCTTTCATTTCTTCAATTCTGCTTTCCATATCGCTGACAAGCTTAAACTGGTTTCTCGCTCTGTCAAGGTTCTGATTAGCTCTCGATGTTCTGAAATATGTATCACCATTCAGATAGTCTGTCAAAAATCTCATTCCGCACTCAAATGTCATCATCATTGCGGCATAAGGCAAAAGCTCAATCTCACCCTCTGTAAGTCCGCCCTTGGCTCCCTCAATAAAGCCCTTTACATAGAGCTCATAAAGGGATATATCAAAATTAACCTTAGAAAGATCTGCCTCATCCTCTGCCGCTGTTGTAGCGCCGAATCTTATAGAATCTCCAAAGTCGTTCACCGCATAGCCGGGCATTATTGTATCAAGGTCGATAATGCAAAGCGGTCTGTCCGTCTTTTTATCAAAAAGAATATTGTTGAGTTTGGTATCGTTGTGGGTAACCTTAAGAGGAAGTTTTCCCTCCTTATGCGCTCTCTCAAACATTGAGGCAAATTCCTGCCTGTCTGTCGCAAAACGCACATCCTCACTGACAGAGCTAAGTCTTGAACACTTATCCTCTTTCACAGCCTCCATAAGCTGTCTGTATCTGTCCTCTGTATTATGGAAGTTAACGATTGTCTCTGTCAGAGTGTCTGCGGGATAGTTGCGCAGAAGATACTGGAAGTTTCCGAACGCAACGGCACAGTGATAAAACTGCTCCGGTCTCTCAACTCTGTCATAACTCACACTGTCAACCACAAACACGAGCATACGCCAATACTCACCGTCCTCGGTAAGATAAAAATTCTTTCCGTCCTTTGTCTTGATAACATTGAGAGTTTCTCTCATCGGATCTCCGCCGTTATTTTTAATGATATTGCCGAGATACTCCGTCACCTTGCAGTAATTGTCCATAAGCTGTTCGGGATCTTTGAATACATTCTTGTTAATCTTCTGGAGGATGTACCAAACCTCTTTATCACCCTCAGCCGTTACAACAAGCCTTGTATCATTTATATGTCCCGAGCCGTAAGGAGTCGCACTGATAAATTTTCCGCCAATGTCAAACTGTTCTACAATAAACTGTTCCTTTGTCATTTTTCCACCTCAAAAAACGTTTTTATTTATTCTGTAATCCCAAAAGTGCCGCGC
Organism: uncultured Clostridia bacterium; assembly: GCA_944384515.1. Lineage (GTDB taxonomy): Bacteria > Bacillota > Clostridia > Oscillospirales > CAG-272 > UBA1740. Next base: position 25,032 of record CALWTU010000032.1, read on the forward strand.
CGATAATTCCCGCATCATTTCTGAAAGTTGCACACACTACCTTTGTACGCATAACGCCTATGCCGAACGACTCGTGATATACCTTCTCACGAAGCGGCCTCATAAGGTTTTCTCCCTCTCTTGAAATACCTCCGCCGACGCATACTACATCCGGCTGGAAAATATTTATCGCATTGCTTATTCCGAGCGCAAGATAATCTATAAACTCGTCGACAAGTATCTTGCCGCATGGATCGCCCTGCTCCATGGCAGCAAACGCAGTCTTTCCGTTAACCCTGTCAAGATTGCCCTCGACATACTTCCACATCAAGCTTTCAGGATAAAGTCCCATCATCCTCTTTGTCTCGCGAATAAGAGCCGTCGCAGAACAGTATGCCTCTATGCACCCGCGCTTTCCGCAACCGCATGTTCTGCCACCGGGCACTATAACAGCATGCCCCATTTCAGCGGCAAAACCGTTATTTCCCTCCCAGATCTTACCGTCGATTATAATTCCGCCTCCGACGCCTGTACCGAGAGTAAATGCTATAAGAGATTTGGCTCCTTTTCCCGAACCCCATACAGCCTCGGCATATGCTGCCGCATTGGCATCGTTTGCTATGTACACAGGACGGTTGGTTCTCTTACTGAGTATATCGACAAACTTAACATTCTTCCATCCGAGATTGAATGCAACCACAACCTCATCTCCCTTAATTACACCGGGAGAGGCTACTCCGATCCACTCAAGGTCGCCCATCTCTATTTCCTGCATTGCGCAAAGCCTGCGACAAATTTCCGCTATATCATCAGATATGCTCTCGCAGGACCTGGGGGCATTGGTTTTAACACTGAGCGACTTCACAATAGCTTTTAAATCAAGATCAATCAGTCCCACGGCAATATTAGTTCCGCCAAGGTCAACACCGATACAGTATTTTGACATCTTCAGTTCTCCTGTTAAATTTTTATGATACTAATACTCTTTAACTAATTATATAACAGTATATTGACAAACGCAAGTGAAAAAAGTATAATATTTTGTAGAATAGAACAATTTTAGGCTAATTTTACAAGAAAGGCAGACTGTTATGAAAAAAGCGGAGATAATATCCATACTGTTTGAACTTCATAAAATCACCGGCTTCAGAATGTCACTGCATGATATAAACTTTAACGAAATTGCCGCATTCCCCCAGCACAGAATGCCGCTGTGCGCTCTGATCCAGGAGGCAAAAGGAGAATACGAATGCTGCGTTAACTCAGACAGAGAAGCGCTCAAAAAGGTTTATGAGACAAAAAAACCGCTGATATACAAGTGTAGACACGGTCTTGTGGAGGCCATAAGTCCACTTTACAACTACGGCTCGCTGACCGGTTTTTTGATGATGGGACAAATATGCGACAGTTCTGTAAACAAAGACGCTCTTTTGGAAAAACTCGATGATATAGGGCTTGAAAGAAGCCGCGTCACAGAAATTCTCTCACAAATGCCGACGGTAAGAGAAGACATGACATCATCATACTTAAGAATAATGACTATATGTGCAGAGTATCTGACACTCTCCAACGCCCTGCCCAAAGAAAAACTTTCAAACGCCGAAAACGCCATGATATACATAAAAGAAAACCTTGATAAGAAAATCACGATAAAAGACCTTTGCGACAGGACCGGATGCTCAAAAACAACACTTATCACAGAATTCAAAAAAACATACGGCATGACAGTCAACGCGCTCATAACAAAAGAGCGTCTCAGCCGTGCAAAAGAACTTTTGCACAGCGATATGAGCATTAATGAAATTTCCGCTGTGACGGGATTTTACGATCAGTCGTATTTTTCAAAAGTTTTTTCGGAGGAGTTCGGCTATACTCCGACAGAATTCAGAAAAGAGGTTCTAAAATGAAAATTATACATACATCCGACCTGCATCTCGACTCTCCCCTGTCGGCAAGGCTTAGCCCCCAAAACGCAAAAATACGGCGGGAGGAGCTCATCGGAACATTCAAGAAAATTATTTCAAAAGCCGCGAAATTTGATCGCGGAGCGGTTATTATATCGGGAGATTTATTTGATTGTGCAAACCCCTCTCCGAGGACGGTGAGTTATGTTACGGACCTTATTGCCGCCATGCCGAATGTCGCCTTCTTTTACCTGCTTGGAAATCATGAGTCGGAACTGCTTTTGAATATGAAAATAAATCTTCCCCAAAATTTATACATGTTCAAAGATACATTCACAAGATACGATATCGGAAATGTATCAATTTACGGATGCAGTAAAATTCGCAAAAATATGTTTGAAAATTTCATGCCCGACAAAAACCGGATAAATATCCTCGTTTTACACGGCGTTTTGGCGGACCGGACTGACGACACCGAAAAAATAGGACTGAGGGACATCGAGGGGCTCGGAATTGATTATCTGGCTCTCGGTCACTACCACACATATTCACAGACAAAATACAGCGATGGGATTGCGGTATATTCCGGAACGCCCGAGGGGCGAGGATTTGACGAGACGGGAGATATGGGATATGTACTCATAGATACCGACGGCGGTGCCCTGACGCATAAATTTGTCAGCTGTGCGAAAAGAAAGATTTACGAAATAAATGTGGACATAACAGGCGCACAAAGCGAGCTTGAGTATGAAAAACTGATAGAGGCGAAACTGCGCCATATCTCACCGGAGAGTTTGGTCAGAGTTGTCCTGACCGGCAGTCATGAGGCAGATATTTGCCCTGACGAAGAGAGACTTATGCGCAGCTTTGCGGACGGTTTTTACTGCTTTGAGCTCTACGACCGCTCAAAACTTAAAATTTCGCCCGGCGATTATCTGTATGACAAGTCGCTTAAAGGTGAGTTTATAAGACTTGTTATGGGAGAGGAAAACTTAAGCGAGGAAAAAAAGCAGAAAATAATTCAGTGCGCCATAAACGCACTGACAGGAGAGGAGATATAGAAAAGTTATGAAGCTTGTTGAGTGTTATATCGAAAACTTCGGAAAACTGCATAATTTTTCCTACAAGTTCGACAGTCAGCTCAATGTCATAAAAGAAGATAACGGATACGGCAAGACGACATTTACAGTATTTTTAAAATCAATGCTCTACGGTCTTACAAAGACAAAGAATACAAAAATAACAGAGAACGAAAGAAAGCACTATCAGCCGTGGCAAAAGGGCTACTGGGGCGGTTGGCTTATTATTGAGGCAAAAGGCAAACTGTACCGCATTGAGCGTGAGTTCAACGAAAAATACAGCAAAGATAAATTTGTTTTATACGATGAGAGAAGCGGAAAGATATCAAACGATTACACTGAAAATATCGGAGAGGAACTTTTTGAGATAGATGCCGACGGATTTGAGAGGACGATATTTTTGTCGGAGGCGAATATATCCGGCACAAACGACAACAAAACCGTGTCGGCAAAACTATCCGACCTTGCGGCGACAGAAGCGGATCTCTCTATAATGGACGAGGCGATAGCACGGCTTGACAACGAGAGAAAGAGATATGAGAAAAAAGGCGGCAAGGGAGAAATATACGATCTTAAGACAAGACTCGGAGTTATAGAAGAAAAACTGTTAAATCTGGCTGACGCCGAAAAGCAGATATCCGAAAACTATGCAAAAATCGCGCTGCTGAAAGAAAAACTGACCGCCGCCGAAGAGAAGAAAAAACGGTGCGAGGAAAAAATCCGGGAGCACCTCGAAAGAGAAAAACTGCAAATACACCAAAGCTATTATGAAACACTGAAAAGCAACGCAAAAATGCGTGAAAAAGAAGTGCGGGATGCGGAAAATTTCTTTAACGGATATATTCCGACATCTGAAGAAATATACCGTCAAAAAAGGGCATATGACACATATTTGCAAGAGAAAGAAGCTCTGAATAAGCACTCTTGTGCCGACGCATCAAGCGAAAATAAATACAACATCAGTGAGAGTGAACAAGAAGAAATAGACTCTCTTATTAACAAACTCAACAGAATAGATGTGCTGACAGAGGATTTAAATGAAAGATTAAACAGGCAAACTGAGAGAATATCCTCAAAGGAAGATTACAAACCGCAAAGAGCGGAATATGTCATGGGGTTGATTGAAAGACACACTCTGCTTTCATCTTACAAAAAGAGAAAAAAAGCCTACTTGGCTCTCTTCCCTGCCGCCCTTTTATCACTTGCCGCGGCAATTTTTTTCTATAATTCCCTGGCGGTTTTATCTGTATCCCTCCTTTCGGTCTCGGCTGTCATGTTTATTATCTCAGCTGTAAACTTTACGCTCTGCCGGAAAAACAAAAAGCACTCGAGAGAGCTATCTCAATTTAATGCAGATTTTTTTGCTATGACGGGGTTTGACAGCCGTAACACGGATGTGGGAAAAGTTTTGAGTGAATACCTTACCTTTTCCCAAAGCTACTACGAAAATGAAAAAGCAGAGATAAACTATTATAAAGAACTTGACGCTCTCAAAGAAGAAAAAAAGGCTCTTAATATAGAGGCGTGTCAAATTTTATGCAAGTTTCCCGATATTAAAAATGAGAATATCAAGGATGCTTTACGAAAAATCATAGACATGTGCAACGAGAACACAACTCTGATGAGGCAGGAGAAAACAGAATTTGAAGAAAGAAAAAGAAAAAGCAATATAATTTTTGCCGAATACCAGAAAGCACTTGATTTCATAAAGCGCTATAATATTGGTGCAGATAACAAATTTGAATTTTTGGCAGAAAAACTCAACCGCTACAAAAATGCACTGTTTAATCTGAATGCAGCCGTCATGGAATGTGAAAAGTACCGGAAAAACAATAATTTTGAGATAGACGGCACATCACGGACGGACACAGTGGATGTCGGGCGCTCATATGAAGCTGAAATATCAGAGATAAGCCGTCTTTCGGACGAGATAAAAAAGGAGCTTATCAACACCGAAAAAGAAAACAATATTCTATCTCAAAAGACAGCGGACAAAGATGCTCTGGTAATGGAAAGAGATACGCTCAGAGAGAAAATAGAAAAATCCAAAGACAAGCTTGAGACGATAATCGCAACAATGCACTACCTTGAGAGCGCCAAGGATAATATAACTGAGGAATACCTATACAAGACAAAAAACGCCTTTAAAAAATACATATCCGAGCTGTCTGCAGAACAGGCAAAAGATTTCATGATAGACACCTCATTCAATATTATGAAAACCGACCTCGGAGGCGCACGGGAAAGCGATGCATACAGCAGGGGCACCCGTGACATCTTCAATCTTTGTATGCGCTTTGCTCTGATAGACTCTCTATATGAGAAAGAAAAACCGTTTATCATTCTTGACGACCCGTTTGCGCATCTTGACGACAAGGGAATAAAGCGCGGTCTTGAACTTTTAAACAATTTAAAACAGTCAAGGCAGATAATCTATATTACCTGCCGAAATGAGAGAAGCTGAATCTATCTTGCTTGAGAGATAAAAACACTATATTTTAAAGACAAAATTCTTTCAAAAACATATGATGTTAAGGGGGACTTTTTTCATCGGGACAAAAAATGAAAGGATTTTAAAATGACAGAATTTTATAATCAGGCAAGCCTCTGCTACGGTGGACTGCAGATAAACTCCAACGTTGTAAAAGGTCAGCTGGTTGACTGCATAACTCTGAAAAAAACCGCTTTATGCACGCAGTACGCTTACGGCGAAAGCATTGTTTTTATGGTAACTATCGAGAATATCAGCTCTTGCAGTTATGTAAATCTCACATTGTATGACGATCTTAGCGAGTATGAGTATAACGGATGTGTTCTTTATCCGCTTAAATATGTAGACTCAAGTTTGAGAATGATGATTAACGGAAAAGAATGTTCCCCTCCCTCCTTACTCTCAACTCAGGGTCTTAAAATCAGCGGAATATGTCTGCCCGCAAAGAGTGTCGTAACAATATTTTATACCGTTACGGTGACGGCATATGCTCCGCTGGACATTTCCTCATCCGTCACCAACACCGTAACCCTGACGGGTCAATTCCTTAGAAGATGCTACACCGACAGTGTAACGATTACTCCGAGAGCTACAACCTTGTTGACCATAACAAAGAGTTTATGCCCCAAAACCGTAATGGAATGCGAAGATATCACATATACTTTTGTTATCTCAAACGCCGGCAATACCGACATCCTGCCGGAAGACAACGTTACGGTATGTGACAAATTCAAGCCCAGGATTAATTTGACACGGGTTGAACTTGACGGCGTCGAGCTTAAGCAGTATCAAGACTTTAACTACAACCCTCTTGACGGAGTATTTACCACCAAACAAGGTCTTATTACTCCGAAAGGAGCGACTTTTGAAAGAGACTCATGCACCGGTGTTATAACTCAGACACCCGGGGTGTGCATACTTGTAATAAAAGGAAGTATTTTGTCTTGATCCGAAACGGCAGATTTTTATCGGATAAACACAACTTTAAAGCCAACAAAAAGATTGATTGCATCTGTAATTTATATAAAAAGCTTTTTTGTATTAAAGAGAGATGTGGCGTTTCAGCGTATCGGAAAGGGGCGAGGTAGAAATATTTTCTGCCTCGCCTTTACTTATCTTTATATTCAGTTAAAAATTATACCGAAGAATTCGCAGGGTATGCGCACTCACCCGTTTTTATTTTACAAGGTGACGCTTAATCTTTCTCGAGGTAGTTTTCTCAAAAGGCTCCTTGCGTATCTCTACTGCTTTTATATGCTTAAATGAAGGAAGCTTGCGGTTGAGCTCTACAACTTTCTTGCGGATAATCTCATATGCCTTTGCTTCGTCGGGTGTTTCACCGAATATTTCGGGATTAGGATAAGCTATAACAGTAAGATTTACTGTCTCGCCGTCCTCGCCCTTTCTTCCGACAACCACACATTCGCCTATCTCGGTAATCTTGCTGAGATACTCCTCTATCTCCTCAGGGAATACATTCTTTCCGTTTTCAAGCACTATAACAGACTTAAGTCTTCCCGTAATATAGATGTAACCGTCTTTATCCATATAACCGATATCTCCGGTCTTATACCATCCGTCAACGGTAAACGCTTTAGCGTTCTCCTCTTTATTGTTATAGTAGCCGAGCATTACGTTGCTTCCCTTAACCTGTATCTCGCCCTCATAATATCCCTTCTCGTTTTTCTCAGTGCCCTTATCAATACGCACCTTACAACTGGGAACACTCGGTCCGACAGAGCCTTTTTTGAGCGCATAGTACGGGTTAACCGAAATAAGTGGTGAACACTCTGTTATTCCGTAGCCCTCTGCTATCGTAATTCCGAGGCTGTCAAACTCCTTGACCATCTTGGGACTCAGCGGTGCGCCGCCGCTGATAATTTTACAAAGTCTGCCTCCGAATGCGCCAAGCACCTCCTTAAAGAACACATGTCTTAAGTCGATACCTACCTTGCGAAGTCCGTTTGACAAAGCCATCATTGTACGCAAAAGAGCATATTTATGAGACTTCTTCGCCTCATTCATAATTTTGCTGTGCATTGTATTTACAATGAGAGGAACAAGTACAAGTCCGGTAGGCTTGAACTCTTTGAAATTCTTGGCAAAATGCCTGATAGAATCGTTTATTCCTACCTCCATACCGTAGTTAAGTCCCGAGAGCATGCACGCAAGCTCATATGTATGGTGCAAAGGAAGAACAGATACTATCGTATCGTCAGGGAAAAATTCAACCGTTGCGCATGCGGAATTAACTGTAGAGAATATGTTTTTCTCACAGAGCATAACACATTTGCTTGTTCCGGTAGTTCCTGATGTAAAGAGCATCACCGCAAGATCCTCGGCTCCCCTCTCATAAACAGAAAATCCGTTTTTATCCGCATACTCTCTTCCGTTTTTTATAATCTCATTAAGAGAATACACGCCGTCATCCGCCTCAGCGGTATCCTGCATGCAAATAAATTTTTTCAAAGTGCTGTGCGTAGCTTTAAGCTCTGTCATCTTTGAATAAAAAGTCTTGCTGAAAATTATCGCCTCAGCCTCAACGCTCTCGAGCAGTCCGCCGATTGCGCTGATGGCAAGCTCCTTATGCATAGGAATAATACTTCCGCCCGCTGCAAGAGTGGCAAGATAACTGCTGACCCATTCCACAGATGTCTCTCCTATAACGGCAATCCTCTTGCCGGCAAGACCCATAGCCGAAAGTCCGGCAGCCTCAGAAATAATCATTTCGTAAAACTCTTTATATGTTATAGAATAATACTCGTTATTCTGGGGATAGCGATACGCCGTTTTTTCTCCGTGATTATTAAGAACGGCGAGATACTCTTTCAAATTGCTTACAGGAGTAAAAACTCTTTCTGTTTTCTTCTTTCCCATTTTTTATCCTTTCGATAAATCCATATATTATATGTTATATATTTGAGTGACAGTTTAACTTACAAGGCTCATTTCCCTTGAGCTCTCAGCTTTTGCATTAACCTCATCGGGAAGCTTATATGTAGGAACGACACGCATCATCGCATCCCTGATTAAGTCGGGCTGGATCTCCCTCTCCGACAGCATAACCGCCTCTTTGAGAATATTGATTTTCTCCTCTATCTCTGCTCTTGTATACGGTGTGTCTCGCTCTACAAAAATCATGTTATTGCTCGTCTTATCGAGTTTTTCCGTCTGAATCAAAAGTTCCTCATAAAGTTTTTCGCCCGGTCTCAATCCGGTCTCTATAATATCTATATCACGGTACGGAACAAGCCCTGAGAGCTTTATCATATTTTCCGCAAGGTCGTATATTTTTACGGGATTGCCCATATCGAGTATAAAAAGCTCGTTACTCTTCGCCATAGCGCCCGCCTCCATAACAAGACTTGACGCCTCGGGTATTGTCATGAAGTAGCGTATTATGCGTTTATCTGTAACAGTGACCGGTCCGCCCTTCTCTATCTGCTTTTTAAAGAGCGGAATAACCGAACCGTTTGAGCCGAGAACATTTCCAAATCTCACAGCTGAAAATGTAGTCCTGCTGTCTGTCCTGCACTGAATTACCATCTCACACATGCGTTTTGACGCACCCATAATATTAGTGGGATTTACCGCCTTGTCGGTAGAGATAAGTATAAACTTCTCAACTCCGTATTTTTCCGCCAGATTCGCTGTGTTGTATGTACCTATAACATTGTTTTTTATAGCCTCGCAATTGCTGTGCTCCATAAGCGGAACATGCTTATGCGCCGCCGCATGGAAAACTATGTCGGGCTTATAGTAGTTAAAGACAGCTTCAAGACGCTTTACATCCCTGACAGATCCTATCTCAACAAACAAATCAAGACTGCTGCCGTAGTTTTGTATAAGCTCCTGCTGTATCTGATATGCATTGTTTTCGTATATGTCGAAAATGATAAGTTTTCCCGGTCTGCACGCGGCAATCTGGCGGCAAAGTTCACTTCCTATCGAACCGCCTCCTCCTGTCACAAGCACAACCTTATCTTTGTAAAACTCTTTTGTCTTTATATTCTCCATTTTCATGGAAGAACGGAAAAGCAAATCCTCAATCTTTACCTCTCTGATAACTCTCTTTGAATTATCGTACACCTTTCCGTACTCGCTGATCGGCAGATCATAAAGCTTCACCTTACATCCCGTCTTGGAGTAAAACTCAAAGAGAGATTTAGCCTTATCGCCGTCAAGGTCATTGATGGCAATGAAAATTTCCTGTATCGGAAGAGCTCTGATTTTATCTATGACAGTATTGTCATTCTGAAGAACCTTGATACCGTGTATCATACTGCCTATTTTATCCTTGCTCTGATCCACAAAGCAGATCGGAACATAATGTGACGAACCGTTGTAAATAAGCTCATCGCAGAGCAAAGCTCCGATCTTTCCCGCTCCGATAATGGCAACACCGATTTTATTGTGTCTCTTGCCGCTCTCACTTTTACTTATCTGTCTTGTGCGCTCCTGATAAAAAAGACGGCTGGATATTGTCACAAGTATATCAAGACAGATAAATGTTGCGCTTATCCACAAACCCAGATACGCAAATTCAATAAGTCTTGTAACCGCAAGTGCAAACACCCCTCCGACAGCGTCGGAAACCAACATCTTTATATAAACCTTTGAGTCTGCGTAACGCAAAACATTAGAGTAATTATTAAGCAAAATTCTTGACGCAAGTATGCAAACATAGAATATCGCATAATTCAGCATATACCCGCCCGCACTAAGCATTTTATCGTATGGAGAATAAGCTTGGAGCAACACTGTCAACAGATATACAACGCTGAAGATTACAAAATCTATTAAAAGCAAAAGAAGTTTTCTTTTATTTGCTAAAAGTTTCATTTTACCCCCAAAAATCAGATAATAACTCCGATTTCTACATTTTTCACCTTCATTTATTATAACACTCCGTCTTTACAATGTCAATATTTTACACAATATTTTTATACCATTATATAGTCATATAGCAAATATTTTCTTTAAATATCTTTGAAATGGCTTTACTACTCCTATGATAATCAGCATTATGCCTAAGAGAAAAAGCGCAATTGCCGGATAAATCGACCAGATGAAAAGTTTGCCGGTGCTTGAAAAATTTACATAAATCAGCCATTCGAGAAGTATAAAAAAACCGCTGAACGCAATAAGACATCCGCCGAAAATATAAAAGTATCCTCTCTTGAGGTAATACGTCAGCACGGCAACCGTTATTACAATTATTCCGACGCATCCCGCAATCGGAAACGCAAAAGGAAAAAACCATCCCCCGCCGGTCCAAAAGTCAATATACCAAAGATAAAGCAAAACACCAAAGAGGTCGCACGGTATAAATATCGCCGGTGAAGGCTTTTTAAACCAAAGCGGCATAATGAAAAAAAGATATCCCAAAAGTATGCCTCCCATGGCATAACCGCTCCACACTACCCTGCCGTTTGTCCTCAGGTCGCTTGCAAATGTGACGATCAGCGCAATTGTCAGAATGAATGTGATAATAAATATCACCGCTCTTCCCGCAATCTCCTCGCTCACCTTCTCTGCCTTCGGATAATTCTCCTCACTTGTCGGAAGATCCGGATAGTACACGGGCGTGTTGCACAAAGGACATTTTTTCTCACTGTCGCTAAGCTCAACTCCGCATTTTACGCAGTACATAAGTTAACCTCCGTTACTTTCAACTTTCACATGTATTTTTTCTTCTCTTAAAACTTTGTAAAACTCCATTTCAAGCCTCGGCTCTTTAATATTTCGTATAATATTGAGATAAGTTATACCGCTATAAGAGAGCACCCCCACATTATACGGAGCTTTGGACTGCTCGCTCAGAATGAAATCAAGTCTTTTTACATAATCATACATCACCGAAGGCATATTTATTACTCCGAGGCTTGAGAGAGTTATAACAGATTTTCTCTCCCCCACTCTGTCAAAGACACACTTCATAACAATATTTTTGAGAAACAGCGGCACAAGCTTTAAGAAAAGTTTTTTCTCGCTCTTGACATTCGTATATATTTTGCTCGACATGTTTTTGGCGGTAACATCAAGCGCCATATAGTTGCGCACAATTTTGCATATCTCATCGAAGGTATATTCACCGAGTCTGGGGTCAACGCCGGGCGTGGTATACAGCACAAAATTGCGCAGCGTTTTGCTGCCGTAAATACGCCTGAGGTCTACCGGAATCAAAACTCGCACATGCTTTTGACGGCTTACCTTGGTAATCTCCTTGTTTTGCAGGTTTATACCCGCTTTTATAAACGCGCCGACAAGCAGTGTTGTCACCGTAACTCCTTTTGATTTTGCAAGAGACACTAAACTTTCCGAATCGAGAATAAATGTTGTGACATGCTTAAATCCGCCCTCTTCCCTCTCACCTAAAACCCGGTATGAATCAGGCTCTTTTCTGCTTTTGGAATATTTGCCCGTGTATTTTAAAAAACTGTCTTCAAGTTCCTCGTCCAAAGGCGGCTCAAGCCTGTCAAGCACCCCTTGCTCCGATGGAATCTTAATTCCGTATTTCTCGCTGATATATTCCGCAACAAGCGTCTTCAAAAACACAATACCGCCGTTACCGTCTGTCAGAGCATGGAAAAACTCCACCGCAATCCTCTTTTTAAAAACGAGGACACGGAATGCGCATGTTCTGATCTCCTCAAGTCTCATCCTTGAGAGCGGGTATGACATCTCATCCCTTATTTTCGGCGCCTTGGCAATTTCCTCAAGGTAATACCAGAAGGTGCCGCGCCTGAGCCTTACGGATATCGACGGAAATCTTCTTACCGTCACATCAAGCGCCGACTGCAAAACCTCCCTGTCCACATCCTCATAAAGAGTTGCGGAAACCCTGAAGACATTCGACCAGCGTGAGCTTGCGGACGCAGGAAAAATTTTCGCAGCATTGTCAAGCCCCATCCAGCGCAATTTGCGCAGACTGTCTTTCGGAAAGCACTCGTTTATGAATTCATTGATTATGCCGTATTCCGGCTCGGTGCTCTTAAGGCAGTAAAGGTGATATGCATGCCACATTTTAGGATGGACGATAAGTTTCGATTTCGCACTGTAATGCAAAAGCCTGCTGTTCAGCATCTCTGCGTCGGATAGCAGTATCTCATCCCCGCCCGCAAAAATCAGGGACGGCGGCATACCCGTAAGATCTGCAAAAACCGGAGAAACAAGCGGATGTGCCCGCAGTTCTATAAGTTCTTCAACGCCTGCCGTATATTTCACTTTTTTGGGTTTAACTTTTGCGTCCTCCGTTTTTCCGACATAGCAATTTGCAAAAAACTCAAGCCGCTCTTTAGATAAAGACGGATCATTATCAATATTGGTTTTATACGAGCCGCCGGACAGGGTCAAGTCAACCCACGGCGAGACAGCCAAAATTCCGGCAGGCAGCTCGGCGCCGATGCTCTTAAGCTTCAAGGCAAGCGCATAGCACAGCCCTCCGCCGGCACTCTCTCCCGCAAAGAGAATCGACTTTGCGTCATATCCGTTTTTGAGCATGTATAAATACACACGCGCCACATCGTCAAGTGCGGCGGGAAACGGATTCTCCGGAGCAAGCCTGTATACGGGGGAAACAACGCGCATACCGCACTTTGCACACAGGATTGAGGAAAAGCCCTTGATATACTCCGAGTTGCCGCAGGTATATCCTCCGCCGTGCAGATACAGTATCACACCGTGCCTGATTTCATCACGGGGCACAGTGATCAAAACATCTATACCGTCAAAAGTATCGCTTTGGTCGACAACCTCATGCCGCATTACATGGTGGATGATTTTTCCGAGCTTATCCTGGATACTTCTCGCCGTATCCAGCGGAGTGGCATCCGCAAACGGCCTTGTGAAATTAAGCTGCCCCCTCATAAATCTATCAGAAAATTTCATTTTAAAACCATCACCGATTTATTTTTTTATCTCGTTCTTATGAAAAATATTGGCAATAAAACTTCTCTTTACCTTCATTGCGCTCTTAGGACAAAACTCCTGACAGCAGAAACATCTGATACATTTTTCTCTGTCTATCACTGCCTTCTTGTTCTTGATGACTATCGCTTTTGCAGGGCATATTCCGGCACAGATTCCGCACCCCACACACTCGGATTTTATAAGATACGGCTTAGTTTTGAGAATAGACTGTGCCGTCACGGCAAAGAGCTTTTTTATGGGATTTTTGGTGTTTGATGAAAACCTCAGCGACTTTCTCTCGACAACCCTCTCAAAATCCTTGACCTCAAGCCCCTCTGTCGAACCGACGATATTAAGCTCATCAACATTTTCAGGCACAAGTCCGCGCATATAAGCCGCATTCAAAATCGGGAGTTCCTCTTTTGTAAATCCGATAAGGTGAGAGGCAAGCATATCAAGCGTGTGCGGAGAATGAGAGGCAAGCAAAAATCCCATCTTCTTCGCTGTGCCTGCTGTCGGGCCGTTGCCCTCCATTCCGACTACCGCATCCGCAATATTCAGTACCGGATGAAAATACTCGTCAAGGTCAACTATCATATCCGCAAAATCCTCGTATTTCGGGAAACGATAATGATACTCGGGCTTTATTACTCCGGGTATTGTACCGAACATATTCTTTGCGGCACATGACATACCCATCATACCGTGACTTTTCAGCTTGCAGAAATTAATAATATAGTCCGCCCTGTCAAGATATCCCGTGTATGTAAAGCTCTTTAATACCTTAGCGTCCTTATACTCCGCCCTCTTCTCGGAAAAATCGGAATTGAGCTCCGCTCCGTGTTCGCATACTTCCCTGACGCCCGTCCGGTTATACACCCTGTTTAAAAACGCGGCGTTGTAAAGTCCTCCGGGGCTGTCGCCGACAATAACCTCGGCTCCCCTCTCGGTCAGCATATCGCACAAAGCACAGAGCAGGACGGGATGAGTTGTCGCTGCCTGCTCCGGCTTCATGGCGGAGACAAGATTAGCCTTTATAACGACGGTCTGCCCGCTCTTGATAAAGTCAAGTCCGCCCAAAGGCTCAAGCAAGCTCTCAAGTGCCGCTCTCGCCGTATTTTTATCGTACCCGTCAAGAGGTACTACGGATACTGTATCCTCTTTTTTATGGTACTTGGAATTATTTTCAATCACTTTTTACCTCAAAAAGGTTATCGAGAAGCTTGTAGAGCCTTGTCGCCATGCTGAAAAATCCGAGGTCGGTCGGATGAGTGCCGTCAACCGTTCCCTCATTCTTACAGATTTCCATAAGCTCGTATCCCGGGATCATATAAAGATTATTATCCCCGCTCACACGCGCTCTCTCATAAACCTCCCTCTGCAGGTTCAGCCGCTTTGTCGAGCCGCTGTCATAATAGTATTTGGGTCTTGTGAGGAACACAATCGGCAAATCCCGATGCTTCTCTCTTATGATTTTATAAAACGGCTCAAAGGTCGCCTCATAATGCTCAAATGTCGGAGAATTGAAATCATAGTCAAAAACGAACATCGACAGTTTAAGTGACGCGATATACTCCGCAACTGCGCGCTCGCCCTTGGCGCTTCCGGAAAAACCGAGATTTATGTAATCCGCATCATACCTGCGTGATATGAGCGCCTCATACGAGGAGCCCGGGCGTGACGCACAACCGCCCTGTGTTATGGAAGAGCCGTAGAAGAGTATCGGATCCTTTACCGAATACTCGGGAGCGGGGAGAACCGCAGACCCCTCTTCCACTCCGAAAAGCACCTCGTCTACCGTGTCATACAATGGGAAATTAACAGTAAAGAGTCTCTCTTTTTTTGCGCCCGGTATATCGTAAACACCGAGATACCAATCCTTTGTAGCAACGGGCGGAATAATTGTCTTTTTATATATTTCCCGGTTATCCTCTCTCACATAGATATCAAAGCCGGATCTGCCGGATGCCGGCATATGAGGCATCCTTACCGCACCTATTTTTGCTTTAACGATAATATATGGGCTGTCGGTGATAAATCTCACCCTTCCGCCTGCCGTCTGCTTGCAAAGCTGCTCGACAGACTCGCTTGTGGCATGGGCAATATCCGCAGGTAATCTGCGGTATCCGACACCGTCATGCCAAACTCCGTAGAGCGAGATGGGTTTGTTTTTCGCATCGTAGTATACCGTGTTTTCCTTGTCAGTCGGAACTGCAAGCGCAAAATTTTTATCAAGCAAAGAAATATCCTGCATAACTATCATCTCCCAAAAAATTATTTTTGTATATTTATTATACAATCAAATCTCCCTTAAGTCAATAGCATATTTTATTGACAAAACAGACAAAAACAACTATAATATATAAAAAACACTGTGGAGACTGATATGCAGATAAATGAGAGTACTTTTGTATCCGAGCTTGTGAGCGCTTTTAAAGAAAACGGAATGGGAAGTCTTATAAATCCCGAAAAATCCAAAAAGTTTTATCTTCTGACGGAGAGAATGCTCTCGGAAAACGAAAAATACAACCTCACGGCTATTACCGAACCTGACAAAATAATATTAAACCATTATCTCGACTGCGCAGTACTGTGCGACAGGATAAGCAAGGGCGCGACGGTAATAGATATCGGCTGCGGCGCGGGATTCCCCTCTCTGCCGCTGGCTATTATACGGGATGATATTAAAATAACCGCAGTTGACTCTACCGCAAAGAGGACTGAATATGTCAAAAAAAGCGCAGAGATACTCGGACTTAATAACCTCACAACGCTGACAATGCGTGCCGAAGAGGGAGCGTGCAAAGAGGAGTTCAGAGAAAAATATGATTTTGCCGTGGCGCGTGCAGTAGCAGAGCTGCGGGTTTTGACAGAGCTGTGCCTCGGATATGTAAAGGTAGGCGGCAAGATGATAGCGATGAAGGGCAAGAACGCAGAATACGAGCTGAACGGCGCAAAGCGTGCAATATCCATTATGGGCGGAAGCGATACTGTCTCGGAGAGTATAACTCTCAAAGGAAAAACCGATACCGTCTCCCACCCGCTCATAATCATACAAAAAGGCAAGAGGACGCCCAAAGATTATCCGAGAGTATATGCTAAAATATCAAAAAAGCCGCTTTGACACCGAAGTATAAAGCATTTTTTCGGCATGATAATTTAACACGGTATGCCACTTAATAAATTTTTACCCCAAAACAGCAGAATGCAACGCAAATATTGTTTTTTACAGATGTTAATTTTTCGCACTGCCGCAAATCCTACATTTTGCGACAGTTTTTTTATTTATTTTGTTGTATTATGTTAGAGAAGGAGAGATTATTATGAATATGTTTGATGAGGCAAAAGCCATTGTCGGAATGATTAATATGTGTCACGCAACACAAAACGAAATTGCTGAGAAAATGGGAGTGAGCCAGTCTTATATCGCAAACAAAATAAGACTCCTCAAAATACCGCCCGTATGTCAGACGCTTATACTCAATTCAGGACTGTCCGAGAGACACGCAAGAGCACTCTTGCGGCTTAAAGATGAGGCGGACATTATTTGCGCAATTGAGAAAATCGACAAAATGCGACTGAATGTATCCCTGACGGAGGCGCTGGTTGACAGCATGATAATTGAGGACAAGCCCAAAATGATAAGCGAATGTACGACGCACCAGCGAATAGCGACATTTGATATTGTGCTCAACGATGCGCTCAAATATTTAAAATCTGTGGGAATTAAAGTTTTTAAGTCCTCGCAAAAATGCGGCAACAAAAACTATATTTCCCTATGCATTGAAGAATGAGTTCAATACTCGGAATATCGCAAAGCAGATTTTGCGCAGTGTTCTACCGGGGCGCTCACAGCAGAAATTTATGACTTTTAAAACGCCTCAAAACACTAAAAAGCATATTTTACTCCAAAAAATTTACTGTACCAAATAGGTATTTTATAAACCGTACCCACGTTTTACATAAAAAAACGGTTATCAAGCCATGCAAAAGGATAAACCAAAGACTCAAAAATCTTTCTGTCCTTACTGCTCTTGTCGGCATTGATAACCGTTATTTTTATTCAAGATATGCCTTTGAGATATTAAGCTCGCTCTTTCCGAGAACCTTTATAATGTTGACTATAAGCTCCTCTTCTTCTTTAGGAACCTCAACAAAATGAAGATTTACCGTATTGGTGTCCGGCACCGTCGCTTTTATCTTAATATAGACATCTTCTTTATTAAAATATTTAATTGTTTTAATTATAATTTCATGTATCCTCTTTAATACTCCCGGATCAACAGGAACACGGAATAAGAGTCTTACCGTCTTTTGAGTATAAGTATATTTTATCTTAGGCTTTTCACGCTCTTCAACCTGAGAGACCTTTTTGTTATCCTGATTAAGCTGGAAATACTGATTGTTTGTAAACGGAAGATTTGCGAACTTCTCCTCTTCTATTTTCCGCTTTGCAATCTCCTCTTCTCTGAGCCTTTCCTCTCTCCGCTTTTCCTCTCTGAGTTTTTCTTCTCTGAGTTTCGCAGCTTCGATCTCCTCTTTGAGTTTTTCCGCTTTCTCTGCCTCTTCTTTTCTGATTCTCTCCTGCTCTATTACGGCGAGTCTTGCCGCCTCGGCAATTCTCTCCCTCTCCCTGATCTCGGCTCTTTCCTTTGCCTCAATCTCACGCCTGAGCGCCTCGGTCTTCTCCTCTTTTTCACGCTCTATCTTCTGCCGCTCTTCCTCAGCCGCCCTTGCTCTTTCCTCAAGGCGTATATTGAGCTGCATAAGTTCTTCTTTCTCACGGCGCAGAGCGTCCGCCTCGCTTTTTGCCTGAAGTTCAGCCTCCTTGGCAAGCTCAAGGCGCAGCTGCGCCTCTATCGTCTTTCTGAGTTCAGCCTCACGCTCGGCATTGATCTCGGCTTTATCCTCACCGCTCGGACGAGTGGGAACAGCGTTTTGTTTTGCGGTATCCTGCTCTGCCGACTGCACCCTTGCAGTCACTGCCTCCTCTTCGGCATCATGAAGCGCGCTCTCGTGGTCATCAATACCCTCAAGTTTATTTAGCTGCTCTATATCCTCCGCATCTTCTCCGTCCGGGTAAGCGTCTCTAAACTCTGCATTCTCATCTTCAGCCGCATCGTCATCCTCTGATGCCCCGGCATCATAGTTTTCATCATCGGTTTGCACATTTTTCGGCTCG
The DNA here is from genome assembly GCA_944384515.1 of uncultured Clostridia bacterium. Classification (GTDB taxonomy): domain Bacteria; phylum Bacillota; class Clostridia; order Oscillospirales; family CAG-272; genus UBA1740. The sequence goes on from CALWTU010000032.1 coordinate 43,578, forward strand.
TCATTGCTCTCAGAGCCCAACGACTTTTCAGAAACGCCGACGGTGTTATCCTTTAAAACATTCCTGAGCTTCATTGAAAGCTCATCGTCATTTTCCTCACTCTGAGCCAAATCGTCAGCAGACGAGTCATCGCTGTCTTCCATTTTAACTCCGAGAATCTCCTGAAGTTTAAAGGCAAGAATGCTCTCGCCGCCGTTCAAATCTTTATCCAAAGGTGAAATTTCTATTTGCTCCACCTCTCCTCTTCTTATAATTCTTTTTATTAAATCACGCCACTCGGTAATATTCTTTCTGCCCATGGCGTCCTGATACTGATCCGAAGAAACCCTGACAAGATATCTGTATTCCTTCTCCCTTATTCTCTGAGGCACGCTGTCGCAAATTTCAAAGAGTATATCACTTGATGACACTGTGTCGGATATTGTCAGCGGCAAGTCAGATTTAAGATTTTTCCATCTCACCCAAAAATCCTTTTTGAAACAGCCCTTCGCCGTTATCAAAAATCTTCTGTATGTGACATTTTCCGAAACGTGCTCCATAAAAGTATGGGGTGCAAACTCAACAACAAGTTTGAGAGTGCTGCTTACCACTCCTTTAAGAGAGAACTTCTCCTCGAGTGCATTGCTTATCTGTCTTGAAAGTTCGTCAACAAAACTCTGCGAATATTTGCCCACAAGGAAAAGTTTGTCCCTTGACGCCGCACTTATCTCAAGTTTAATACCTTCGTCACAGAAAAAAATCTTCCTCATCGCAATTCTCTCTTCAAACTCACAGGGCACATCCGGCGAGAGAACAAAATCTATCTCTTCTTCCCCAATGTAATCATAGGGAACGGATTTTACAAACTTATTTTTGTCAGATACATCCCACATTATCCAAAATCTTTTATTTCCCTCTTCGGTACTGAGGGAAAGAGGATAATAAAATCTGCCGTCCTTTATAAAGTTATCGCAGAGAAAGTCCTCATACATCTGTACAGCGTAAAGTTTATCGCCAAATCTCTCATTTAATTTCGGGATAAGGTTGTTTGTAAAGCTCTCTTTAAATTTCTCACTCAATGTATCACTTATTATTTTATTGTGAAACAAGTCAACTGTCATTACAAAGTCCTCCCAAATTCAATATATTTATATTCTATCACACGATTTAACAAAATGCAACATTTTTAACTATTCCCCGGCTTATTTTTTGTAAATAAAATGTTACTTATATATTTAATCTTGAAAAAAGCTGCGTTTTGTGTTAAAATTAACCCGATAGGACAAGGTGATTTTTATGAATTTAAATATAATTGCGAGAATTTACACGGATTATAAAGAAAAATTCGGCATACCGAGACAGAGCGGAATAGTGTGCGGCACACGCGGCAGAATAGTTTTTGAAAATGAGTACCGACGCCCCGAGGCACTCAGGGGACTTGAGGGATACAGCCATATATGGCTGATATGGGAGTTCTCCGAGGCAAAAAGGGACGGATGGTCGCCGACCGTCAGACCTCCGCGGCTCGGAGGCAACAAGAGAATGGGCGTTTTTGCGACACGCTCCCCCTTCAGACCCAATAATTTGGGCTTGTCAGCAGTAAAACTGATTGAGATTTTACATACCGAAAATGAGGGTGATGTTCTGATTGTAGATGGTGCGGATATGCTCAGCGGCACTCCGATATACGATATAAAGCCTTATCTCTCTTACACCGACTCTCACCCCCATGCCGTGTGCGGTTTTGCCGAGGAGGTTAGAGGCGAGAGGTGCTGTGTCAATATCAGTGACGAGATACTCGGTATACTGCCTGCCGAAAAAAGAGAGCCGCTCATCGAAATTCTGAGACAGGAACCAAGTCCCGGATATAAGAACAGCGGTGAGTACGCATTTTTATTTTCTGATTACGAGGTATTTTATGTTTATGAAAATGACTGCATTACCGTTAAGAAAATAATTAAAAGATAGTTTTGTAAAAAAGTTGTTTTTAAGTTAAAAAACCTAACGCATTAAAACAATTTTCCCATGATATCGCATATTACTTTCTATTGCGATACCATGGGAATTTTTATAATTTATACCGTGACCGTTTAATACTTTTCCATTATCTCAGGAAAATCCGTCAGAACCTGCATATAAAGCGCCTCGGCTCCCCGCTTTGCCGGGTGGACGCCGTCTGAATACAGCATTTCACTGTACCAATTTATATCCTTATCCGCTCCGACGGCGCTGTTAAAGTCAATGTATCTTAATCCCGAGGCACGAACCCATTTGTTCTTCTCTTCATTATTTACTTTCGGAGTAGACGGAATTGTCGAGAGAACAAGATTTATACCTTTCTTTTTGCAGGTAGCGACAACCTCCTCGGTCGCCTCAAGCCAACGGGCATTGATTTTGCCGTCTGTATCTCCGTTGTTCATACCGAGACACCAAACAACAAACTGCGCCTTTCCCCTCTCCATTGCCATACGGAAATCAATAATTCCCCGGTCAACTCCCATGCCCGGATATCCGATAAGCAAACTGCTGTCGTATCCGTCTCTGTGAAGATAATACGGCCATCTTCCGGGATCTCTTGTATTAAAATATGAGTCTCCGAAAAGATATATCGGCTTCTTATAGCCCGAACAGTACCAGTTTACCTTAACATCGTAGATATCAACATCTGTCTTGACATTCACACTGCCGTTTCTGCCTGCCCAGTCAACATCCGAAATTTTAAAAATATCGGACATGCTCATGATATTTATATCGGCGCTCTGGTAACCGACATCTATGCTGACCGCCAGAAATTCGTCTATATTCATCCCGTGAGGCTGACAGTACACTTCCCTTTGCTCCGCATACATATGTACGACGCGCACATTTGTCTCGTCTATAATAAGAAAACTTGACGCATATTTATCATCTCCGCCGTGAGCAATTGTTATTTTGCCCTTAAGCGGGGAGCCCAGCCTTGCTCTGAAGGTCAGGTGCTTATCATTAATAATTGTATTTTCGTCAACCAAAAGCGTCTGACCGCTCTTAAGCACCTCCGCACTCTTGGTTATTATATTATTTGAAATCTGCATAACTCTCTCCTAGTCAATCACACATTATTTCAGGAAAATCTATAAGCACCTGCATATAAAGCGCCTGCGCTCCGGACTTTGCAGGATGTACATTGTCTTTATACAGCATTCCGAAGTACCACTCACCCGTATTCTGATTTGCTACAACCGCCTTATCAAAATCGACATATCTGTATCCGCTGTTTCTGACCCATTCATTTTTCATACGGTTATTTCTTGTGGGAGTTGATGGAATCGTTGACAAAATAACCTCTATTCCGCGCGCCTCGCAAAGCTCGATAAAACGCTCCGTTGCGCTGAGCCAATTTGAATTGATACTGTTATCACCGTCCATATCATTCATACCCATACACCAAAATGCGTACACGGGTGTGCCGTAGTGCAGCGCCGCTTCGAACTCGGCAATTCCCTTGCTGCTCGCCATGCCGGGGTATCCCATCATAAGATTGTCGGTATATCCGCTCTGCAGCAGATGCGACGGCCATCTCGAGGGATCGGAAACATTGAAATACGAGTCTCCGACCATCCACACCTTGCTTGAATAATCATCGCAGTTCCATTTCAGCGAGACATTTTTCAGAGTTACATTGCTCACCGCTTCAACATGCGGGCTTCCCTGTCTGCCGTCCCAGCTTACATTTTTAACTGTGTACATAAATCCGCTTGATGTCATAATCTGTATATTTGCATAACCTGCGCCTACATCAATATTGACTGTGAGAAAATCTTTGATATTGAGACCGTGTACATATTTTTGCTCAACAATATTTTCGCTTGTATAATATTTTACTACTTTTAAATTTTCTTTGTCAATCTCAATATAAGTTGCGGCATACTCCGTATATCCGTGTCCGATACGAATCACGCCATCGCCTATGCTGTCAAGCTCCATTTTTGCAACAAGATGCTTATTCTTTATTATCGTATTTGAAGCGATTTTCAAAGATGAACCGGGAATAAGCTCGCTCGCCTGTGCGGCAAGAAATTTATTTCCCAAATTCAGTGAATAAATTATTCCCAGATCCTCTGTCGTATCAACTCCATCCTTGCCGTCTTTTCCGTTTTTGATCTCAAAGGTTGTGCTGAGCCCGGTTGAAAAAGTAATACGGTAAACGGTCATCTCCTCGCTCGTGCCGATAGCTACGCACTCGGTGACGGTCGGAGTAATTCCGTCCTCTCCGTCAACTCCGTTTTCAACGCCGAACTGAACCTTATCCCCTGTTGAAAAGGTTATCTCGTATGTATCCACATTTCCGACAGATGAAATCTTATCTATCGACTCGACAGTCGGCGACGCGCCGTCCTTACCGGTTGCTGATACGCCTGTATCCTCACCGTCGACAAACCAGTTTCCGTTCTCACCGATATACGGAGCGTCTCCGGAGCAGGACACAGCCGACAGAGAAAGACTGAGTACCAAGAGTATAATTCCGAACAATTTCATTAATTTCATATTATATTTACCTCTGCTGCATTATCTCAGGAAAATCAATTAAAACCTGAGAGTAGAGCGCCTGTGCTCCGAGCTGTGCCGGATGAACATTATCCTCACTGAGCATTCCGCTGTACCAATTTACATTCTCATACGAACCTGTAGCACGGGCAAAATCCACATATCTGTATCCGAGCGATTTAACATACTCGTTTTTAAAATTGTTGTTGACCGTTGGTGTTGACGGTATGGTCGCAAGAATAGGTGTAATTCCCTTCTCGTTGCATATTGCAATAAACTCGTCGGTTGCCGCTTTCCACTCAGCGTTGACTCCCGTCTCCGAGTCTCTGTTATTCATTCCCATGCACCAGAACGCATATTTGGGAGTGCCATGCAAAAGTGCGGTCTTGAAATCCCTCAGCGCAGTTTGTGTATTCATTCCGGGATATCCTGTCATAAGATGATTTGTATATCCGTTCTTAATCAGATATGACGGCCATCTTGCAGGATCGGATGTATTAAAATACGAATCTCCGAACATCCAGATATTTGTCATATAATCATCACAGAACCAACGCATGCTTACATTCGTAACATCAAGGTTCTCAACCTTGGCAAATATCATGCCGTTTCTGCCCGCCCAGTTATATTCCGTCTCATACATTCCGGTACTTGTCATCATCATGATTTTTGCCCTGCCGTAACCGCAATCAATGCTGACATTGACAAAATCCTTTACGGTAAGTCCGTGAGTAAATACCTGAGAGTCCTCTCTTGAGTCACCGTAGCAGTTTATTACCTTAAGCTCCGTCTCGGTAATCTCAATATAGCTTGAGGCGTAGAGCGGATAATATCCGTGTCCGAGCGTTATCTTCATTTCTCCGCTTAACACACCCGGAAGATCCGCCTGGAAAGTCAAATGTTTGTTGTTGATTATTGTATTTTCCTCAAGTTCTATGCTCTCGCCGGATTTAAGCTTATCCGCTTTTGCATATATCGACGGTGAGCCCAAAACCTGTGATATCATTATGTTAAGGTTATTTGTATCGAGATTTTCTATACCCGAAATCGCACTCAGAATCTCCTCAACATTCATTGAACTAAGGTCAGCCCTCAGTGCCGCAAGTTCCTTGCTGATACCCTCGTTTTGCTCCTGAATCTCCGCTATGGACTCAAGCATATCCGGGCTGAGAGACTCGGTTCTGAGCGCATACGAATAGTTACCGTTTTGCTTTGTATGTACCACCTGAGGTCCAAACTCAATTTCGTGAGAGGCAAATGTAATCACAGCATAAACCGCTCCCTCGGGAACCTCATAAATATATGTACCGTCACCGTTATAGAATGATATTTCGGGAAGTGCTGCTTTGTTTTCGTCAAATACCGTAACGAACCTCATGCTCACACGCTTTTCTTGATTGTCTCTGACACTGAATTCAAGAGTATCCCCGGGCATAACCGATATATACTCGGTATAACTGTAGTAGTTATCATCCCGCTTTTCTATCTTGCCGTGCTGCGTCATAAATCCGTACTCGTGTGTCACATCCTCATAGAATGCTTCATACTCCGGCACCTTTTCAAAATATCTTTCCACAAACGCATAGACCTTTGCAAACTCGTCTCCGACAGCCTTCGCGTCTGCCGCCTTTCCGGACTCGACAAGTTTATCGTCAAGCTCAAGCAAAATATCGGCTACCCACTGAGTTTTACTGCCTGTATATCCCTCTTTTACGGCTATATCGTAACAACTCTCAAATTCGCCGGTGCCGTCAGCTCCGTTTGTAACCTCAAATGTAGTAAACGTTTCGTCAGAATATGTAATGGTATAAGTATCCACAAGACCGTCCGTACTTGTCTTTGCTATTCCGATAATGGATACGCCGTCTTTACCGCTATCTCCTTTTTCTCCGTCCTTTCCGTTATAAACCGTATATTCAAATGTCTCCGAAGAAGAAAAAGTTATCCTGTATGTATCGGTATTTTCCGCCGAGGAAATAAGTTCAATCTTCTCGATTGAATCTCCTTTATCCCCCTTATCTCCCTTGTCACCTTTTATACCGTCTGAAATCTGAATCTCTGCTGTTTTTCCGTCGGAATATGTGATTTTGTATGTATCAATAACTCCGTCTCCCTCGACCTTTTCAAAATTTATTACAGCAACCGGTCCCGTTGCCGATACTCCGGTATCCTCGCCGCCGACAAACCAGTTTCCGTTATCACCGATGTATGGTGCTGTATCTGTACATGCTACAACAGAAAACATCACGGTCAAGATTAACATAACACATAGTGCATTTTTCACAAATTTCATAATCTTTTCCCCCGATTTTAATTTATTTTGCTGATTTGTTAATATTTTATAGCATTTATCTCTTTTTGTCAATGATTTTCGGAATTTATTTATATTTTTATTTTATTGACAACAATTTAAAAGAGTGTTATAATTTTCTGTGACAGTATCCGAAAGGAGATCGAAATGGATTTTAACAGTTATGAATACACCGTAGAACAAAAATCCGAGGGAAAATGGAAGAGGGCAAAAATTCTTATGATTTTATTCTACACTGTATATGTACTTGCATATTTTGTAGCGATTTACGCAACAAGAATTTTCACTTTAGGCGCTCTTATACCCTTTACCCTTTGGATATTGGTGTTCTTCACATGGAGATATGTAAAACCCGAATATAAATACTCGGTTGAATCCGGAGTTTTGACCTTCACCGTAATTTACGGCGGAAAGTCCTCAAAAATTAAATTTAAAACAAAACTCGGCGATGCTGTCAGCATTTGCCCTGCAGAGCAAAGCGATACGGCGGAATTTTCACCTGAAAAAATCTACAATGCACTCCCCTCCGCCGACTGTCCTGACAGGTATGTCATGCTCTTTTACGATGAAAAAAACCAAAAGTCCGCATTTTACTTCAGAGCTACAAAGGCAGCGCTTAAGGTCATGCATTACTACTGCAGCCGCACCGTAATAACCGATACGGTATACTGATTTTGCCGCCTCGGCTTGGGTGCATAACAAACCAAAAAACAAAACTAACGGATATTTATGACAAAAGAAGATGTAAATAAACTCAAATTTCTGCGTGAGACATTTGACCGCAACTATGAGTTGACGCACTTATACAAGCTATACCTTGAACGCTTCCCCGACTTTATCTCAAAAGAGGATATTCTTGAGATGACAAAAGACGGTGTGATTGACAAGAAGGAGGCTATTGTCGCTTTTCTGGCGGCGGCGTTTAATCTTGACAGCGAATGCGGGCGTGACCGCAGGATGATTGATCGGTATCTGAGAAATTCCGTAAGAATTTTAAACGCAGAGGATTATTATAACGACAGTTACGCAAAAAACATAAAAATACCTCTTATCAAAAAAGGCAGATGGGAATTTAAAAAGGAAATATACCCTGCTTACAGAGGTGTTATAGCCGACGACCTTATCATTATGCCTGATTTTACGGAAATTCCGCCGCTTGGATTTTTTGAAGAAGACTTTTCTTTTTATGCCGTGCTTGAGGACGGCAACGAGTGGATGACGCTGACCCCTGTTGATATGGACAGCTGCAAAGAGGCGATAAGCGAGGCTCACGGCGATGTTATCACCTTCGGTCTCGGACTCGGCTATTACTGCTTCAAAGTCAGCGAAAAAGAAAATGTACGCTCCGTCACGGTAGTTGAAAAAAGCCGTGATGTCATTGACTTGTTCAGCGAATACATTCTTCCGCAAATTAAAAACCGTGACAAAATAAAAATCGTGCATGACGACGCAATACTCTACGCACAAAATACCATGCCTGAGCTTCATTTTGATTACGCATTCGTCGACACATACAGAGACGCCCACGACGGCGCACCGATGTACACAGAGATGAAAAATGCGGAGAAGCTTAACAAAAATGTTAAGTTTTCCTATTGGATAAAAAATTTCATTGTGTCAAGGCTCAGAGCGGAAAAATTTGAAGAAATTTACGGTATGTATGAAAGAAATGAGGTAAACGCCCCGAAATCATACGAGGAAATTTTAAGAATCTTGAGAGATATTGAGCATGGGAAAGATTAAGGAATTTGAAAAAGAAAAGCTTATAATGGGTATAATTTACCACGACGAAGAGATATATGAAAAGGTAATGAAAATTCTTGAGGAAAAATTCGGCAGGACAGATGACAGATGCGAAGAGTTTTCCTTTTCAAAAGAATTTTCCACATATTATGACGGGGAGCTTGGCGGAGAAGGCAGAAGAATTATCCTGAGTTTTGAAAACACGGTGGACCCTGCCCTGCAATCCGAGATAAAACAGTACACAAACAGCATAGAAGCACGGTTTTCGGATGCTGACGGAAACAGAAAGATAAATCTCGACCCCGGATTTATGAACCACGGCAGAGTGATGCTGCCGACAACAAAGCCGACAGGCTTCAGAATTCCGCTCTCAAACGGAATAAACACAGAGCTGACTCTGTTTTTTGCCAGAGGCAGCTGGCACAAGTTCCCCTGGACTTACAGAGATTATCAATCCGAAAGAGTTCAGCAGTTTTTGCTGAGAGTAAGAAAAAAATACCTTCACCAAAGAAAAGACGAAAACTGAATTTTATAAACCCGATTTACACGCTTTACTGTCAGAAGTAATTAGATTGATTATTAATGCAACACGAGCGAGCGTTTTGCAAGCAAAATAAAAATCAAAGTCGCAGCATTCAATACTCCGTCAAGAAATGACGAAAAATATAACAAAACAAAGATTTATTTTGTTCCGTGACGGAATAAGTGTAATAAATACAAGGATTTATGTGCATATATACACATGTGTTGCAATATGAAGCAATTCATACATGCCGTGTGTTTTAAAAGCAACATTTAATTAACCGAGCCGATATTTTTATCCTGCGGCTCGGTTACCGTGACTTTACACCTTATTGCGTTTCAGTTCCTGCCAGTCCTTTGTGAACTGGTAATCAATTTCGTTGTCCAAAGCTTTGAAATGCTCTCTTCCGCAATGAATTTTAAGCCGTTCGGAAGGTCGCAACTTATGTTCGTCTGTCGTGCCTTTGGTTTCAAGAACAAAGTACATTTTCTTTTCGTCCTCTTTTTCCATATATACAGCCCAGTCAGGTGAATAATTGGAAATGGGTGTGCTTATCTTGAACCTCTGCGGTATCTTAAAGAACAGTTTTACATCCGGATCATTGTCAAGTGCTTCGGCAAAAGGTCTTTCGACTGTATCACTGTCATAGATAACATAGTCATATACAGAGTGTTTCACCTTGATTGCATTGATGTCCTCAAAGG
>CALWTU010000033.1 GCA_944384515.1 uncultured Clostridia bacterium
ATATCCTATGTGATTTACAAGGATGGCAAATACAGGCATAATGAAAAAGCCTACAGACTGCAACAAATAATATAGCGATGTGTTATCCTTAAATGCAATAAAAATTCCCTGTAACATACCAAGATACATAGCAGATAAGAATCTCATTATCAGATTTATTAACGCAAAGGCAGAATTAAAAGTTTCGTTGCCGGAAGCCATAAAGACTGACACAGTTAATATACTGATGAGAGCAAGTACAAAATTAATGATGTTTGCAAAGAAAGCAATAAGTGCACCTTTATACATTGCGGGTTTCATTCTTCCGCCGTCAACTCTGATTTTATCTTTAGCGCCGATATCCCACGAAGCCATATATAAAAGAACAAAATAAAAGAGAGTTGCAAACACCGATATCGCAATTTTGATGTTGGTATTCAGACTCTCGCTGTCAATTACCCCGACAGCTGTATAAAGAAATAATGAAAAAATAGTTATGCCAATCTGGTTTATAAAAACTCTTACTATTTCATAAGAATTATCCTTTAAAAATTTCATCCCGTTACCCTTAGTATTTATTTTCCCTACTATTCTAACACATTAAAACGAAAAAACAAGTACATATAATAAATGTTTACATTTTATCCACTAATCTTAAAAAATATTTTGTATAATATAAATTAGTTATATAAAGAAAGGATCATAATTATGTCGGTTTTAACTTTAAAGAGCGATGAATATAATAAATTTCCGTTAGTTTTAAAAGATTATGCTTCCTATCTTTTAACGATAAAAGGAAACAGTGAAAAGACCATATGCGAGTATCTTTTGGATCTCAGGATTTTTTTCAGATTCTACATTGCACAAAAGGAAGGAAAAAATAACCTCTCTGCCGAAGAATTTGAGACAATTGACATTAAAAATATTGATTTAACTGACATAAGAAGTATAACGACTGAAACGATAATAAGATTTTTAATGCATACAGGTATTGAAAGAAAGAACAATACCGCAACACGAATGAGAAAGCTCAGTGCAATCCGCTCCTTTTATCACTACGCTTATGTAAAAAAGCACTACATTGACTACAACCCTGCCGCAGACATAGACGCACCTAAAAAACCCAAGTCACTTCCGAAATATCTGTCGCTTGAAGAGGCGGTAAAACTTCTGAATACCGTAAGAGATGACACAGAGAGCAAAACAAGGGTAAGAGACTATGCTATAATAACTTTGTTTCTTAACACGGGTATGCGTCTTTCGGAATTAGTGGGACTTAAAATAGACAGTTTTGACTCTGACTTAACCAAAGTTAAAGTGCTCGGTAAAGGCAACAAAGAAAGAATACTTTACTTAAACGAAGCGGCAAGAGATGCGCTGAAAAAATATCTCTATATGCGCCTTGACCCAAAATACATAAAAACAGAGGACAAAACTCTGTTTCTGAGCGGTCGACAAACCGCTATATCCAATAAAACGGTTCAGTGGATAGTTTATAAATATCTTGACAAAGCGGGACTTGGTGCAAAGGGACTCTCAGTTCACAAGCTCAGACACACTGCCGCAACCCTGCTATATCAGAGCGGAAAGGTTGACATCAGAGTTTTGCAGGACATTTTGGGACACGAACAACTGAATACTACGCAGATTTATACTCATATCGTAAATGAAAATCTTGAATCTGCCATGGAAAAAAATCCTCTATCGGATATAAAACTCAATAATTATTCAGAATATAAGGACAACTGATAAATGACGAATTTAGGAGAAAAAATAAAGAGACTCAGAAAAGAAAAGAAACTGACCCAGTCGGAGCTCTCACAAGGAAAAGTTACAAAGAATATGATTTCACAGATAGAAAGCGGCGATGCCACTCCGTCTTTTTCAACACTTGAACATATTGCAAACGTGCTTGGAGTTTGTGTTGAGTATCTTGTATCCGAAGACGAATCATCTTTCTACTTTGAAAAGAAAAAAGAAATTCAAAACATATACAGTGCCTTTAAAAATTCAAATTATAATGACTGTATATATATAATCAGTAAATTTTCACAACTCGACGATGAGCTAAGTTACATCTTAGCCATGTGTTATTTTGAACTTGGAAAATCTTATATACAGAAGGGCGCGATAAATTCCGCTCATAAATATCTTGAGTTGGCTCTCGAGCATTCAAAAAATACGGTTTTCGACACTCAAAAAATCGAAATAGTTGCACCGATGTACTGTGCGGTCGCAAAAAACATTTCCTCTCCCCTTTTGGAGTTCGATATGGAAAAATACAATATGGGAATGCTCGACTGTCTTGACTATGAGTTCTATAAGTATATATGTATGGATTTTGATTATAACTACGAGAATTTAACATACAAAATGCATGCCGCGGCAAAAAATCATATTAAAGACAGGCATTACCAAGACGCAATTAAAGTTTTGATCGAAACGGCAGACTACTGCAAAAATAACGGTTATAACGCATATGTAATTTATGGGATTTACTCGGATCTTGAAAACTGCTATAAGCAGATTTACGACTTTGAAAACGCATATTTGTATTCTGCAAAGAGAATGTCTCTATTAGAGGGATTTAAAAGCTAACCCGCTTTTTTACCCATTTTATGTCTGTCACTCTTTGATCGAAAACTCGTCTTCTCCATCCTTTGTATCATAAATACCAAGATCAGAACCGATCAGGCTACCGCTGATAATTGACTTGCTGCCGTATTTCTGCTTGATTTTATCTAAAGCATTCTCGATTTTTGTGGTTTTTTCTCTTGAGTCTTGTTGCTCGTCTGAAAAAAACGATACTTGCCTTGCACTCTCTTCCGCTTTAATCAAATTGCTTGCGGTTATAGTTATGGTTCTTACCGGATTGCCGATCTCCCAGACAGAAATGAAAAGTTTAAAAGCGGAGTCCGCTATTTCTTTTGACAGGTCTGTCGGCTCCTTTTGCGTTGCCTGCTTATGAATAACTTTAAGGAATTTATCTTTTATGGATATCCCGACAGTCTGGCATTTTTGGTTGTTATGTCTCAGTTTTCTGCCTATTTCCTCGGAAAGAAACATTATACCGATTTTATACTCATCATAAGTTACAAGATCGCGCTTAAAGGTTAATCCGTTGCTTATTGATTTTGCGTCCTCTCTTTTGGCAGATACGTCATCCGTATCTTCTCCGTTTGCATATTCATGCAGGATTTTTCCCATCTTTCCGAGCTTTGCAATCAAAATATTCTTATCAAATTTCGCCAAATCCCCTATTGTAAAAATATCAAGATCGCGCAGGGCTGTTTCGGTTCTCTTTCCGACAAATAAAAGACTTGAGGCAGGCATGGGATATACTATTTCTTTATAATTTGACTTTAATATTTCCGTTATTGCATCAGGTTTTTTGTAATCACTCCCAAGTTTGGCAAAAACCTTGTTAAATGACACTCCAACAGAAATGGTTATATTCAGAGTGCTCTTCACTTCCTGCCTTATTTTTTCTGCAATTTCCATACCGCTGCCAAACAGTTTTTGGCTCTTTGTTACATCAAGCCAGCTCTCGTCTATTCCGAAAGGCTCAACTTTGTCCGTGTATTTATGATATATTTCATTTACCAGGCGGGAGTATTTTAAATATTTTTCATGATGGGGTTCTACGATTTTCAGAGTCGGACATTTTTTCAGTGCGGAATATACGGTTTCCGCTGTTTGAATATTGTATTTCTTTGCTACCTCGTTTTTGGCAAGAACTATCCCGTGCCTATCCTCTGTGCTGCCGCAGACAGCCAGGGGAATATTTTTATATTCGGGATGTTCCGCCATTTCAACAGAGGCATAGAAACTGTTGCAGTCACAGTGAAGTATTACTCTGTCATTCATAATTTACCCCCTAACTGCTCTTTCTTTTAACTATCTGCTCTCCTTCTTCGAGGGTGAAGTAAAACATTGTTCCGCCGTCAGAAGACTCTACTCCGATGTTTTCGTTATGCGCATCTATAATTGTTTTACAGATATAAAGACCTAATCCTACTCCCGTTTTGTCAAGTCCTCGGCTCTTATCACTCTTGTAGAAACTCTCAAATACATGTCCGATATCTTCAGACGGGATAACCTGACCTTGGTCATATACTGAAAATCTTATCTTTCTGTTCTCCGCTCTCTCAATTTTAATATCGAACTTTCCTCCGACATCGGCAAACTTAATAGCATTATGACAAAGATTGTATACAACCTGATGTATAGCATCTTTATCTGCATGCGCAATTACTGAGTCTCCGAAACTCTCAAATGACACATCGAGTTTTTTGTCGTCTATTTTTTGTTCAAACGATATAAGCGTAATTCTTGCAAGCTCCGCAATATCAAAATCTTCGGGATTTATTTTGCGGTCTCCTGACTCAAGACGAGATATGTCAAGCAGCTGTGATACCAGCCTTGAGAGCCTGTGCACCTCGGATGAAATTATACCCAAGTAATGATTGTGCTTTTCGGGCGGTATGCTTCCGGACGTAATGCCCTCTATAAATCCGGAAATTGTGGTCATCGGTGTTCTTAAGTCATGTGAGACGCTGGCAAGAAATGAGTTGCGCATTTTTTCAAAATTTTGAAGAGATTCGGCCATGTTATTGAATGCGTTTCCGAGTTCCGCAACCTCATCCTGACCGTACACAGTGACTCTTGTCTCAAAATCGCCTTTTGCAAATTTCTTTGCCGCACTTGTCATATTTTTAAGAGGATGAATAATTCTCTCAGTGATGAAATAAACCGCAATAACTGCCGCAAGCATTACCCATGCGCAGCTGTTAATAACAGCTCTTCTTGTCAGTATTATAAGTTCGTTTTCAGTTTCGTTTGAATGCATGGATATAACATAGCCTCTTGTATGAGACTTTGTTACAATCTCAGTCGCACAGACCGTATACTCCGTTTCGGTATAACCGCCAAGGTTGCCCTTGTGTATAAAATATTCCTCGTTGCCGTTTGTGGACTTTTCGTCGAAAATGCCGATGTCAATCGTTCCGAGGTCACCGTCGATAATCGGATGCCTGTCCCCCGAAATTTCGTCCCGCTTTGAATCAATCGTTGACAGCAGCACCTTTCCGTCCGTATCGACAACCAGAATTTCAAGTTTGTCATCTATATTGATTATCGGTATAACCGCTTGAGACAAATAATATATATAGTTCCTGAGCTCTTCGATTTCGTCATATTCAATTTTACTTGTAATCGACAGAGACGTCATTACAAGATTTTTTTCGCTGTCCTCTGTTACATATCCTTTGATCATCGAAGTAATTATACCCGATAATATCAGGAAGCTGACAGTAATAATTAAGATAAAAGCTGTCAGATATTTTGAAAAGGTGCTTTTAAACATTTTATACCTCGCGAAAAATATGTTAAATGTCAAATCGAGTATATTTAAATATATTATATATCTTTTTTATAATTATGTCAAATATTTTCTTTAAAAGATTGACTAAATTTAAGAAATATGATAAAATAAATGATGTTAAATTTGTTACTGAAAGGAAAATCAATATGACAGTTACGAGATTTGCTCCCAGCCCTACAGGATATATGCATATAGGAAACTTAAGGACAGCTCTTTATTCATATCTTGTTGCAAAACATGACGGAGGAAAATTTATACTCAGAATAGAGGATACCGACCGTGAAAGACTTGTTGAGGGGGCAACAGATGTTATAATTTCTACGCTGAAACTTACCGATATAGTTTATGATGAAGGACCGAATATCGGGGGACCTAACGGACCTTATGTTCAAAGCGAAAGAAAAGAAATATATCTGGAGTATGCCCGCAAATTGATTGATCTCGGTGCGGCTTACTACTGTTTCTGCTCAAAAGAGAGACTTGAAAAACTGCATGAGAGCGACTCTACCTCAGGATATGACAGACACTGCAGAAATCTCACTAAAGAAGAGGTTGAGGCAAACCTCAAGGCAGGCTTGCCGTATGTTATAAGACAGAAAATGCCGCTTACCGGCACAACAAGCTATTATGATGAAGTTTTCGGTGAGATTTCCATGAAAAACGAAGAACTTCAGGATCAAATTCTCATAAAGGCTGACGGATTTCCGACATACAACTTCTGTCATGTAATTGATGACCACCTGATGGGTGTTACTCATGTTGTAAGAGGTTCAGAGTATCTGACAAGTACACCCAAATACGTTCTTCTCTATGACGCTTTCGGATGGGAGAGACCGAAATATGTTCACCTTCCTCTTCTGATGGGCAAAAACGAGGACGGTTCAGTTTCAAAGCTCTCGAAAAGACACGGCGCTGTTTCATTCCAGGATCTTGTAAACGACGGATATTTGCCCGAGGCAATAATTAATTATATTGCGCTTTTAGGTTGGTGCCCTAAAAATAACGAAAGTGAGTTTTTCTCACTTGAGGACCTCAAAAAGGTGTTTACGATTGACGGTATTTCAAAATCTCCGTCGGTGTTTGACTTTGAAAAACTGCTGTGGTTTAACGGTGAGTATATTCATAAGCTTGACGACGAAAAGTTTTTATCACTCGTAAAGCCGTTTGTTAAAACCCAAATTCCGGATAATCTGAATTACTTAAAGATGATGCAGCTCTTGAAGACAAGAATTTCAAAGCTTTCCGAAATTGATGACAAGATGAGTTTCTTTGTTTCTCTCGGAGATTATGACAAAGAGCTGTTTTTGAACAAGAAAAACAAAATTTCAGATTATGGCATTGTAAAAGATATATTGACGGAGGCAAAGAGCGTTTTGTCAGCAACTGATAATTTCTGCAATGATAATCTGTTCTCTTCTCTTCTTACCGTCGCAGAAAAACTCGGTGTAAAAACAGGTACTCTCATGTGGTGTGTGAGAATAGCTGTTTCCGGTCTTCTTGCAACGCCCGGCGGAGCTACCGAAATTATGGAAGTTATCGGAAAGAAAGAATCTTTAAGCAGAATTGATTTTGCTCTGAATAAACTAATATAGTTATAGCTTTAAATCTTCGGAGGCAATATGGCTTGTGATATATCCCAAAGGATAAGAAATATTTATTCAACACTTTCTAAAGGACAGAAAAAAATTGCAAACGCAGTGCTTTATGATTATGATAAAGTGGCGTATATGACAGCGGCAAAACTCGGAACTCTTGTCGGAGTGTCCGAGTCTACCGTGGTCAGATTCGCAGATGAACTCGGATTTGAGGGATATTCTGAATTTCAGAGAGCCGTACAGGAACTTGTAAGGACAAAGCTAACTCCAAACCAAAGAATAGTAATGACAAAACAGAGGTTTGGAAAAGGCAATATTCTTGAGAGCGTAATGGAGGCAGATATCAGCAAAATCAGATATACCTTTGACAGACTGAGCCGAGACGATTTTTACCGCTCTATTGATTCCATATTAAAAGCAAAGAGAATCTATATTATGGGAGCAAGGAGCAGTGAGTCACTTGCGATTACTTTAAGCTATAACCTGTCTTTGATTTTTGATAATGTAAAACTCATCAATCCTACATCTCCCGCGGAAGTATTTGAGCAGATGATATCAATAGACGAAAATGATGTTTTTATTGCGTTTTCATTTCCGAGATATTCTTCAAAAATGGTAAGCGCCGTAAAATACGCTAAAAATAACGGAGCAGAAGTTGTTGTGTTTACCGATTCGGATACATCTCCGCTTGCCGAGTACGCAACATCGCTTCTCACCGCTCAGTCTGATATGGCGTCATTTATGGACTCGCTTGTCGCTCCGATAAGCATTATAAACGCAATTATTGTTGAAATAACAAACAGACGGGAAAAGGAGATAACCGAACGCTTTGACAAACTTGAAAAGGTTTGGGACGAATATCGGGTATATACTAAACGCTGATGAATAGAGAGAAAAAGTTGTGCGTTATCGGCGGCGGCGCTGCTGGCATGATGGCGGCAGGTACAGCTCTGCTGTTTGGCGCAAAAGTTACTTTGTTTGAAGGAACCGACAGACTCGGTAAAAAGCTTGCAATCACAGGCAAAGGCAGATGCAATGTAACAAACGATTGCAGTGTCGAGGAGTTTCTTGAAAACACAATTAATAACCCGAGATTCCTTTATGCGGCGTTAAATGAGTTTTCAACTCAGGACACGGTTAATTTTTTTAACAGACTGGGTGTTGAGCTTAAGACCGAGAGAGGTAAGCGTGTTTACCCCGCAACCGACAGGGCTAAAGATATCGTTGACGCAATGCGCAGATACTGCTCCGCTGCCGAAACTATATATGCTAAAGTTAAGGATATTTCGGCAACAGACGACGGTAGATTTAATGTAAAGGCAGATAAAAATTATATTTTTGACGCTGTAATAATTGCAACAGGCGGTAAATCCTACCCGCTCACGGGTTCTGACGGTTCGGGATATTCCCTCGCAATGAAACTCGGTCATAAAGTTACCGAACTCACTCCTTCCCTTGTTCCGCTTACATCAAAATCCCCTCTTTGCCCGAAAATGCAAGGTCTTTCGCTGAAAAATATTTCAGTGAAAATCAAGGATGAGAACAATAAAATTTTATATGAAGATTTCGGAGAGATGATGTTTACGCATTTCGGTGTCACAGGACCGGTCATACTGTCTGCCTCATCTCATCTGAAAAAATACGATATTTCCAAATTAACACTGTTTATAGATTTAAAACCTGCACTTGACGAAAAAACTCTTGATGCCAGACTGCTTTCCGATTTCAAAGACCAAAACAATAAAGATTTTATCAATTCACTCGGAAAACTTCTTCCGACGAAAATGATAGAACCGTTTGTGGAAGTTTGCAAAATCGATCCAAGGCAAAAGGTTAATTCAATAACAAAAGAACAGCGCAGGCATATACTTGATACACTGAAGAATTTTAAAATTCCCCTTTCAGGATATCGCCCTATAGAAGAGGCTATCGTCACATCGGGAGGAATTGATGTTCGTTTAATTAACCCCAAGAATATGGGTTCAAAAATTGTAAGCGGCCTTTTCTTCGCCGGTGAAATTATAGATGTGGATGCTTATACAGGCGGTTTCAACCTGCAAATAGCCTTTTCAACAGGATATTTGGCTGGAAAAAGTGCGGCAGAATTTATTTTGGAGGAAAACCAATATGTTGAGAATAGCAATTGACGGCCCAAGCGGCGCGGGTAAATCGAGTGTCGCTAAATCAGTCGCCAAAAAACTGGGTATTATTTATGTTGATACCGGCGCTCTGTACCGTACAATCGGACTATATATGTTAAATCACGGTATCGACACAAAGGACAGAGATGCTGTTGTCAGCCGATTGAATGATTTTAAATTAGAACTTACTTTTGTTGACGGTAATCAAGTAATTTTACTTGACGGCTCGGATGTCGGGGATTATATAAGAACTCCCGAGGTTTCAATGGCGGCATCAAATGTCAGCGCTATAAACGAGGTAAGAGAGTTTCTGCTCAAAACACAACAGGATATCGCTGATAAAAACAGCGTTATAATGGACGGTAGGGATATCGGTACCGTAATTATTCCTAACGCAGAAATTAAAATATTTTTGACAGCCTCTATCGAATCCAGAGCTAAAAGAAGATTTGAGGAGCTTAAAGCCAAGGGACAGGAGGTTTCGTTTGATAAGGTATACACCGAGATGCTCGAAAGAGACAAAAATGACTCCTCCCGTGACATTGCCCCCTGCAAAAAGGCAGACGACGCAATATTGCTTGACAACTCTTCCCTTACTGCCGAACAGACAACCGAGAAAGTTCTCAAGATAGTAAAAAGATACAAAAAGAAAAACAGAAATTTTTACATGAAAGCTTATTCCGTTTTGGCGGCTCCGATACGGTTCTTCCAAAGGATAAAGCCTATTGGACTTGAAAACATCCCGGCAGAAAAAGGTTTTATCATCTGTTCTAACCATATTGCCGCAAAAGATGTCGTTATGATTGCGGTATCATATCCGAGACAGATCAGATTTATCGGAAAGAAAGAGCTGTTTTCTGTTCCGCTTCTCGGTTGGATAATAAAAAAGCTCGGAGCTATTTCCCTTGACAGGAGCGGAGGCAATGTCAATGCCCTCAAAGCGTCAATTGAAATCGCAAAGCAAGGCGAGAGTATTGCCATATTCCCTCAAGGACACAGATATCCCGGAGTCGACCCCTCTACAACTGATATTAAAACCGGCGCTGGCTTTATTGCGTATCACTCAGGCGCGGATATACTCCCAGTATGTATTAAGACAAAAAATTCGAAATACACCCTCTTCGGACGGATTCAGGTTATATTCGGAAAACCTATAAGAAATTCAGAGTTGGGCTTTGATAAAGGCGGAAGCGATGAGTACACACTTGCAACCAGAAGGATATTTAACGAGGTATTGAGGCTCGGAGGTTATAACAGCTTACCAGAACTCGGCGAGGGGGATAAATCTTGAAGATTACAGTTGCAAAAAACTCAGGCTTTTGCTCCGGGGTCAGAAGAGCCGACAGCGGAGTGCGTCGGCTCCTCGGCTCGGACAGCGGCAGACTTTTTACGCTCGGTCACCTGATTCATAACAGACTTTATAACGAACAGCTCAAAGAGCTCGGTGTAAACAATATCGACTTGGAAGATGTTCGTGACGAAATAGAAAAAGATACAACTCAGAAAATGACGCTTATAATCCGAACTCACGGTATAAGAAAAGAGGAAGAAGAACTTTTATCCAAGTACAAAAAGATATATCCGAATTTTGATTATATAGACATGACCTGTCCGTTTGTGAAAAAAATACACATGATTGCGGATGAGAATACCGACGACTCCACGATTTTTCTTCTCTTCTGCGATCCGGATCATCCCGAGGCAAAAGGTATTTTAAGTTATGTACACGGTCAGTACGCCGCATTTTCTTCGATCGAGGAGTTTCAGAGCATAAAAATTGGGGATAAAACACCTGTTTTGTGCTCACAAACAACCCAAAATCTAAATATTTTTAAAAAAATTAAAGAAATTTTGAAAAAACTATATACAAACGCAATTTTTTTTGATACAATATGTAGTGTCACTGAAAATCGTCAGAATGAAGCAGTAGAACTTGCTAAGAGTTCTGATGCAATGATAGTTATCGGCGGTCGCTCAAGTTCCAACACTCATAAACTCTATGATCTTTGCAAACTTGAGTGTGCCAACACTCTTTGGATTGAATCCGAGGACGAGCTAAATACTGATTTTCCTGACAACGCAAAAAGCGTAGGAATAACCGCAGGCGCTTCCACACCTGACGGTATAATATTGGAGGTTTTAAAGAAAATGGAAAACGAAAAAGATTTCAGTTCTTTGTTGGAAGAATCATTAAAAACTTTACATACAGGAGAAACAGTTACCGGTACAGTTGAATCAATCGGCAAAAACGAGATTAAACTCGACCTTGGCACCAAAGTAACAGGCGTTCTTAGCAAAGAACAGATTACTGAAGATGCAGACGCTGACCTTTCTGCTATGTTCAAAGTTGGAGACAAGGTAGATGTCTTCGTTATTCAGGTTAAGGACAGCGAAGGAATTGCACGAGTTTCCAAAATCAGAGTTGACAAGGACAACAGCTGGGTATATCTCAAGGAAGCTTTTGATAAAGGCGAAGTTGTTGAGGGCAATGTTGTTTCTGTAGTTAAGGGCGGAGTTCTTCTCTCATACATGAACAACAATGTATTTATTCCCGCATCTCAGACAGGTGTTGAAAAGGGACAGGAGCTCTCTGTTCTTGTCGGTACCACTCAGAAGGCAAAACTGCTTGAGTTTGATGAGGCTAAAAAGCGTGCAATCGGTTCAATCAAGGCTATCCTCGTTGCTGAAAAGAAAGCAAAGGAAGAGGCTATCTGGTCTACACTTGAAGTAGGACAGCACTTTATGGGCACAGTAAAGAATCTTACTCAGTACGGCGCTTTTGTTGATATCGGAGGCGTTGACGGTATGGTTCACAATTCCGAGCTTTCCTGGAAGAGAATCAAGCATCCTTCACAGGTTGTTTCCGTAGGTCAGGTTATTGATGTATTCATTAAAGAGCTTGATGTTGAAAAGAAGAGAATTTCTCTTGGATATAAAACTCAGGAAATGGACTCTTGGTTCCAGTTTACACAGAAATACAAAGTTGGTGATATTGTTCCCGCGAAGATAGTTTCAATTCTTCCCTTCGGTGCTTTTGCTGAAGTATATCCCGATGTAGACGGACTCATTCACATCTCAAGAATTTCAACACAGAGAGTAAATTCTCCTGCCGATGTACTTACAGTAGGTCAGGTTGTTGATGTTAAGATTACCGAGATTGATGACGAGAACAGAAAACTCGCTCTTTCAATTCGCGCTATCACAGAGGCTGCTGAGAAGGCTGCCGCTGCTGCTAAGGCTGCTGAGGAGAAAGCTAAGAGAGAGGCAGAAGAAGCTGCCGAAGCTGAGAGAATCGCTCAGGAGAGAGCTGATATGGCTCCCTACATTGTAGGTTCTATCTGATAAAAGTTACAGCCCGCAAATGCGGGCTGTTTTTGTATATAAGTGATTTTTCTGTTTAACTATTCCCTTTTTTAATGTCAAAGGCGGCACATCCTGCCGCCTTTATTTTAGTCTAATTCTTTTACGCCTGTATACAGTTCATAGTAACGGCCTTTCATCTCAAGAAGCTGTTCATGCGTACCGCGCTCGATTATTTCACCTTTTTCAAGCACCATAATAACATTTGCGTTTCTTACCGTCGAAAGTCTGTGAGCTATAACAAACGTCGTTCTGTTTTTCATAAGTCTGTCCATACCGTGTTCGATATGTCTCTCTGTTCTTGTATCGACAGATGATGTAGCCTCATCCAAAACAAGAATAGGAGCTTTTGACAGGGTTGCCCTTGCAATATTCAACAGCTGCCTCTGACCCTGCGACAAGTTTGCGCCGTCGGATACAAGCATTGTATCATATCCGTTTTCAAGACGCATAATAAAGCTGTGTGCGCTTGCGGTTTTAGCCGCCTCAATTACCTCTTCATCAGTTGCGTCAAGTCTTCCGTAACGGATATTCTCCATTACTGTTCCCGTAAACAGATGCGTATCCTGAAGAACCATTGCAACATTCTTTCTCAGAAAATCTTTTTTATAGCTCTTAAGCGGTTTTCCGTCAATGGTAATTTCACCGTACTTAATATCGTAAAACCTGTTTATGAGATTTGTGATAGTTGTCTTACCGGCACCGGTCGAACCGACAAAGGCAATCTTTTGTCCCGGGTGAGCATAAAGAGAAATGTTTTTAAGTACCATGCTATCAGGCAAGTAACCAAAACTTACATCGTTAAAAACAACATCACCTTCGATAGGATCGGTTATAGCGTCTTTTTCATCTTCAACCTCAGGATTTTCATCCATAACCTTAAACACTCTTTCTGCGCCGGCAAGCGCCGCAAAAATTACGGAAACCTGAGAGGATACCTGGTTTATGGGCATTGAGAACTGTCTTGAATATGTTGCAAACAGCGTAAGTCCTCCGGGAGTAAATCCGGTTGTACACATCAAAATTCCGCCGATACCGACAGTCAATGCATACGAAATCTGGCTTACATTACCCATAACAGGTCCCATTATACTTCCCCAGAACTGCGCAAAGAACTGTTTGTCTCTTAAATCCTCATTAAGTGTTTCAAATTCCTGCATACATTCGTCTTCGTGATTGAAAACTTTGATTACCTTCTGACCGCTGATTGTTTCCTCAATATAACCGTTTACAGCACCTAAAGCCGACTGCTGAGCTGAATAATATTTGCCTGATTTACCGCCGATAATTTTTCCTCCGTTAAGATACAGCGGAACAAAGACAAGTGTTATAAGCGTAAGATATATATTCGTTGTAAACATGAAGAACACAGTACCGATAATAGTGATTGTGCTGCTTATAATTGTAACGAGTGAATTGTTAAGCATCGTATCAATGTTATCAATATCGTTTGTAAAACGGCTCATTACTTCTCCTGTAGGGTTTGAGTCGTAATACTTAAGGGGTAATTTCTGAAGTTTGTTAAATAAATCTGTTCTTATATTTCTGATTGAATTTTGTGATACAGACAGCATTATTCTTGATTGAGCATAGCTCGATAATACCGAAAGAAGATACAAAGAAGCAAGAATAATTAAGGCAGAAACAACATAGACTGTTACTTCATTGGCATTTGAACCAAAAATACCTTGAATAACAGCAGAACTTTTGAAATTTGATATTACATTGTTTGCAATTTTTTCGGTAAAACTGAGTTTTATCTCTTTATCGGGAAAGAGCGCAACCGTTATACGGTTAATAATAGGTGCAAGCATGTACCCTGCGCACAAAGATGAAGCGGAGGTAAACAACATAAGAAATAATACAGAAAAGAGTCTGAATTTATATCTTCCGACATATTTAAGAAGCCTTCTTACGGTGAATTTGATATTGGTGTTTTCGCCCTTTTTCTTTGAGAAGATACCTGGCATATTTCTTGCGCCGGGCCCCATGCCGTGTCCCATCATTCTGCCGCCTGCGCCGCCTTTTAAATCACTGTTATAATGCTTTTGCAGCTCATTTAAACTTCTTGCCATTACTTGTCACCACCCTTCTCTTTATCCATTTGTGAGTAATATATCTCCTTATATTCTGTGTTGTTTTCGATAAGTTCGTCATGTGTGCCGATGCCTGTTATTACACCGTCATCCATTACTACAATTTTATCTGCGTCAATTACCGAGTTTATTCTCTGTGCAATAATAACTTTTGTGCAGTCTTTAAGGTCTTCTCTTAAGCATTTCTGAATCTGTCTTTCTGTTGCCGTATCGACAGCGCTTGTGGAGTCGTCAAGAATCAAAATCTTAGGTTTCTTCAGTAGAGCTCTTGCAATACAAAGTCTCTGCCTCTGTCCGCCTGAGAGGTTTGCTCCGCCTTTTTCAACAACAGAGTTATAACCGTTTTTAAATCCGCTGACAAATTTATCCGCCGCAGCATGCGTTGATGCTTCTACAACCTCCTCGTCAGTGGCGTTAATATCTCCCCATCTCAAGTTTTCGCTGATACTTCCGGCGAAGAGGACATTTTTCTGAAGCACCATTCCCACGCCCTCACGCAGATTATAGAGCGAGTAATCCTTTACATTGATACCGTCAATTAAAACTTCCCCGCTGTCCACATCGTAAAGTCTCGGAATCATTGATACAAGTGTGCTCTTTCCGCATCCGGTAGAACCGATTATTCCGACCGTACTGCCCGGTTCGATAGAAAAATTAATATTGTTAAGAACATACTCTTCAGTATTCTTAAAATACTTGAAGTATACATTCCTGAACTCTATCTTTCCGTTTCTTACTACAGTATCCGAATTTACATTCTCATGTTCGGTAATGTCTATCTTCTCATCCAAAATTTCTCTTACACGCTTAGCTGAAGCCATTGCTCTTGAAGAGGTCATAATAAGAATAGTCACCATCATAAGAGAAGTCAATATCTGAGTTACATATGTTATAAATGCACTGAGATCTCCGACCTCCATGTCCCCGTTTAACGCAAAACCGTGACCGAAATAGATTACGGCAATTATAGTTGAATACATAATTAGGTTAATAAGAGGCATTAAAAATACCATTACTTTAAGCGCATTTATACCGGCTTGCATTAATGCAGTATTTGAACTGTTGAATTTTTCCTCTTCGTAATCTTCCCTTACAAATGACTTTACAACGCGCACATTTGTGATGTTTTCCTGTACGGTTGAGTTAAGTCCGTCGATTTTCTTCTGCATCCTTGTAAAACGCGGAAAACCTATAGCAATCAGCCCGATAATGCAAAACAGCATTATCGGAATTGTAACCGCAAATACAACCGAAAGTTTCGGACAAAGTATTATTGCCATAATAATGCCGCCAATCATCATTCCGGGAGCACGCAATGCCATTCTAAGGAGCATATTTAAAAAGTTTTGGATCTGCGTGACATCGTTTGTAAGTCTTGTGAGTATTGAACTTGAAGAAAATTTATCAATGTTAGTAAACGAAAATTCCTGTGTTTTCTTATACAAGTCATATCTTAAATCCGTTGCAAAATTTACAGATGCTTTAGATCCGAAATATGCTCCGCCAACACCGCCAAGCAACATAACCAAAGCACAGAGAATCATAAGCAGACAGATTCCGATACTACCTCCAACAGTTAAGCTTCCGTCTGCATTGTTGTTAATAACAAGCGAAAACAACTTGGGCATAGTTATTTCACCAAGTACCTCGACGACCATGCAAAGCGGACCAAAAATAAAATATTTCAGATAGGGTTTTATATATTTACCCCAATTTTTCATTTTTTGCCTTCCTCCAGATCTATTTGCTTTATGATATTTTCTTTGATCTTACTCTGCAAATAAATATAATGCTTTAATTCTTCTTCCGTAAATCCTTCAAACAAATATTTATCTACGTTGTAAAACATCTCTGTTGCAGACTCAACGAATTTAATACCCTTTTGAGTTATTTCAACTTCGTTGTATCTGTTATCTTCACCGGAAGACCTGCTTACATATCCGTCATTTTCAAGTTTTTTTATTGCACCTGTTACAGCCGCCGGTGTAATATTCAGAAGTTCGGCAACTTCTTTCTGAGCGGTAATTTTTTTCTTGTTTGCAATATGAACAAGAATAACATGACGAGTCCTCGGAAGAGGTAAGGAAGACTCGCATTTTTTCAAAATAAGTTTTCGATGCGTCCTCTCAACTTTAACCAAGCTATCAACAGCATCGCGTATTAAATTATCCATATCCGTCTCCTTTTTAAGCAAATTAGTTAAGTGCTTAATTATTTTATCACACATATTTTCAAATGTCAATAGTTAAGCACTAAATTATTATTGATTTTTTTAGTCTGATATGTTAAAATTATTTTGTCGAGGAGGCGTGTATGATAAACTCAACTCTTATTTACATTGAAAAAGACGGAAAATATTTAATGCTCCACAGAATAAAGAAAGAAAATGATATAAATAAAGACAAATGGATAGGTATCGGCGGAAAATTTATTGATAAAGAGAGCCCATATGAATGTGCCGTACGAGAGGTCAAGGAAGAAACAAATCTTGATATCAATTCCCTGTCCTACAGAGGTATAGTTACATTTGTCTCGGACAGATATGAAACGGAATATATGCATCTGTTTCATACAAAAGATTTTTCGGGAGAGGTAAACTATAATTGCAACGAAGGCGTACTTGAATGGATAGACAAAGATGAAGTTTTGCAGCTTCCCATATGGGAGGGAGACAAAATTTTTCTCGATTTACTCAGTAAAGATACAAGTTTCTTTTCACTCAAACTTGAATATCAAGCTGACAAGCTTATAAATTACAAATTGGATATTTAGCAAAAAAAACAGCTGTCATACACTTAAGTATTAACAGCTGTTTTTTATGTGCGCTCGGCATGCGCTATCACTTGGCGGTGAAAGTCCGCTACAGACTTGGCAGTAGGAACTGTTAGCCAAGGGCAAGGGCGTCCATCGTGAGGTGGAGTCTGAAGGAAGCCCACGGCAAAACCTCGGTCTGACGAACAGAAACTGCATATAAGGCATACTTGAAACGGACGAGTTTCCATAGCAAAATGAAGTCCAATACTGCCCGAATTTCAAGGTGTAAATGCAGCAGATATATGAGGCGAAGGTGGTAACGCTTACCCGAGGAGGTCTTGCAGACGAAGGAAAAAAAAACTCGTAGTAACAACGAACTGCAAGAAGTCAGCAGAAGCCATAGTACCAAGGAAAAAAAAACTTGGGAAGGGCTGAACAATCATAAGTCTTAAGTAAACGACTAAAGGAGGTCGGTATGATGAAAACAGAATACACCGAGCGCGGTGGCTTCCTGCAAAGGGATGGTGTGGAACACAAAGAGTATGCAGAAGCGTACAGTACCGAGTGTCAAAAGGTTGAAGAAAGAGACGGTGCAGACTTGCTTGAAAAGGTACTTGGCAGAGATAATCTGAATAAAGCCTACAAGCGAGTAAAAGCCAATAAGGGAGCAAGCGGAGTTGACGGAATGACCGTTGATGAAGCCCTGCCTTGGCTGAAAGAGCATGGGGAAGAACTACTTGAAAGCATAAGGAACGGAAAATACAAACCGTCACCCGTGCGCAGAGTAGAAATCCCGAAGGATAACGGTGGTGTAAGAAAGCTTGGAATACCAACTGTAATAGACCGCATTATCCAGCAAGCAATAGCGCAAGTGTTAATACCAATCTATGAGCCAAAGTTTTCAGATGGGAGCTATGGCTACAGACCGCACAGAAGCGCAAAGGATGCAATACTCAAAGTGAAGAAGTATGCGGACGAGGGGTACAAATATGCAGTATGCCTTGACTTATCCAAATACTTTGACACACTTTGCCACGAACTGCTTATGAATATGCTTCGCCAAGACATTAAGGATAAGAGGCTGATAGACCTCATCAAGAAATATCTCAAAAGCGGAGTAATGGAGAACGG
>CALWTU010000034.1 GCA_944384515.1 uncultured Clostridia bacterium
ATTTGAGACAAGATAACCGCGGCAAAAACAATAGCGCATCCGAGATATTCCCTGCCCGACATTCTCTCGTTTAAGACAATTGCGGAGCTTATAACGCCGAAAACAGATTCGAGCGAGAGAAGAATTGATGCGGCGGCGGGATTAACGCCTCTCTGACCGATAATCTGAAGAGTATATGCAATTCCGCTTGAGCCGATACCGAGATAAAGTATCGGGCCGATATTCTCAAATACCAGGCTGAGCGGTATAGGCGCCTCGGTAAAAAGAGCAAATACAAAACTCACAATGCCCGCCGCAAAAAACTGCACGCATGACATTCTGACACCGTCGCATTTCGGCGAAAACCTGTCAACTGTGAGAATATGTATCGGGAAAAGAAATGCGCATATAAGAACATAAATATCCGCACTCGCCATCTTCAGATCCCCTGTTATACAGAGAAAATAAAATCCGAAAACAGAGATAAAAACGCTGATCCATACGTTGAGCGGCGCCTTTCTTTTGATAAAAAGTCCGTAGATCGGCACGATTATTACATAAAGTGCGGTAATGAAAGACGCTTTGCCGGCATCTGTACCGCTGTTAATGCCGTACTGCTGAAAAAACGAAGCAATCGCAAGTATAAAACCGCACACGGCTCCGCCGATAATCTCATTTTTGTTAAAATCGGGACCCCTTTTTGAAAAAAGAGTTCTGCCGTTTTTCGTCTGCCTGTCAAAAATCGGAATAAGTATTAAAAGAAATATTGTTGCAAAAAAATTTCTCGCCGTTCCCATTGTAAAGGCGGGAACCTCCTCTGCCGCCTTTTGCATCGTAAAAGCGGTACCCCATATCACTGCCGCTAAAAGCAGCATAATCGGAGATAAAAACTTCAGTTTACCGTTCATAAAATAATACCTCTCAAAATTCTACTTATTTTATCACAAATTGTCCGATAAGTCAAGAATTTAAAAGATATTACTTTTGATTACATTACTGATTACATTAAAAGATATTACTTTTGATTACTTTGCAAAAGCTGCTGTTTTACCCCACAGCAAGCCGGCAAAGAAATGCCAAGAGAAAAATATGTCAAGCAAAAAGTAAACAGTTATTTACATTTACAAACTTCAGGAATGCAGTTTTGCTCTGAAAAATTAACACGGGTAGGCACTATACAAGTGAAATTCCGTCAATTACATTTTTGAAGCAACTTCCCTTTTCAGGCATATAAATTCTCGCGCCGAGTATTTTTATATACCTTTTGTAGTCAAACCTGTAACTTGAAAGAGGTCTGTTAAATGCGTCCAGAGTCTGTGCGGAAACAAGCGGCTCTTCCCCGTCAAACCCGCTTACAAGAAGGGTGTGATAGTATCCCTCGTTTTCTCTTGCAAGCTGTATAACGTCACCAATCTCAATCTGGTCCGCCGTCACTTCCTCTCCGTAAGGACCTATGTCCGCATTTTGCGTAATGAAATTATAGAAAAATTCAACCCCCGTCCATGACGGAGAGCGCTCATTCAAAGATATATAATACCATCCGAATGTAGGTTTATAATTCATAACACAAGTTCCGGCATAAATACACTGAGAGACAAAATTCGTGCAGTTTCCGCCTATCGCAGAAAAATCCCCGAAAAGCGGATTTTGCCCGAATGCGTACTTTTCAGCGTACGCCACTGCATTCTCTCTGATATAAGGCTTTATTATCAGCATATATTATTCCTTCATAAATAAGTTATACAAACAAAACCGAGTATTAAAGACTCGTGTCAAATGTGAATTGATTTTTGTTTGTTTAGTAACTATTTTATGTAAAAAACAAAAAATGTTGAAAAAATATATTGAAAAAAAAGCACGAATAATGTATAATTAATGCGTGTATTTATTAAATTTTCTATATTTGTTTGAAACGGGAGATATTTATGAATTCAAATGTTAGACCTGAAAGCATGCTCCGTATTAACACAAAGGAGCTTGCGGATAATTTCATCAATGAGCAGGTTGCTCTTATCAAAAAGCAGGTGGGAGACAAAAAGGTTCTCCTCGCTCTCTCGGGCGGTGTTGACAGTTCTGTTGTAGCTGCGCTTCTCATAAAGGCAATAGGCAAACAGCTGGTTTGCGTGCATGTAAACCACGGCCTTATGCGTAAGGGCGAGAGCGAGCAGGTTATTGAGGTATTCAGAAATCAGATGAATGCCAATTTGATTTATATCGACGCTACCGACCGTTATCTTGATAAACTTAAGGGCGTCAGCGAGCCTGAGAAAAAGCGTAAAATCATCGGCGAGGAGTTTATCCGTATTTTTGAGGAAGAGGCGCGCAAGCTTGAGGGAATCGAGTTTCTCGCACAGGGTACAATTTACCCCGACATCCTTGAGAGTGACGGCGTAAAAGCTCACCACAATGTAGGCGGACTGCCTGAAGACCTTAAGTTTGAGCTTGTTGAGCCGGTAAAACTTCTCTTCAAAGATGAGGTTCGTGTTGTGGGCCGTGCCCTTGGACTCCCCGCATCAATGGTTGACCGTCAGCCCTTCCCCGGCCCCGGTCTCGGAGTTCGCTGCCTCGGCGCAATCACAAGAGACAGACTCAACGCACTCCGCGAGGCAGACGCAATACTCCGCGAGGAGTTTGAGATCTCGGGTCTTGCAGGCAAGGTATGGCAGTACTTTATCGCGGTACCTGATATGAAGAGCGTCGGCGTAAAAGACGGCAAGCGCTATGAGGGCTGGGCAGCCATCATCAGAGCGGTAAATACCGTTGACGCAATGAGCGCAACCATCGAGGAAGTACCCTACCCCGTGCTCCACAAAATCACAAACAGAATCACCACCGAGGTAGAAGGCATCAACCGTGTCCTCCTCGACCTCACCCCCAAACCCGTCGGCACCATCGAGTGGGAATAAAAAGAAGCAACCGACCGGCAGTCTGAAGGTTTATGCAGCAGCTTTTTCAACTTCCCGGAATAAAAAACAAGGAGCGCTCACACGCTCCTTATTTTTTAGAAAAAATATAATAAAACAAACATTTGTTCCATAATGGAATAAATTGTTTTGTACTGTACTATATCCTATCATTTCTCCACTTGTCAAAGCTATCATTTTTTTATTTTTTCGTCCGATTATTTAACGATTATGATTTGATTGATAGTTTTAAAACAAATTTTCGCTAATAATCATTTATAAAACAGTATTGCAATTTTGAAAAGTTTAAATTATAATATTGTACATAAATATAAATTCTTATAATGCTTTCACTCGTTAACGTAAAGGATAAATATAAATCAGATGAAGCGTAAATACAGTATAATCATTGAAGAAACAATATCTGAAAATTTTGAAATTGAAGCTGAAGACATAGATGAAGCTTTGAAGGTTGCAAAACAGAAATATAAAAACGGGGAAATCGTTTTAAATCCGGGAAATTTAATTTTAAAGCAAATTTCCGCAAGCGATGAGAAAGGCAATTCGGTAGATTGGCATGAATTTTAATTTTAACACGGAACTTGTTAATACATATACTAACAATTCACAAAGAATACGAATTATGAGCGAACACTGGGTCGCACAAAATATTTTCTGTCCTATATGCGGAAATTTTCACATTAACAGTGTTGCCAATAACAGTCCTGTTGCTGATTTTATATGTGAAAATTGCGGGGAAATCTATGAATTAAAAAGCAAAAACAAAAAAATCGGTAAAAAAATAGTCGACGGCGCATATTCGACAATGATAGAAAGAATTATCAGTGCAAATAATCCGAATTTGTTTGTGATGCAGTATTCCGATAATCTGCAAGTTATTAATCTTACTCTTATACCGAAATTTTTCTTTGTACCTTCAATTATTGAAAAAAGAAAGCCTTTATCAGAAAAAGCTCATAGAGCCGGATGGATAGGTTGTAATATCCTCTATTCGGAAATACCCGAACAAGGAAAAGTAGAAATAATAAATAATCAAAAAATTGCTGACCGCAAAACAGTAATTGATAAATACGCAAAATTAAAAAAATTGCAGACAGATAACATAGAAAACCGCGGTTGGATTTTAGATGTTTTAGCTTGTGTTAATACTATTTCAAAAATTAATTTTTCGCTGCAGGATATGTATAAATTTGCAGATGAATTACAGGCTAAACATATTGATAACCATAATATAAAGGCGAAAATAAGACAACAGTTGCAAGTTTTGCGTGACAAGGGTGTTATTAATTTTTTAGGGGACGGACATTATCAAAAAATATTATGATTTACAGATAGTTTAGTTCTCTATTTTTTAAAAAATGGCTGTGGAGCGCGGCGATTGTGCGGCATGCCGAGCAAATGCAGATTTTGCACTATGCGGTGCATGCGGCAAGTTGATAAAAAGCAAGGATAAAATAAGGGTATGTTTACTAATGAAGAGATAAGGCGGATTGCGATGGAGCAATCCGCCGAGGATATAGGATGCTCGGCGGGGGATTTTTTAAAGCCCGGGGCGGTGGTTGTCGATTTTCATTTGGGAGAGAGGGCGAAAGTTTATTACAGTGAGCCGATAGCCTGCAATTTTGTCTCCTACGGTGGTAACGTTGTTGCCGCCGCTGTACCTCAGGCGAAGGACTGCGTTGCGGAATATGTCAGGCGGTATGAATATTATCACCTGTTTGAAACTCCAAACTGTCTGTGGCTTAACGAAAAACTCTCAGAGTTTGGGCAAAAGATTTGCTTTATGGCGTATTACTTTCTGCCGGATATGAACAAGCTCAGACGGCTTGACTGCCGATACAAAACAAGACTTTTGACGCCGGAGAATTTTCAAAGTCTGTATACAAAAGAGTGGAGCAACGCTCTGTGCGCCAAGAGAAAAGAATATGATATGCTCTGCTACGGCGCATATGACGGCGAGAGACTCATCGGACTTGCCGGATGTTCCGCCGACTGCGACAGCATGTGGCAGATAGGCGTTGACGTTCTGCCCGAATACAGAATGCGCGGCGTCGCCACAGCACTGACAAGCAATCTTGCAGTAGAAATTACCGAGCGCGGCAAAGTACCATTCTACTGCTGTGCATGGTCAAACATACCCTCTGCCAGAAACGCCGTAAAAAGCGGCTTTGTGCCTGCGTGGGCGGAAATGACAGTAAAGCCTTCTGATTTTGTTGACAACGCAAACAAAGTAAAATAAACAAGCGGATAAGGTGCGTTTCCCTGCTCCATATCCGCTTGTTTTTAATTCTCAAAAATATAACAAAACAAACATTTATTCCTTTGCGGAATATTTTCTTATGTACTATTGCAAAAATGCTGTTCTCCCATGCGATGTCGAGGGGGGATTTTAATGCTTTTGAAAGCTTACGTTTTCGGTTGCAGATGCCTTCAGAGCAATATTCGATCAAAGGATGTAAATGCTATTCGGTAAAGCTGTTATTGGCGACAGTTTAACTTGCATTTGGCTTTTTGGTATGACTTTTGCGATTTGCTTTTGGTATATTTTATTGTTGCGTTATTTATTTAAATATGGTAGAATATATCAGACAGATGCTCGGCTTTTATACAGTTGATGTATATTGCCGATTCAGAGTATATTGCCAAGCGCCGGGAATATATCGGCGCGGC
>CALWTU010000035.1 GCA_944384515.1 uncultured Clostridia bacterium
GGCAAGGCTTATCTTGCGCAGTCTCCTCAGTTTTATAAGCAGATGGCTATGGCGGCAGGTCTTGAGAGAATATTTGAGTGCGGACCCGTCTTCAGAGCGGAGAAGTCTTATACAAACAAGCACGCAACCGAGTTTACGGGATTTGACCTTGAGTTTTCGTACATTACAAGTTTTGAGGATGTTATGAAACTTGAGGAGGAGCTTATCGAGTATACTCTCAGAAATGTTAAGGAAAAATACGGCGACGAACTTAAATCGCTCTATGGCGTTGATGTTGTTGTACCGTCCCTTCCTTTCCCGAGAATGAAACTTAAGGATGTCTACCGCGAGCTTGAGGCAAGATACGGATATACCGTGCCCGACGAGCTTAAGGGAGACCTTACCACAGATGCCGAGAGACTTACAAAACAGCTTGCGGCGGATATGTTCGGTCATGAGTTTCTTTTCATCACCGACTATGACGCCAAGGAAAGAGCGTTCTACCACATGCGTGACGAGAACGGCGTTCCTCAGGGATACGACCTTATATGGAGAGGCGTTGAGATAACCACGGGAGCGCAGAGAGAGCACAGATATGATGTTCTCAAAGCACAGGCAGAGGAAAAGGGACTCTTTGAGGATGTAAAGTTCTATCTTGAGTTCTTCAGATACGGATGCCCCCCTCACGGCGGATTCGGAATAGGTATAGACAGACTTACAATGCTGTTCCTCGGACTTTCAATTAAAGAGGTTCAGTTCCTCTTCAGAGGTCCCAACAGACTTACACCGTAATATAATTTATTTATGAAAGGAAAATAAAATGAGAATTGCGCTTATTAACGAAAACAGCCAGGCTGCAAAGAACGAGCTTATTTGCAAGACACTTAAAGGAGTAGTTGAGCCTTTGGGACATGTAGTAGATAACTACGGTATGTATACTGCGGAGGATAAGGAGCAGCTTACATATGTGCAGATAGGAATTCTTTCCGCCGTACTTCTTAATTCCGGAGCGTGCGACCTTGTAATTACAGGTTGCGGAACGGGAGAGGGAGCAATGCTCGCATGCAATTCATTCCCCGGTGTGCTTTGCGGTCATGTAGTTGATCCCACAGACGCATATCAGTTCACACAGGTTAATAACGGAAATGCCATTGCACTTCCTTTTGCAAAAGGATGGGGCTGGGGAGCAGAACTCAATCTTCAGTATATATTTGAAAAACTTTTTGTTTCCGAATGGGGACTCGGTTATCCGAGAGAGAGAGCAGTTCCCGAGCAGAGAAACAAGAAGATTCTCGATGAGGTTAAGAAGGTTACACACCAGGATATAGTTTACATTCTCGAAAATCTTGACAGAGAACTTGTTCTCGGAGCACTCGGCGGAGCAAAATTCCGTGAGCTCTTCTACAAAAACTGCAAGGATGAGAGAATACTGGGCTGTGTAAAGAAGCTTATCGGCTGATATAGATAAAGTTTGGGCGGTAAAGATGTTTTAGTTACCGCCCAAAAAATATATGACCCTCTGTAGAAAAGGAGAAAACCATTGAATTCAAACGATATAAAAAAGGAGTACAAAGCTCAAAGGATAAAAAACAAGGAAGAGTACAGACAGCAAAAAAAAGAGAAAAAAGACTCGCTGAGGAATTTTAAAAAAGAGTATAAAACCGAAAAAACCAAGCTCAGAGACGACTTTTTCGACAGATACACACAGAGCCTGAAAGAGGAGGGCAAAGCATATCCGCAAAACCCGCCGAAAAGAGCTCTTTTAGAGGAAATAGGCAATGCAACAACTCACGGCTTGGGTTCGCTTTTTGCCGTTGTTGCTTTTGTGCTTATGATGATAAAGGCGGACAGCGGACTTGAAAGATTCAGTGCCGTTATGTACTTTTTGGGTCTTTTCATAATGTTTACAAACAGTTGTCTCTATCATTCTTTTAAACATGGTATGGCAGTAAAACGGATTTTCCGCAGGTTTGACTATTCTTCGATTTATCTTTTGATAGGCGCTACATTTGTTCCGATACTTCTTTGTTATGTCGGCGGTACATTCGGTAAAGTGTTCTTTATTGTACAGTGGATCGTTATAATTTTCGGTATAACATTAGTTGGGGTGTACGGACCGTCAAAGTTGCGCTTCATACACATACCGCTCTATCTTATACTCGGCTGGTGCGGGCTTATGTTTTTGCCGAGACTGTGGAGTCAGAGTCCGGCTTTCGTCGGATATATACTCGGCGGCGGCATTATATATTCAATCGGAGTTATACCGTTTGCCATTAAAGTAAAAGTATCTCATTTTATATGGCACTTTTTCGTCCTTGCCGGGGCGATTGTGCAGTGGGTGGGAGTGTATCTTTACATCTACCTGCCGTAATTTCGGAGATTGGAATTTGACGCCGTGTGAGAGTCAGAATATCTAAAGCCCAAGAACTTGAAATCTAAAAGTCTTTCGGTAATATGAATTTTCAACCTCGCTTCGGTGTAAAAAATAAAGGAGCAAAGATGGAATTTTTATATTTGCTTGAGAAGATCAGAAACCCGGTTTTTGATTTTTTCTTCTCTGCCATAACTCATCTCGGTGAGGAAACGCTGTTCCTTGCCATCGCGATAATATTCTTTTGGTGCGTAAACAAAAGAGAGGGGTATTATATACTCAGCGTCGGACTTATAGGAACAATAGTAAACCAAGCGGCAAAATTAATATTCAAAATACCCCGTCCGTGGGTAAAGGATCCGGACTTTACGATTGTGGAGTCTGCAAGGGAAGAGGCGACGGGATATTCTTTCCCCTCAGGACACACGCAGAATGTGGCAGGCACCCTCGGCTCGGTCGGCAGATTTACACCGAAGAGGTGGGTCAGAATAGTTACCGTAACGCTGATAATTCTTGTAGCATTATCAAGAATGTATCTCGGAGTACATACTCCGCTGGATGTCGGCGTATCTCTGCTTTTGGGTGCGGCTTTGGTATTCGGATTTTATCCGATGTTTAAAACTGAGGAGAGATTTAAAAAGTTTATGCCGTATATTGCCGGTGTATGCTTTCTGATGTCCGTCGGACTTGTGCTGTATGTTTTCTTGCTTGACCCGACGGGAGTTGACGAGGCAAATCTTATGAGTGCAAAAGAGAACAGCTCTACACTTTTGGGCTGCGGTATCGGAATGATAGCAGTCTATTTTACAGATTCAAAGTATATCAATTTTGAGACAGAGGCGAGATGGTATGCGCAGATAATAAAGTTTGTCATAGGACTCGGCGTTGTTATCGGAATTAAAGCGGGGCTTAAGATGCCGCTTGAGTGGATATTCTCAAATGAGTATGTTGCAAGAGGTGTGAGATATTTTATAATAGTTGTTTTTGCAGGAATTGTGTGGCCGCTCACATTCAAGTATTTTAAAAACCTCCGTATAAACTGCCTTGAAAATCTGTTTAAAGGAAAAGACAAAACCAACAGTTAATTTAACACGGTGCGAGACTTAAAACGGAAAATGTAAACTATAATTTGCATATGCTTCTGTTTTGCAAGTCTCGTACTTTTTTTATTTTAAATGAAAAAGTTAATTATTTTTTAAAAACCTTTACTTTTCAGTTAACTTATGATATAATAGTATGAAAATAATATATAAAATATATAGGTGTTGATGAGATGAAATGCCCAGCTTGTAATTTTTCGGACTCACGAGTGCTTGATTCCCGACCTGTCGGAGACGGCGGAAGTATTAAAAGGCGGCGCGAGTGTCCCAATTGCGGTAAGAGATTTACTACATACGAGGTTATAGATACTGTACCGGTTACGGTTATAAAGCGTAACGGTGACAGAGAGTTTTTTGATAAGCACAAGCTCTCTCTCGGAATCAAGCGTGCATGTCAGAAAAGGCCTGTTGACGCTGACCAGATTGCAAACAGTATTGAAGCCGAGCTTCAAAATTCCATTATCACTGAAATTTCCTCAAAGCAAATCGGAGAGATGGTGCTTTCAAGGCTTCGTGACTGTGATATTGTTTCGTATATAAGATTTGCCTCTGTCTACCGCGAATTTAAAGATATTGAGTCCTTTATGCAGGAGATTAAAGCGCTTTCCAAGAAGAGTAAGAATTCGGGCAGAAAAGGGGGCATCAAATAATGGTAATGAGCATGACGGCTTTCGGACGGGCAAAGACCGTCGGGGAGAAAAAAGACATCACGATAGAAATCAAGAGTGTCAACTCAAGGTTTTTTGACTGCAATGTGAAGATGCCGAGGACATATTCATTTCTCGAAGAGAAAATTAAAAATTATATCAAAACTCAGGCGGTCGGCCGTGCGAAGGTTGATTGTTACATAACAGTCGAGTCTCATTCAGAGCTTGAAGGGGAAATAACGGTTGACCGAGATTATCTTGAGAGTTATCTCGGAGCGTTGCGTGTACTCAGGGACGAGTACGGACTTGCAGATGATATCAGTGTCATGAGTGTTGCAAGGAACGAGGGCGTACTTATCTGCCGTAAATCCGAGGAGGACCCAAATGAAGACTGGGAGCAGATAAAGCTCTGTCTTGATGAGGCTTTGGCAGGATACCGTGAGATGCGCAGGGCAGAGGGTGAGAGGCTTTTAGCCGATATCACCGAGAAAATAGAGAAGGTGCGAGTAATGTCGGAGAAGATATCGGAGTTTTCCGAGAGTGATAAATCCGGATACCGTGCAAAACTTGAGGCAAGGCTCAGGAGTATTCTTGATGATAACTCCGTCGAGATCGACGAAAACAGGATTTTGACCGAATGCGCAATATGGGCTGATAAAATTGCAATAGACGAGGAGCTTGTGAGGCTGAGGTCGCACTTTGACTCCTTTTACGAGTTGATCGGTCTTGATGAGCCGCCGGGCAGAAAACTTGACTTTTTGCTTCAGGAGTTTAACAGGGAGACAAATACAATCGGCTCAAAGTGCAACAATTCTCAGATAGCGCATATAGTTGTGGATATGAAGGGCGAACTCGAGAAGATCCGCGAGCAGGTTCAGAATATAGAGTGACTTATATGAAATTTATAAACATCGGATTCGGAAATTTAGTATCGGCTGACAGGGTGATTGCGATATGCTCGCCGGATGCCGCGCCGATAAAGAGGCTTGTGCAGGATGCCAAGGCGGAAAACCGCGTGATAGACGCCTCCGCCGGCAAGAAAACCAGGGCGGTTATCGTTACCGACTCTGACCACGTTGTCCTCTCTTCGCTTATGACAGAGACGCTGATAAAGCGTTTGAGCGGAGACGGCGAGGACGCCGAGGCAGAGGAAGCGGACAGAAAATAAGGCTTTTCCCATTATGTGCATTGCCCGAAACTATAATTAAACGCTGTCTCTGCGGCGATATTTTCGGCATTAAGTTATGAAAAAATGAAATGGAGATATAAATATGATTTACCCAACAATTGAAGAACTTACCAAAAACGAATTTAACAGATATGAGCTTGTTGTAGGCGTTGCAAAATGCGCCCGTATCGTAACGGATGAGTATGTTGAGATGAAGAACAAGGCTCAGAAAATGATTGACAACCATGAGACGGATAAACCTCTCTCCGCTCTTGTAGATCCTATGTACAGAGATAAGAAGGCTGTTACAATAGCTATCTCGGATCTTGAGATGGGAAGATTTAAGATGGTACACCCTGATAAAAATTAACATTGAGGTGATGCGGAATGTACTGTGAGGTTTATCTTTTTGATGCTCCGTATCACATAGACCGAGCCTTTGATTATTACACCGACAGGGATATTTGTGTCGGTGATATAGTTCGAGTACCTTTCGGCAGGCAGAACAAGCTCCGTATGGGAGTTGTCGCCTTAGTGAAGGATAAATCGGAGGGGATGAATATCAAGCCCGTACATTCGGTTCTTTCAGCCCGGATTTCCTTTACGGAGGAGATGCTCGGGCTTTGCTTGTTTTTAAAGGAGCATACGCTGTGTACATTCGGCGAGGCGGCGAAGGCGATTCTTCCGAGAGGTGCGCTTTCGGAAAATCTTAATATAAAATATTCGGAGCTGCTGTCACTTGCAGTCGGCGAAGAGGAGACGGAGAAGCTGCTTTCCTCTGACGGCAAAGGCAGAATAAAAAGCGAAGGTCAAAGGGAAATTCTCAGATATCTGAGAGGTATAGGCAGTGCGGACAGAGAGATTGTGAAGATGCTGCCGGGTGTGACGGCGGCACATATTGCCGCACTTATCAAAAAAGGAATTCTGACATCTGATAAGACCGAGCTTTACCGCAATCCGTATGAGAAGTATTTTTCGAAAACGGATACCGAACCGATAGTGCTCAGCAGAGCGCAGAGGGCGGCGTACGGGGTTATTGAAAAACTGTATCTTGAAGATAAACCGAGATGCGCATTGCTTCACGGAATAACAGGCAGCGGTAAAACAAAAATAATCATGAGTGCTATTGATAAGGCGGTTGCCGAGGGCAAAAAGGTTATAATGATGGTTCCGGAAATAGCGCTTACACCGCAGACTCTCAGTATATTTTGCAGCCGATACGGCAGGCGGGTTGCCACAATTCACTCATCCCTCTCCCAGGGAGAGCGTCTTGATGCATGGCGGAGAATCAGGGATGGCGGTGTTGATGTGGTTATCGGCACCCGCTCGGCGGTTCTTGCGCCGCTTGACAATATAGGTCTTATCATTATGGACGAGGAGCATGAGCATACCTATAAGTCGGAGAGCGATCCCAAGTACCATGCAAGAGATGTGGCGGCATACAGATGCGCGCGTCACAATGCGCTGTTGCTTCTTGCGTCTGCAACCCCCTCTCTTGAGAGCTTTTACAAAGCAAAATCGGGAATATATACTCTCATTCAGCTCAAGGAGAGATACGGCGGATTTGAGCTTCCCGAGGCTGTTATAGTGGATATGCGAGAGGAGATACGGCTCGGAAATGTCGGACCTATAAGCGACAGACTTTTAAAAGAACTTCAGGGCTGTCAAAGCAGAGACGAGCAGGGAATACTGTTTTTAAACAGACGGGGATACAACAGCCAGATAAGCTGCAAAAAGTGCGGCGAGGTTCTCAGCTGTCCCCGATGCAGCGTATCTCTCACATATCATGTCGGCGGAGAGGGCAAACTGATGTGCCACATGTGCGGATACACACAGAAGCTTCCGAAGGCATGCCCGGAATGTGGCGGCACCGACCTCTCTTTTTTAGGATTCGGAACGCAGAAGGTCGAGGGAGAACTCTCAAGATATCTTCCTGATATGACGGTTATGCGTATGGACGCTGATACCACTACAGGCAAGCTTTCCTACGACAGAATGCTTGAGGATTTCAGAGAGGGGAAGGCGGATATTCTCTTAGGCACTCAGATGGTTGCAAAAGGGCATGATTTTCCCCGAGTTACGCTTGTTGGCGTTGTGCTTGCGGACACGTCGCTTTATGTCAGCGACTTCAGGGCGGCGGAGAGGACATTTTCACTGCTCACTCAGGTGATAGGCAGAGCGGGCAGGGCGGGCCCGGGAGGCAGGGCGATCATACAGACGTATTCCCCTAAAAACGAGATTATAAAGCTTGCCTGTCTTCAGGACTATGACAGCTTTTATGAGGGGGAGATCGCCATAAGGAAAGAGCTTTCCTATCCGCCGTTTTGCGATATTGTCACCTTGACGCTGACCTCTGAGGATGAGGCTCAGCTTATGCGCTCATCTGTAACTCTTTCGGAGTTTGTCCTTGAAAGACTTAATAAAGAATATAACAGTCTGCCTTTTGTGGTTTTCGGACCGTTTGAGGCGCAGGTATATAAAATTAACAGTAAATTCAGAATGAAAATGATATTTAAGTGCAAACTTAATTCTAAAACAAGAGCGTTTTTCCGCGAGTGTCTTGAAAAATTTGCTCTATGCAAAGATGTTAATCTTTCTGCCGATATGAATCCCTTCGGCGTGTGAAAAAGTTTGCAGGCGGAGGTACTATGGCTATATTGAAAATTGTGAAGTTCGGCGAACCGATACTCAGAAAGGTTGCAAGACCTGTTGAAGAGATAACGCCGAGAATAATCACGCTTATTGACGATATGATAGAGACTATGCGTGCCGCAGGCGGCTGCGGACTTGCCGCACCTCAGGTCGGAGTTCTGCGCAGAGTTGCGGTTATCGAGGTTGAGGACGGGCAGGTTTATGAGCTTATCAACCCCAAGATAATCTGCTATGCGGGAGAGCAGAGGGAGCAGGAGGGCTGTCTCTCAAATCCCGGACAGTACGGGATTACCAAAAGACCGAAGGCGGTTACCGTCCGTGCGACTGACAGGACGGGTAAGGAATATGAGCTTACGGGCAGCGACCTTTTGGCAAGAGCAATCTGCCATGAGTGCGACCATCTTGACGGCAAACTTTACACCGATGTGCAGATTTCACCTATGACGGACAGAGAGAGAGGGAGAAGATGAGAATACTCTTTATGGGAACTCCCGAGATTTCCGCAATTTGTCTTAAAAGGCTTATTGATGACGGAAAGAATGTTGCGGCGGTTGTCACGAGAGAGGATAAGCCGAGGGGACGGGGCAATGTAATGACTCCTACCCCGACAAAGGCTCTTGCTTTGGAAAGCAATATAAAAGTATATACTCCGAAAAGCCTTAAAGACGAGGAATTTTCGGCACTTTTAAACGAGATTGTCCCGGATCTTATTGTGGTTGTGGCGTACGGAAAAATTCTTCCCGCCGCAGTTCTTGAATACCCGAAATACGGATGTATAAATCTTCATGTGTCCCTGCTTCCGAAATACAGAGGCGCGGCTCCCATGCAGCGTGCGATAATGGATGGAGAGCGTGAGACTGGAGTTACCGTAATGTATATGAATGAGGGGCTTGATACGGGTGACATTATTTCAAAAGAGGCATTTGCCATAGAGAGCTGTGATGACTTTGAGGCGATACATGACAGGAGCGCCCTGATTGGCTCGGCTCTTCTCTCAAGGACGATTGACCTTATTTATGAGGGCAAAGCAACAAGAGAGAAGCAGGATGACTCTCTTGCCACTTATGCTTCGAAAATCGAAAAGGAAGACGCAAAAATAGATTTTACACTCGACGCAAAAGCCGTCGACTGCAGAATAAGGGGTGTAACGCCTATCCCCGGCGCATTTGCATATCTTAACGGGAAAATGATTAAAATACGTAAAGAGGCGCCCGTCAGCGCAAACGGAAAGCCGGGAGAGGTCGTTGATGTAGACAGCGGAAAGAACGGCGGCTTTGTTGTCGCATGCGGAAGCGGCGGAATAAAGGTTACCGAGGTTATTCCGGAAGGAAAAGGCAGGATGAGCGCCCAGGACTTTATTCGCGGAAGAAAAATAAACTTAGGAGATATGATGGAATGATAGACATAATTATATACGGACTGTTTATTCTTTCGATTATTTTTTCTTTGTATGCGCAAATCAAGGTTTCGACAACCTTCAATAAGTATTCAAAACGCTCATATGGCACAAAAACCGCAGCACAGGTAGCGCAGATGATAC